>NZ_SJPT01000003.1:0-145663 GCF_007860095.1 Novipirellula galeiformis | reverse complement strand
TTGCGGCGACGAGCTCGAGAGCTGCTCACCCGCGCGGATTAGCTTGCCCGCGTCCCTCTTTTTAGCTCTCGAGCGTCGCAAAGAGTCGCCGATAGATGAACATGCGCGGCATTGGCTCGATTTCGCTTGATCTCGAGCGAGATCCCCCGCGATCGACGATGGTTTCGGTCGTGGCAACCGTGAAGCTGTGCCGAGCGTCCACAGCTAGTCCGCTCTCGCTAGTCTCACGTGCCCATACAAAATGCTCTGTCCCCGCTGGATACTACTCACGCGTACCCGCACAAGGTGCTCTGTCCCCGTTGTCCCCGTTATTTTGCCTGGTCGCGGGGCGCCCCGAGTCTGTCGATCCGCTGCGAAGCCACCGGACGCACCGCCGCTATCACTTGCGGCGACGAGCTCGAGAGCTGCTCACCCGCGCGGATTAGCTTGCCCGCGTCCCTCTTTTTAGCTCTCGAGCGTCGCAAAGAGTCGCCGATAGATGAACATGCGCGGCATTGGCTCGATTTCGCTTGATCTCGAGCGAGATCCCCCGCGATCGACGATGGTTTCGGTCGTGGCAACCGTGAAGCTGTGCCGAGCGTCCACAGCTAGTCCGCTCTCGTTACTCACGCATGCCACCACAAGATGCTCTGTCCCCGTTGTCAAAGATGCTTGTCCCCGTTGTCCCCACAAGATGCTCTGTCCCCGTTGGCCCCGTTGGCCCCGCTGTCCCCGGTTGGCCCTGTCCCCGTTGGCCATCCTGGGAGCCGGTACAGACGATCGCTTGTCCCGCACGCGTCGCGATGGCGGCGAATCATGGTAAACTGGCCACCCATTGGCAAGCGAAGCAATCGTGCCGGTGACTGCGTTGAATCAATCGCCGCCCACGTTTGGGAAATCCTCTGGCGACATGCTGTGGGAGGAATTGAAATCTCAGAAGGTCGATGTATGAAAAGTTGTTGCTTGTTACTGACTCTGTCCGTTCTCCTTTGCTGCGGCTTTGCAACTCCGGGTCGAGCGGATGCTCCTGTCCGGGTCATCGTTGACGCCGATACGGCAAACGAAATTGATGATCTTTATGCCATCGTTCGAGCCCTTGCCGCGCCTGAGTTCCAGGTCGAGGGAGTGACCTCAGCGCATTTCACCCGGTCGACAAAGTCGAACGAAACGGTGCATCGAAGCCAGAAGATCAACGAGCAGCTACTCGATGCGATGGGACTGAGGAATTCAATTCCGCATCCTGTCGGTGCGGATCGTTCAATGCCCGATGCAATGACTGCTGTCGATTCGCCAGCAGCGCGTTTCATCATCGAACGAGCCCATGCCGGAGACACCCACAATAAGCTGATCGTCTTTGCGCTGGGTGCTTGCACGAATCTAGCATCGGCACTCGTGCTTGACCCATCGATCGAATCCAAGGTCATCTTTGCGTTTATCGATGGCGACTATAAAGAGGGCAGATGGGGTCCGGGCATCTTTAATTGGAAGAACGACATCAGTGCGGTCAAGGTGATCTTCGAGTCGAAAGTGGAGTACTTCCACATGCCAGCACGTTCAGTCAGCGTGGAGATGCGACTTTCCAAGAAGGACGTAAATGAACACCTCAAAGGCAAGGGAGGCGTCTGGGATCTGCTGGTTGATCGCTGGGAGACGTTTCCCCGAACGGCAAAACAGGAGGTGAAGGTAATGTGGGATGTTGCACTGATCGAGGCAATCCTGCGGCCGAAGCTTGCCACGCCTGTGGTCGTTGGTGCGCCAATCATCCATGATGCCCAAACGGTCGAACAATATCCTGATAACCATCGGCGAGTCACGGTGTTCGAGGCCATTGACGCCGAGGGCATGGCTCGCGATTTCTGGAAAGCCATTGACGCAGCAATTGCAAAAGGACCGATTTCTGATTGAGTGCCGGCAGCGACCTCCCTCTTTTGCCAAAGCACATGATTGGCGAGTGCGTTTCCACCCCCAAACGCGGACGTTGTCTTGACCGAAAGGTCAAATCCTCGCATATTGGAGCCAAGAATGCCAATCGAACTTTGCGAAGGAAGCTGTGATGCCTTGGGAAAAATCATTTGACGAGTCGGACGTGATCGAACAGGCGATGCAGGTCTTCTGGGCGAAGGGCTATGCGGCCACGTCGATTTCGGACATCACCGCAGCGACCGGGATCAAACGTGGCAGTCTGTACAACGCCTTTGACGGCAAAGACGACATGTTCATGAGGGGGCTGCTGAAGTACGACATCGATCAAAGGCAAAAGTCGATCCAAGAGCTGGATGCCCTGGATGATCCTCGCGAAGCGATCTTGACCTTCTTCGATCGTATCATTCAGCATTCGCTCCATGACGAGGAAAAGAAAGGGTGCTTGCTAGTCAACACCTCGCTGGAGTATCCGCAACACAACGCCGAGGTCCAGCAAGTGATCACCGAGGCGTTCAAGCAAATTGCGGCATTTTTCGAAAGACAGATCAAACGAGGGCAGCAGCGTGGTGACATCCCGGATGCCGTGCAGCCCCGAGGAACCGCCAAGGCGTTGGTCGCGTTGCTCGTCGGCATTCGCGTGATGGGACGCGGCACGATCGGGAAAGCGGCGCTGCAGCAAATTGGCGAGCAAGCGAAGCGATTGATTTCTTAGGACGCCTCTCCGTGCGATGAACCTCCAACGCTGTCGTACCGTTTTAATGCCTCGCTCTCCCTTCAAATTTCGCACTGGTTGTAAAGCACGAATCGATTGCGATTCGCAATGTGGCTCCCTTGCCTGCATCGTTTGTCCCGCATCGCCAACGGTGTGGGCGGAACCATGGGGACCATGGGGACCATGGTTCGACAATCGGCAATGAACGTCGTCTGAAAATTGCAAAAGTCGAACTCAATGCAACACTCCGCTTCGCCAGACCTCCCAGCGTCATGGACGCCCCCTAGAGTCTTGGCGAATCCAGCGACCAAGTTTGCGAAGTCGCAAACTCAAATAGGAAACCTAAACCAAATGATTGTTCGTTTCCTTACCCCAATGGTTGTGAGTCTGGCGCTACTCAACGGGCCAGCGAACGTGTACGTACACGAACGTGGTCATCACGGCAATTCAACCGATGCCAAAGCGTCACGAACTTGGACGATCGCATCGGAGGGGGCGGACTTGCATGGATCCTTTGTCGCCGCATCGGGCAACCAAGTCCAGCTTCGTCGCGACGATGGCGAGTTGACAACCTTTGCGATCGACCGTCTGGTCGGTTCGGACCAAGCGTGGATCGATGCTCGTCTGAGAGAAATCAAACGTTTGAATCGGCAGCAGGGGATACAGCTTGTCGCGCAGAACCATTCCCACCGAGCCGCCGCTGGGGCGAAGTCAAACGACACGCCAATGCCGTTGATCGGAGAGCACTTCAATCCCTTTGCGCAAAAACTGCAACTGCGATCGGACCACGATTACTTTTACGTTGGATCCAATGGTTTGCCCGATCATCCGATGATGATCGGCATTCGCGCATGGCAACAACAGGTTCCGATCCCGCAAAGCTACTTTGGAAACAACGCCTGGCGAATTCCCTTGCACCCACAGCCAGCGAAGCAGCCGCTATCAACCAAGAATGACTTTCTGCGCGGAGCGATCGCATTGGCCGTCAACGGGGTGCCGATTTTTAATCCGCTGAATAATCGCGGGGATGACGCTTTTTTGTTTGGCGAATTGGATGAGTACGGTGGCCATTGCGGCCGCGCCGACGACTATCACTACCATCTTGCCCCGGTTCATCTGGAAGAAATAACGGGCAAAGGGAATCCGATCGCCTATGCCTTGGACGGCTATCCGATCTTGGGCTATCAAGATGAGAAGGCGACGGACTTCGCACCGCTCGACAAACTGGGCGGGCATAAAGACGCGTCGGGCGAGTACCACTATCACGCAACGAAAACCTATCCCTATTTGAATGGCGGTTTCTATGGCGAAGTGACCAAGCGTGGCGGTCAAGTCGATCCGCAACCGCGAGCCGAACCACTGCGGCCTGCACTCGAACCTCTACGCGATGCGACGATCACCGGTTTCAGCAAAACCGACAACCGATTCCAACTCAACTACGACCTCTCCGGACGCAAGGGGGTGATCACGTATGTGATCAAGAACGATGGCAGCGTCAATTTCACGTATCAGGAACCCTCGGGAAAAACCCGAACCGAATCCTACCGCCGGCGCAGGGGCGAGACGTATGTGCCCCTGTCCAGTGTACTCGGCAGCAGTTCATTTGGAAGCAGTGCATTTGGAAGCAGTGCACTCGGTAGCAATGCCGATGCCAATGCCAACGAAAGCCCCGCAACCGACCTGCCACGATTGATCGTCACCAGTCCTGCCTTCGCTGCGGGCGATGAAATGCCTATCGAATTCACCGGAGATGGATCGGGTGAATCGCCACCGGTGGCTTGGACCAAGGGGCCTGCGGGAACCCAATGTTACGCGCTTAATCTGTGGCATACGCCTGGCCCCGGAGACGTCAAATCATACTGGCTGCTGTACGACATTCCTGCCGACGTCACGAGTCTGCCTCAGGACGCCCGCGGCATTGGGATCGCAGGCTATAACGACAAGGGGCGTACAGACTACGACCCGATGCGTTCGAAGGGTCCAGGCGTGAAGGAATACCACATCACGGTTTTTGCCTTGTCTGAAAAGCCGAACTTTCCAACCGCAAAAGTCACGCGTGACGAATTGCTGCAACGCATCTCGGATATCACGCTGGCTCAGGGCACGCTGAGCTACCAATACACACGAAGCCGAATCGGTCCCTGGCTGATCATTCCCGTCGCGGGGATAGCCATTTTCATCGCGTTTATCACATGGTTCCGTAGCAAGAAGCGAGCCTCCCACGTTGACTCTCCTCTGGCATGAATCCAATGCCAACAACAATCCCGCTGAGGTTGTTAATTATGGTGCGACGGTCTTGCCAGGCCATCGCACTCCTCTCGTCGCCCCCGAAGTGTCCGTTTTAGGCTGTGACACTTTGAAGCCGGACGCTCCCCATCGGCACCCGAATCCAAGTGAAAGCAAGCTTGGTGGCGCCGAGACCGCTTAAAATTGAAAATAATCGCTTGATTCGCGTTACCCTGATGCGATTTTCGCTATCTTCAAAATGGACGATCTATTTTTGCATCAAAATCGGATCCATTCTCATGGGACGCGCCCCGATGAAACTCCACTCGATCACGACCGTCGTTGCCTTGGTGTTCCTATCTAGCGTCGGATTGGCAAACGCCGATCAACCCAAGACCGCCATTCCGATTGACGACGTAACAGAGGGAAAAACCGAAACACCGCCTGCCACCGCCTTTGATTTGAGGCACTGGAAATTGACGCTACCCACCGGGGTGGCTCGCGGCGGCGACAGCGACGCGACCGAAGTCTCAACCGCTCAGCTTGTCGGCGGCTTCAAAGATCCGCATTTCTATTTTGACGCGGACGGCGCGATGGTGTTTTGGTGCCCCGTTAACGGCGTGACAACCGAGGGCACGGAGTATCCAAGATCCGAATTGCGTGAGATGCTCGAACCGAACGATCCTGCGGTCAACTGGACCGCAAAGGGAACCCATGTCCTCACCGCCCGCTGCCGCGTTCTCGAAGTCCCCAGCGATCCCAAAGTCGTGATCGGCCAGATCCACAGTTACTCGGGCAAAGCAAAACCGTTGGTCAAATTACAATTCTATAAAGGCCGAATCGAAGCACTGGTCAAATCAAGCCCGACGAAGGGCAAGGACATCAAGTTGGTTTGGCCCAAGGTCGGCTTAGATCGCGACATCAATTACACGATCAAACTCGAAAACGAAGTGCTTTCGATCACGGTCAACGGAAAGTCACAGACACAGAATATTGCGAAGAACGATCCTGAGTGGATGAAGCAAAACTTTTACTTCAAGGCAGGTGCGTACGTTCAGGATAATCAAGGCCCCGCAACCGAAGGCGCTCGCATTTCGTTCTCACGGTTGACCGTCAATCACGAATAAGGATCGAGCGAAGAAAGATGCCTCCTCCGATGTTTTAGAGATCCACGATCCTGACTCACGAACGCGGCCGAGACCTCTCGCCTGCCACGCCCCGCCCCCGACTTACCGTTGGCTCCCATTTTGGGGTCAGCGGTTTTTCGCCAAACGCCTGCCCGGTTTTCACCATCGGCTACGTGATCATTCCGGGGAGGGTCTGAGACGCAGTTCGGCGAATTCACGAGATTTGTAACTATGATGGGCACGCGGATACGTGAGGATAAAATCGCCGCTGGGGCGATGCTCCAGGATGTCGAAGTGGGACAGGTCGAGGCGACCTTGCTGACGATCTTCGTCCGATTGTTCATCGAACGTGACGACGCTCGAGCGGATCAAGCCGAGCGACTCTTGATCGAGTTCGCCGATCACCGCGGGGTGACGAGGCAAGTTACCCGACGCATTCTCGGGCGTCCGATTGCCGACCCAAAACAGACGCCCGCTGCTGTGACGCGTTAGAAACGACATGCTGCTAGGAGAGTAGAACGAGCCTCCGTCGCTGTATCCCCACGCTTTTGCTGCGGACCATGTTTCACCTTGATCTTCGGAGACGGAGATCCATTTGCGGGCGGGAATCTTCGCGTCGTGCGAGTTGCTGCCACGCATGATCATCACGATGCGGCCATCACGAGTTTCGGCAATCGTGGGTTCGATCATCCCACGGCAACTCAACGCTTCGTCCCCCGTGACACGCTCGGAAATCCGCCAAGTGATGGATCCGTCGGAAGCCCACTCGCCGATCAAAACCACGGCGGCGGTGTAGGTATGCGCCCGAGGCGGTTTGTACAGTTCCCCCGCCGCGTCGAGGATTGTCATCTGAGCGGGAACTAGAATCCGACCGTCGCGAGTGGTAATCGGACGGCACCCTTTGTCGCCGAGATAGATCGCGTTCTTGCCGATCCACAAATCGTCAAACGGATGTGCCGCGTCATGCTTACCCGCACCGACAATCGGTTTGTCGTGGAGCCAGCTTTGCCCCCCATCTTGAGAGACGCGATACCGGAGATAGTACGTCTTCTGAGCAATCGGAGGCTCCACCTTGCGGGGATCGAGGTCCGGCGTGTCGAGGGCGTTCACGATCCAGAGGACACGATTGTGGCGTGGATCCAACAACGCTGTGACCGGATTCCTGCGATAGCCGTGGGGCAGCCCCTTGGCGAGCAGTTGCTGCGAGGGGAGCGATTGCCATGATTCGCCATTATCGTCGGATTGGCGATAGTTAGTGATCAGTCGGTTGTCCTCGCGATCGGCATAGATCGCGCCGTAGTAAGGTGACACGGACGCAGAGATTTCTCGCTCGACTACCGTCACGCAAGGCGTCGCCGTATCGCTGGCCGACACCGTCGCGCCCACCGCAAACGCGATGACGAGTGTCCTACACAATACGACAACCATGGATTCTCGGCTGTTCACCACGCGGCTGCTCCCAGTTAGATTTCAAGTCAAGCGTTCGCTTGCTGAATGTTGAGTCAATGATCCTTCGATGCGTGACAAAATAGGTGGTATAGAGCAATAATGCAACCAGCAACCGTGGCGACGTATCCGTCAACACGAGACCATGCGTGAGTCGAGACAACGGTTACCCGGATGCCCTCCATCTCCGATGCCAACGGCGAGCGTGGGTCGATCTCACCAAGCCTCTGAGCGCTGGCGAGCGTGGTTGCAGGAACGTGAGATTAGGCTTGCACGTTTAGCAGCTCGCACGCTTCGCGATAGCCGGGGGCAGCCGTTCCGTATTCGCTAGCCGACACTCTTGCCAAACCTACTAAATGTCGCCAGCGCAGTGACGGCCGCGTGTTGGCGAATTCTTCGGTGGCGGTGCGGTAGTACTTTTCAGCATGCAACGCGCCGTCTTCGCTGGTCGCAAACTTGATCAACACGTCCGAAATCGCTCGCGGAGATCCCCCCACGTCGGCGAATCGCTGAACGGCTGCACCTGCCAGTGCTTGATCACGATTGCGGACCGCTTGTTCGGCTTGCTGCAAGAGCTGCTGCTTGTCGTCCACCGCATCGACCGCGTCCATTTTCAGCGGCCATGGCTCACGCTGCACTCGCGGGCTTTGGCCGGCCGTGTGGTAGGCACCGACTAACAGGCTAGCGATCGTATTGCGTGGGTTGCTGACCCGAGCGATATTGCGCCACGCGTTGGCCGAATCCGATGCGTGGACTCCCACCGAGGCCCCGTGCACCGAGCCTTTTACCTTATCCCCATCGCCATCCTTTTCACGGCCCGGATCGTGCAATAACAACAAGTTGGCAGCGACCGACATGGCTTCCCCGACTTGATCGGGCGCATAGCCGGCGACCAGGGCTTGCGCGGCCGCGTCGGCAGCTTGCACACGGTTACTTTGAAAAATCGTCCAGGCCAATTCATCGATCCATTGGTCATCCCCTCGGCGATCTCCGACCGGCTGGCTGAGCAACTTGTATTGATCGAGCAAACGCGGTAACAGTGTCCATAACTGGGGATCGGGCTTACCATCACGAATCCGTCGCTGCGAATCTTGCAGACAATAACGCACCGATTGCCGCAGCAGCGTGTTGGCATGGGATTCACCGACAACTCCGATGCACGCCCAAGCTCGCCACGCTAACACGACACGGTGCACATCGGCTTCATCTTGGACGCTGTGCTGAACGCGATTGAAAACGCTTGCTGCCGATTCCTCGCTCAGCGCCGCCATCATTTGCTCGGCTCCGGCTACATCGGCTTGCCGCGTCATGGCTTGCAACTCTTCCGCCGACGGACGTTGGCCTTGATGTTTGCGGGTGTCCAAACGACGCAGGACTTCACTGTTGGAACCACCAAATTGTTGAATACGATCGGTGTTGCGGTACAACACTTTCAAAACCGGCAAAGCACGCCGCGGCTCGGGAAGCTCAGCCGCCATTTCCAGCGCCGGCGTCAGCGCCATGAACGTATGGAAACCGACGTAGTCGTGCCCGCCGAAGGTGCGTGCGTTCGCCAACGAACCCGCTGCGATTAAAGTGCTCAGATCGGTGCCGCTGTCGATTTTGCCAAGCAGGACTTGCTGCAGTTTGTCCAGCGGCGTTTCCTGCATCAGTGAAACCAGCGGCTCCAGTTCACCAAACGTCAGTCGATCGTCGGCAGCCCCGTCGTAGGCACACGCCGAGCGGATGCCTAGGTCCCCGGCCAGGCCAGTGCCTAAAGTGCCCACCAACATCCCGCTACCCACGTTTGCCAAAAACTGACGACGACCATTGCGATTCATCATTATCTCTCCGGGCGGAAGCGATACAGGGGTGGACTGTCATTAAGTATAGCGACTCGAGAGGTGGGACCACCGCGAGATAGATGCCGTTCCGGGTGCGATTGACCGAGCCATCGATTGCTCGATGGCCGGCTTCGTGTTAGTGAACTCAAACGGAAAACGGGGTCAACGCACACTCCGCTTACTTGAACGGGATGTAGGCGTAGCCGTCCATTTGCAGATTGATGTTAACGGTGGCCGCCGAGACAGCCACTTTCACTTCGGGAACGACATCACCGCTGGCATAGCTGTGATGGGCCAGCGCTTGCCCGCAAACATAGATCTCGACGCCCGCTTTTTTCAATTGCGACATCAATTCGAGATTGGGATTTTTTGCCTTGCCTTTGTCTCGCAAATACGAGTTGGTGTGTTTGGCATACGCTTCGTGAGAAAGGGCAGCTTTGGTGGCGGGCCCGTGAAGAATGATCGCCATTTTGAAGCCGTTGTCCGTCCCAGCGGTGGCTTGGGCGTATTGGTTAAGGATCAAAGCAGCTCGGTCGAAGCCTTTGATCACACTGCCCGACTTGGAATCCGAAGTGATGTCCAGCAGGACTTTGGAATTCTTGAGTGGCTGATGAGCCGCATCGGAAAGCACCACGATCCCGCCATGATCCTTGATCACCGGATGCTCGTACTTCGCGTCCCCGGTGGGGTCGGCGGCGTAAGCGGTAGTTCCCAATAACATTACGGCGGCCATCCATCTCAACATATTCATTAGTATCTCTCTTGCGTTAGAAGGGGCGTGAACGAGCGAAGCAAGCTTCGGTTGGCCAAACACTTTCTCGGCTAATCACATTCCCGTCGGCGCGAGTGGTTTATTCAATCACGGCGAGCGGGGAATGATCGTTACGGTGATTGGCATGCTGCTATTCATTAAGCCGGCTTCGCTTTGGAATGCGAATCAACGTACTGGCGAACGAACTGTTCCAACTCAGGCTGATCGCACTCGAAGCCCATCTCCTTTGCTTTTTCCAGGGTCTGGGCTCCCGTCATTCCTTGTTCGACCGCCATCTGCATCACGACCATCGCCCCGGCTCGCTTACCGCTCTTGCAATGAGCAAACACCGGTTTGGGAAGGTCAGGATATTTCGTTCGAAACCGATCGACGAGTTCGGGCCCCATCGATTTCATCGAAACTGGAAGATGCAGGTACTCCATCCCCGCCGCTTGAACCTTTGCCCCTTCGGCATCGGGAGAGAGAGGTTGTCCCTCTTCCCCCTCGGCACGGAAATTGATGACCGTTTTGAAACCTTGTTGGCCGAGTTGGTCGATCTCCGACTCGGAAGGCTGCTCGCCAACCATCACTTGGTCATTGAGTTTTATCTTGTCTGACATGATTGTTCTGCCTCTAAATCAATAGGAAATAGGGTGACTGCGTGCGGTGAGCCATCCCCGCTTACCGCTGGAGGGCCGGGACGACCTGCGTGGGGCTGGGATGTCCTGGCGAGTCTGATTGCAAATGCTCGAAATCCCCTCGCAGCGACTTCAGCGCATCGCGTTCATAGTCGATCTCCGAGGCTGTCCGAATCCCAAGGCGACGAAAGACCGGCAAGGGCGGACACCAACCCTGCACCGCATGTTGCAAAAGAAAGGCGGCAATCACTCCGGGAAAGACAAACCATTTGCGATCAACCGTGGCGCCTAACGTCAATCCAACGAGGGACAAAGCGGCGGCATTGGCCTCCAAAGTCCGCTCGATGTCCCATTCTTGATCCAGTTCAGCCAATCGTTGATCGATCGCCTCGCGGCCAGCGGCGGCAAGACGCGTGACGCGTTCTTCGGTTTGATAGCGAATTTGGTTGTTCACATGCTCGGCGGTGTGTTGCGGAACACGTTCCACAGTCGATGGGATCATCAGAAAACTCCATTGCAGCGAATTGAGAAGGCACGAGGATTGAGAAGGCACGAGGAAAATCGAACCGTCTATTCATGGTTGCAAATCGTATGCCGCGTTAGGCCAAGTCGCTTGACAAGAACCTCGATGGCGTCTCCCTCCGAAGCGGGCTGACAGATCGCAGATATTCGCACGGATGCCGCCCAATCCGCTTGCCGATGCATGCCGGAGATCACCCCCGGGCCGCCACCGAAATCGCGGTCTCTCATCGGCTTGAAGGGCGACGAACCAAAAGGGGTGGAGCGAGCGTGATCACGGCCAACAGACAGACTGAGTCCCCAGACACCAACCTCGCGATGCGGTAGAAAAGACAGCCGCATTCGCTCGTGTTGCAGCGGCACCAAAACAGTGTCTCGATCGGTACGGGCCAAATGACCACATCCCGTTCATCGAAGCGGCGTCTCAAGCTCGCTGGACGCGAGCACGGCGGGACACGCCAGGGTGCGGCCGTGAAGGTGCTCGCAACCCACGTGATCACTGCGAACACGGGCAGCCCAGATAGCAGCCCAGATAGCCGCCCAGACGCGTCCCAAACAAAGCAATGATTGCTACTTGTTCAACAGGTGCTTGCTGGAAAACTTGAGGTACTCCGTCCAATCGAAATCGGTCACGCCATGCCCTCCGGAGCGGACGTGGTAACCGATGCTGCCCTGGCTCGGTTGATCCACGGCCGGCATCTCTTTGGCCGGCAATCCTTCGCTGCCCAGTAATTGGTAAACCGGTGTGGCGTGTTTGGCGGAGAGGAATTCGCCTTCGGGATCCGCCCACGTATCCTCCACGGCGCTCGCCACGTAAACTGGACGAGGAGCCATCAGTGCGATCAACATGTGCTGGTCAAAGGGCAACTGGGCCTCGTTGTCGTTGTAGTGAGCAAAATTTTTGCAGAACCAATGGGGAAACGCGGTATTGATACGAGCCACGGTTTCACCGCTGCGGCGGCGTGAGAGCGCCGCTCCACCGCAACCCGAATTGTTAGAGATCACCAGGGCGAACCGCTCGTCGTTCGCTCCTGCCCACAACGCGGTCTTGCCCAGTCGCGAGTGTCCCATCACCGCGACGCGTTGTTCGTCAATCTCAGGCACGGTTTCGAGATAATCGAGCACCCGGCTCAGCCCCCAAGCCCAGGTCGCAATCGAGCCCCATTGGTCACCGGCCGGCTTGTCGGCCAGCGCCGCGTGGACGCCATTGGCAAAGCCGTCGTCGAAGTCGGGATCGACATCACCGTAATAGAGCGTCACGAGGGCAAAGCCATGGTCGATGATTTTTTCGACGGCCCAGCGAGATGCGCCATTCCCGCGATCCTGGGCACTGGCGCGGTTACCAGGTTTATTGCGAACCCAATGTTCGGTTACTGGAATATCAACATCATCCAATACGGTGTGATTGCCATGGAAGTTGTAGGCCAGAAAAGCGGGCGTATCTTTCGATTCGGATGGCAAGAAAATCAGCAACTGTAGATCACGCCCCGCCAGCGTCACGACCGGTTGCCACATCGTCGCCTTTCCGCCAAATATCGACTTGCGTGTTCCCTGATCCTTGACCTTGACCTTGACCTTGATCGCATTCAATTTATCGGTCGGAACATTGCCGAACATCTCGGTTGCGAACAGCTGACGGATTTGCTCGCGTCGCGCTGGCCATTCGGCGGGGGACTCGATCCCGGAGAGCGGATCGGGCAAACGATCATTCGACACGGTGGACTCCTCATCCTTTGGCTTGATGTCATCACGAGGATTGAAAGTTTGTGCCGCCGCGATGGAGGCGACTCCCACCACCAACGCGACCATTAGAAAACGACGAATGTGCATAGTATCTCGGCTCACGCTGGAAAGTAGGGAGTTTAAATTTGATTGTAAACCGCGTGTGATGCCACAGAGTGTAATCGAAACTCGCAGCAGGTTTGGCCTGCGACAAAGCCCTCCTTGCTCGCCCTTCAATCGTCACCCCCCCTTGCCTCACGGGGCTCCACCAAGAAACGCCAACCGCATTACTTTTGTATCGTGGTGAATCGCTAATCCGATGTCACGTCAACCGCTGCCTCGCGGGGCACATCAGCTTGCGTTCGCAAACCAATCATTCTAAGTTCAACGCGCCAACGAACGAAATCGACGTTCCGTTCGCGGACGAGCCAAATGCGTCGAGTGCTGTGCCAGGATTAGAAATTTGGGTTTGATCGTAGTGAACGAGGTTCAGGTTCCCAGTGCTTTGTCAGCCTCATTTCTTTAGGCCCACGGAAACCGAAGGCCTGCGTCCTGATACTAAAAACGTAGCGGAACGGCGCAAACCATCCGGGCGTACCCCAGTTCCTAGACTGGACGCAGCACTTGGTTTTGATCAATAACGAGAAAGTGATGATGATGTTCCCTGACGAAATTTTGCAGCGATTACAACGGACCGGCATTGTCGCTGGCTTTTCGGTCGAGCAGACGCAACATGCGGTGCCATTGGCAAAGGCATTATTCAAAGGCGGCATTGATGCGATCGAACTGACATTGCGAACCGCCGCTGGGATCGACGCCGTACGGGCGATCTGTGCGGAAGTACCCGAAATGTTGGTCGGAGTGGGCACCATCCTAACGCCGGAAACAGTGCGTGAGGTAAAGGCGGCGGGCGCCTCCTTTGGCGTGGCTCCGGGAATGAACGCGCGTGTGGTTCGTGCCGCACAAGAAATCGAGTTTCCGTTTGCACCGGGGATCATGACTCCATCGGATCTTGAAGCGGCGATTGAACTGGGTTGTCGTTTCGTCAAATTCTTTCCCGCCGAAGCGGCCGGTGGTATTTCTTATCTGCGCAGCATGAGTGCCCCCTACAAGCATTTGGGCATTCAATATTTTCCGCTCGGCGGGCTGAATGCTGAAAACATGCTGCCCTATTTGAAGGAATCCAATGTGGCCGCGATTGGCGGATCATGGATCGTCAAACAAACAATGGTCAACAACGAAGATTGGGACGGCATCACGACAAGCGCTGCCAACGTGATCAAAGCAAAAAACAAGGGTTTCGAAAATGAGTAAGACAGTTGTCACCTTCGGGGAAATCATGGGGCGTTTGGCGGCACCGGACCATCTCCGCCTTCGCCAGACCCGAGAATTGGAAGTGACCTATGCTGGCGCCGAGGCCAGTGTGGCGGTTTCGATCTGCAACTTTGGAGGGACGGCCCGCTATGTGACGGCACTCCCCAAACATGCACTGGCCGACGCGACGATTGATTCGGTTCGTGCGATGGGCATCGACACACAATATGTTCTTCGCACCGACCGTGGACGCTTAGGGCTGTATTTCCTCGAGACCGGTGCCAATCAACGGCCGAGCAATGTGATCTATGACCGCAGTGATTCGGCCATCGCGATCACGCCGGCGGATCAATATGCCTGGGACGCCAGTTTTGCAGGGGCGGGCTGGTTGCACCTCAGCGGCATCACGCCGGCGCTGTCGCAGCACGCTGCGAACGCAACGCTCGTGGCTGCACAAAGAGCCAAAGCGGCGGGATTACAAGTCTCGATCGACTTGAATTTTCGCAACAAACTTTGGACGTGGGATTCACCCAAGTCCGCTCGTCAACTCGCTCAAGAAACCATGCGAACGATTCTTCCGTACATCGATCTTGTGATCGCCAACGAAGAAGATTGCCACGATGTGCTCGGTATTCAAGCCGGCGAAACCGATGTCCATTCCGGATCGCTTGACACGTCACGGTACCCCGATGTCGCGCGACAAGTGGCAACGCAGTTTCCCAATGTCAGCAAGGTGGCGATCACATTGCGGGAAAGTTTTTCCGCGACTCACAACAACTGGGGCGCGATGCTCTTGGACGTCGCGTCGGACACCCCCTCGTTCGCTCCCCTCGACAACGATGGAAACTATCGTCCTTATGAAATCAAGAGTATTGTCGACCGCGTGGGCGGAGGCGATGCGTTTGCAGCGGGATTGATTTTTTCCCTGATCACGCCGGAATTGAGCGAGCCTCAAACCGCGCTCCAATTCGCAGTCGCAGCCTCTTGCTTGAAGCATTCCATCAAAGGCGACTTCAACTATTCCACCCGCGGCGAGGTGGAAGCCTTGATGGGCGGTGCGGCATCAGGACGTGTGGTGCGATAGGGGCACGGTTCTGTTGTTAAAACCGTGGCTACCGCCCGAACGGTTAAAAGCGATGCAAACTTGCCTGTTTATTCACTGTCGAATGCAGCGATCGATGAACGCTGCAAGTAAGTTGTAGTGAGTTCCGCATCGCTGCGTGTTCGCCTTACCGTCTCGAGAAAGCAAATTAAAATGGAGGAGTCCGAATCGATCTGGAGCTACATTCCGATTGCGGATTTCGATGCTCCGACTCCGCCCGCAACCGATGCGGCTCGCGGTAAATTGCGGCGGGCATGGAAGTTCGTGCAACGCACCTTGCATCGCTCAAAGCCGTCGGCGGCAAAAGCAACGCTCCACCAGGATCGGCCTGCCGACCATCTGCTGGAGTCGGTTTCCCCTCCTCCTGACTGGACACACGCCGCGAATCAACTTGCCGATTCCTTGGGTGAAGATTGGTTTCGCCCAAAGCAATCTAGGCGGCGGATCCAGCCGCTGGTGGGGCCGCCGGGCTGCGACGTCTCGGCCGTACTGCAACAACTGGCTCAACACAAACAACTCCGCACACTCGCCGCTCCGGCTCTGCACTCGCTGTTGGAAACACCCTCGGATGATCAATGGGCAGCCAAGGTGCTGGAGGAATCAAACCGCGAGATCCTAGTCATTCCGCACTTAGAAGATTGGTACTTGCGCCACGAGCAAGGCTTGATGCATTTGCGGCTACTTTTACAGCAGTTGCTTGCCAGCCAAAACCGCGTACTGATCGGTTGCGATAGTTGGGCGTGGGCGTTTCTGCAGCACGCGATTGGGATTGAATCGGTACTCGGCCCACCGCTGACATTGGCACCGCTAGACGCCGGACGATTGGACCGCTGGTTCCGCAGCACGTTACCGCTTTCGCAATACGCATTTCGCCAGAGCGGCAATGAGCAGCCCATTTTTCCTGAGTTGCCCGACGCTGGAAGAAAGAAGCGAGGCGACAAGAGCGTGCGGCAGGTCGAGATCCCCGATTTCCTATACGATTTAGCGGTCAAATCACGCGGCAATCCAGGGGTGGCACAGGCGACTTGGAATGCATCGCTGCGTACCCGTGACCCGCGAAGCGAAACGTCGCCGACAGTGTCCGCTGAGTCGAGCCACGCGTTTTGGCTCGTCTCGCCTAACGAACTCACGCCGCCGCAATTACCGCTCAACGGGGACCGTGTGCACCTCTTTATCTTACATGCGTTGCTGCTGCATGGCGGGCTCTCACTTTCGTCGCTGCTTATGGTATTGCCATTTTCGCGTGATGAAATTCAACGCCGAATTAGCGAACTTTGCGGGGCGTCGATTCTCGAGGAACAGGACGAGGAACTACGGGTGACGTTGTTGGCATATCCAATCGTTAGGCGAGACCTACAAAGCGAAGGTTTTCTGACCGATGCATGCTGATTCCCCATTTTTGTTTTTTGATTAGGAGCCAGCGATCATGCCCGATGCTAACGTCGCTCAAGAAGAGGTATCGCGAATTCTACGCGATTGGGGTGAAATCCGCCTGTTCGAGGCCATCTTTGTTCTGACCGCCGGACTCACCTTGGCAATCGCGATCAAATGGGTCATTCCACGACTTGCCGAGCGGGTGCCGGATCGATTCCGATTCTGGATTTTGCCTTGGGAACCGATCTTACGAGCGGCGATGCTGCTCTTCGTTGCGGCCTACATTATTCCCATTTTCATTTATCCGACGCCGCAAAATCTGCTGGCGATTTCGGGAACCTTGGCGGTCGCACTCGGATTCGCGTTCAAGGATTATGCCAGCAGTTTGATTGCGGGCGTGGTCGCGCTCCACGAACGGCCCTACCGAAACGGAGATTGGGTCAAGATCGATGACACCTATGGGGAAGTCCGCTCCTTGAATCTACGAACGGTCCAGATCGTGACTCCCGATGACACGGTGGTTGCGGTGCCGCACAGTAAGATCTGGACGACCGCGATCGCGAACAACAACAGCGGACAACGAGAATTAATGTGCGTCGCCGACTTCTACCTGCACCCCGATCATGATGGGCAAAGGGTTCACCAGAAGTTAAAAGAGGTCGCGATTGCGAGTCCCTATCTGCAACTCAACAAGCCGATCTTGGTGGTTGCGGCCGAAAAGCCTTGGGGCACGCACTACCGACTGAAAGCCTATCCGATCGACGGACGAGATCAGTTCAAGTTCATCACCGACCTGACGTTGCGTGGCAAGGCGATGTTACGCCGGCTCGACATCCAAACCGCGGCGACGACCGCAGTCGCCCAAGCCGACGGATAGCGTCCGTTGTGGTAAGCAGATAGGCAGGAGTCGTTCGGTAGATTAGCCGCTTGGGCGTTAGCCACGGTTCCCACGTTCAACCGGGGCTAACGCCAAAGCGGCTAATGGGATTTCAGCCGTTCATTCCTGCCTCCCTGCTTAGGCGATCGCAAGCCACACGGCTTGTCCGATTTCTCCGCAAGGCGATTACTCAGCAAGACGCTCCGAATTTTGGGAGGATGTACACACTCAAAATCCTAACCCGAAGCGTCAGCGAGGGACCGAGTCGAGATAGAGCCTCCCTCGCTGACGCTGCGGGTTAGAAGATACCCAGACGGCGTTTTTCTCAGCATCTAAGAGAGGGCTGAACGTCGCGGAAGTCGTCGAGACTCTCGTTACATTTGCCGAACAGATCCAATCTCTGCCGAGATCGGCTGCTCTAACAATGAATGTTGACGGAGCACGAGGACGCGGAGATGCTCCGCGCCCGCGACTTGCCTATTTTAGACCTGCCTATTTTAACCGCGCAGACTCTTACATACCGAGCGTGGGGACTCGAAGGCACCGAGGCGATCTTCCATCGCTTTGAGTTGATCGCTAACCCACTGGCCGAATTGATCTGTCGATTCGGACGAAATGGTAGCGGTGAGCGCGTGCCAGCGCTCGTCGCTCGGATTCGGTGAAGATTTTAAGTCGCTTGATGTAGTCATCAGAGGGTCTCCCGGCGTCGCGGTTCGTCGCAAGGTTGATAAGGCAAAACAGGCGGAGACGATATTGAAATGTTACGCTGTGTTTGGCTTTTTGGGTCAATAATTACTGACTTAGACAGCCGTCTCTTCAACAGGTTCATAGCAAGCGGCATGCCTATTTGCGGCGTCCCGGCTAATTCGCTGCTGTAACTCTTTTCGAGTCAAGGACTTGTAAAAAGCAGACAATTTTTCAACTGAAAAGCAATGAGTCCTCAAAACGATGTCGTTGTGTCGCGTCTTGCCATTCCGGCAGCTTTGCGTCCTAGCTGTAATATCGGCAAAACAAACGCCACAGGGCAATCATAATCCTCTAACCATGATTAACGAAGCCTATTCACCCGCTAATGCGTTTGAATTTGGCAGAATAAATTGCATGGAAAGCAAAATCGTCCCCCGCCGCAGCCTCATTTCGCTGCACTCAATACGAGCATCCCCGTCATTTTCCCGCCACTCTTTTCGGCACCCCGATCGGCTAAGGATTGCAAAAGTTGCCGAAAAACACCGCTCGGTTGTGCTCCGACATCATTCCCTGTGCTGCACCCACGTGCTCGACGCGAGAGGCATCCTCGCCCGGGGGGGCAAAGTGACTCAGGATCACCCCCATGGGGGCTTTTCTTTTTCCGTAAAAATTTTTAGACGTCACCCCAAGAACGGCGGATCGTCGGCGAATCCCTTGATGTGAAGCGGTCGATGTACTGCATGAAAAACAAATCAGTCACAGCTTTTGGGAGATAGGGCCATGATTAAGAAGATGATTCTCGCCGGCAGCGCCGTCGCGTTACTGTCGACAATGACGATGGGCGTTCCACTGTTTAGTTATGCGCGATGCGGTGTCGATTGGTTGCGTTCGTCAACCTCCGACGCGATGCCGTTGGAATGGGAACTGAAGCGAGCTCGCCAAATGATCGCGGACCTCAAACCCGAGATCGAGCACAACGCCAAACGCATCGCCGTCGAAAAGGTGGACGTCGCGCGCTTGGAAACTCAGCTGTCCGATACCCATCAGCGTTTGGCGAAAACGCAATCGGACATCCAGCGACTGAGCGACGATCTGCGCAAAGACTCCAATCTCTACACCTACGGCGGACGCACCTACACGTCGACGCAAGTGAAGAGCGATTTGAGTAATCGATTCACCCGCTTCAAGACCCGCAAAGAAACCGCGGAAAAACTCGACAAAATGCTAGCTGCACGGAAAGCCTCGCTGCAAAGCGCGCACGAGCGAATGGATGCGATGCTGAGTGCAAAAAGTCAACTCGAGGTTGAAGTGGAAAATCTACAGGCCCGAGTCGCCTCGCTTCGCGTTGCCGAAACGAGCAGCGAGTTGGCGCTGGACGACAGCCATTTGTCGAAGACGCGCCAATTGTTGGACGAAATCGGCACCCGGATTGATGTCGCCGAAGAGACCATGAATGTCGACGTCGAATACTTTGGTGAAATCGACTTGGATGAGCCGAGCGAAGAAAACTTGTTGGACGAAATCACTAGCTACTTTGGTGACGAGGACGTGTCGAAGTCGCTTGTATCGATTCAGCTAGACTAAGGCTGGGCTGGGCTGAGCTGGGCTGGTTTTGGTTTGGTTTGGCTGGGTTTGGGCGGTTAAGAAAACCAACGTTGAGGATGATTGGAACTTGAAAAGGCAGTTGGACGTGTCTGAAACGGAAACCTTATCGAACTCGAAGCCTCCTGCGGATCGCTGGAGGCTTTGGGTCGATGGCTGCGGTGGTTTTTTGCTTTTAGCCGGTCACAGGTGGTCCGTCGGTGGTGCAAGTTCGGCATGGGGAACCGACGTTCGTATCCAAGCGGATTTACCTCGCCGGGCGGGCGTAATCACCCGGCAAGAGGATCGCTACTTTTGGAACTCCGCTGAAAAACCAGAGTCCGCTGTGCCCCTGCAACCCGGTCACCCGCTTCCGATCACGAGTTCCGCAACGCTCGTATTTCGCCAACCGAGTCCGCTGAGCGGTTCTGGAGTTTTAACACTGCAACCACCTCACCGCTTCGATGGACATGTCGATGGTATTATTTTCGCCGCTGATACGCTTTTGATCGGTCCGACGGCGGATTGCCACGTGCAATTATACGGGCTCCAGCAGAAGGTGGTGATGACGCGCCGAGCGGACCAGTGGCTCGCCAAGGTCTTAGGAACTGCGGAATTGGCCAAGCTTCCCATCGGCACTCGCGTGGCAATGGGTGAGATTGAGATGACATTGGAAAACGCATGAAACGAAAACCGTATGAAACAACGAGCCTTCCCCCGCAGACGTAGGAAGTGGGATCAATGACTTCGCGTGGGGTTGCCCCCTACCGGATAACTTTCCGCGCCCAGGACGGCTTCCATTGGAGCCTTACCATAATTGAAGCAGAGTGAATCGCTCGTTAGCAAAACAGGGGAGATACCGAACGGCCCGTAAAGAGACACCGCCCGTAAAGAGACACCGCCCGTGAAGAGAAAAAACGGAACGGCACTCCCTTATTGCGAAAACAAGCGACCAACGTAGAGAGAGGGGGGGCACGTAAACGATCCACCGCGCCGCGGGACCGCGAATCGAAGTGCGAGTGGATTCAATCTCGACATTAACGCAACCAAAATCGCCTAAGAATTTCATTGGGGAAATCGATTCATGACGACGCTTCTCGGTAAACTAGAGGTCGCATCGAACCGGTATCCCGACGCTCCGCTTCGGGATCCATGCCCGTTGGACGAAACGCACGCTAGTCATACAACCACAACTTCTATGTCATTCACCTATCCCTCAGGAGCGCAGCCCTTGGATCGATACACGATTCGTCGTGGCATCGGGATCGGTGGATTTGGTGAGGTCTATTTTGCGGTCAGCGAGGCGGGAAAGGAAGTCGCGCTGAAGCGGATCCAGCGAAACTTGGAAGTGGAGTTGCGCGGGGTTTCGCATTGTTTGAACCTAAAACACCCCCACTTGATCGCGTTGTATGACATTTGTCGCGACACGCAGGATCAAGCATGGGTGGTGATGGAGTATGTTGCGGGACAAAATTTACGCCAAGTGCTCGACCAGTCTCCACAAGGCTTAGCGTCCGCAGAGGTTCGTCGCTGGTTCGCGGGCATCGCGGCGGGCGTCGACCATCTGCATAACGCCGGATTGGTGCATCGGGATCTCAAACCAGGAAATGTCTTTGACGACATGGGGATGGTTAAGGTTGGCGATTACGGATTAAGCAAGTTCATCTCGTCGTCGCATCGCGGCGGCCATACCGAGAGCGTCGGCACGTTTCACTACATGGCTCCCGAGATCGGGCGTGGAGAGTACGGACGCGAAATCGACATCTATGCACTCGGCATTTTGTTGTACGAACTATTGACCGGAACGGTGCCCTTTGACGGTGAGAGTTGCCATGAAATCATTGTCAAACACATGACGGCACAGCCCGATGTGAGCGTCTTAGCGGAACCTTATCGCTCGGTGGTGACGAAGTGCCTCGAGAAGGATCCGACGAAACGTTTTCGCGCGGTCGCCGAGATGGCGCATGCCCTTGGAATCCCTCTGGCCGATGGGGGCACCGGCCAAGCGATGCCGATCGGCGTGGCCCAGACGCCCCCACCTGCACCACAAACCACGCCTCCGCCCGCGAGCGATTTGCCGACTGAGACCTCTCGCGCGACCTCGAACGATCCCATTTTGGCAGCGCTGGTGACGGCACGCGACGCATCCATTGGCGGTGGGCGTGAGGCGACCACGGATCCCCAGCACGCCGAGGCCCCAGCGGCTCCCGAACCGCTGGCACGGGCGGTTCGCGAAAGTGTTTCCGATTTGCAACGATGGTGGCGAACCCTCGATCGTTCCCCGGCGGCGAGACTGTTTCTGTTACTGACCGCGGCGATGGTTTTGGTGGTCAATACCCATTGGTTACTACCGTTGATGTCGCTGGTGGGCGTGGTCTACGTGCCGTACTACATTGTCCGTCAAATGGTGCTGCACGTTAGCCAACAACCCAGCTATGCTCAGGCCCAGCGGATCGCGACTCACGTGGATGCCCCCGCACGACCGATGACACGGTCGCAATGGCGGCATCACATGCGCAACGACCTGCGGGCCAAGCGATCGATTCATCGAGCGGCGGAACTGAACACGTCGTGGATCACCGCGATCATCACAACGCTTGCCCTCACCATTGCCGCGGGGGTGATTGGGCTTCGTAGCGGAACGGTCGATTCGATCGCGCTCGCTCCGTATGGATGGATGGCAATCGTGGTGATGGCAGCCGCGATCTCGCTGTTGGGGCTGGGGAAGTTGTGGGAACGAGACGAAGGCGAAAGTCTGCCACGCCGCATCGTGCTTGCCGGAGTCGGAGGTGGAATCGGCTTGATCGCCTACACGATGAACCAATTTTTCATGCTGCCGATCGATGCCGGCTTGGCACGCGACATCGACTCGAGCACGCTGCCTCAAGCACTCTATGCCGAGGGCATTCCACGTGCGTCGGCAATGATGGCCCACTTTGCGATGTTGTTCGCCGTGCTGCGTTGGTGGCGCGCGGTCGATCCGCTGCGACGTCATCGCTTGAGTCTATGGAGCGTCGCGGTGGCGGTGGTGGCCGAGTGGGCGGTTCACCAAGTATTGCCGATCCCCCAGCCGCTGGGCATGCTTTCGGCCGGTGGTATTGCGATTGCCATTCAAATGGCGTCGCCGTGGATCCATCCCCGCGTCAAGCCAGGGATGCAAACGAGTTTCCATTCTCCGGCGCCCTCACCCTCCGCGGCGCGGGCAGAGCGATCGAGCCAAACGCGATCGAGCCAAGCGATGGCCACCGAAGAACTTGTTAATGCAAGGGGTAGTTTATGAACACGGTACACCATGGATCGTTCGTTGCTCGATGTGGCATTCCTCAGTGCCGTATCTCTCAGTGCCGTATCTCTCAGTGCCGTATCTCTCGCTGCCGTATCCTAACCGCGATCATGGCGTTGATGATCGCCATCCACCTAGCCGTTCCAGTCGTGAGCGCCAACGAGTCCGCGCAGGGCGTCGAGAAAACGGCGGAGAAAGTCGAAGATCGGCCTGCTGATACGGACGCGGACAGCGGGAAAGCGGAACCGAAGGCCAAAAACGGCGTCCGCAAAGACGCCACGGTGGCGGAGTTATCCGTGGCACCCTTGGACCAATTTGAGTATCCCGACGATCGTCCCAAGTGGCTTCATGAGCCGCCCCAACTCGATGGAGATGTTCACCACTGGGTCGTCGTCTCCTCTCCGGCGGAGACACGAGATGAAAGTGTCGAGGAACTCGGTCGTCTGCAGCGAGCGGCGTTGATGCGTTACGTCGAAGGGCAAACCGAGAACCAATCTGCGAACGAGATCTTCGCCGTTACCGATCAATGGATCGAAGACAACTTGATCACCGACCGCTATGTGGGTGAAGTGAAACAGGGCGACACGTTGCTCTATGAAGATGCAGTCAAGTTGACCTTTGACAAGGGCGTGCAAAGCGAAATTGCCTACGCATCGAAACGAATTCAAGTGCGTGACCGGTTGGCGGCAACCGGAGTGCTTGTCGCGGGAGGACTGTGTTGTTTGATGATCGGTTCCTTGGCCACAGGATTTTTAGGACGACGCGTCGCTTCGAGCGTAAAATAACCATCAGTGCAGAACGACTCCGAATCGAAGAAGAGGGTTTGCAATGCGATGGCTATTCTTGATTTTGGCGAGTGGTTTATATCCGTTGACTTCATGGGGGCAAACCTTTGAAGTCATTCAGCCGTCCGGAAATCGAATCGCCGTGCTTGAATTGTCGGTCGATTCCATGCGAATTGATGACCGCTCCGCCGGCCGACTGCTGTACCTTCGCGATCCTCGTTTTGATTCGCTCGATGGCCAATATGCGGGCTATTTCCATCCCGATTTGAATCGAGTCTTGCGTTTTCCAAGGTCGGGCCATGGTGACATCTGGATGGCCGACTTGGATGATCTCTCACCTCACTTCCGACCGTTGTTGGGCGAGGTGCGTCCCTTGGGGCACACGAGGCCCCATCCGCCGCCGCACTTCAACGGCGGATACGTTTACGGCGGGTTTGGCCCCGTGTTCGGACCACCGCAATGGGGAACCTCGTTCGTACCGCCGCGACCACCTCAGACGCGAATCGTCGATTCCAGCATCGTCCCTGGACCTCCGCTGGCCCCTGTCACCATCGGACTTCGCAATGGCGGCCCCAGCGATGTCGTGGTCACGATTGTGAACTTGGAAAATGCGGCGCTGACGCGTCAGATTCGAATCAGACCCGGTGACGTCGTACGGGAAGCATTCCAACGTCAATCGGCCGCCGAACAAGTCAACACGTATCGAGTGATCACCGCCGACGGAGATTTCATCACCAAACAGGTTTCGATCCCCATTGCGGCTAACGTGCTGTACGAGATTGTCGTTCATCAATGGAAGTTGCAATCCATTGCGATTGATCGCACCGGAAAAAGCCCCGATCCGATCGAGGACATTCATTTCCAAGGTAAAGGACTGGGCCGTTTTCCCTTGCCGCCTGGAGAAGCACTTCAAGCGGGCGAGATCGACGTTTTTCGAGCGGCGGTTCAGCAAGGCAATCCAGGAACGGTCGCGCCGATCACCAACCGCTAAGGCAGATCATTCATCCGAGCGAAATTAGTGCTCGCAAATCACGTCACGGCATTCGGTTGGCCGCGTGTTCATCACTGCCTTCTCCCCTAATCGACGTTGCTCCGACCAATACAGTGGAACGGTTGGGGATCGCCGCGATCGGCTCATTTACCTGGGTCGCCGCAAGCTCCTTGGCCACCGAAAGGTAAAGTCCCCACAGCGTCAGCGCACCAACGACCGCCCCCAGCCCAAGCGTGGTTGCGATCGACGATGCGGACCAATACATGCTCACGATCGCCAATAAGAACGCTGACGTATAACCTATTTCTTGCAGCGGAAGCCAAAGCCCCAACCGATAAAGTCGCCATAGCATGACGAGGTGTTCGGGCAGAATGCCGATCGTGAACCCCACGATAAAGCCTTCGATTCCGTATTGGTCAAATCCCCACACGGTCAATGGAATCGTGACCAGCAACCGCACGACCTTGCCACCGGCCATCGATTGCACATTGCCAACCGCCTTGAGCGTCTGGACGGCTAATTCGACGATCACGGTAAGCCAGCTGGAAACGACCAGCCATTGGCACAACCGGCCCGCGTCTCGATATTCGCTTCCATAGAGATTGTTGAATAACAGCGGTGCCGTTGCGAACACGCCTACATTCATGATCAAGCTAAGTCCCAGGATCCGTCCGCGCACGGGTTTCGTTTTTTCTCGCAAACCGGCGGGGTCCTCACGCGCCGCTTTGGCGAGCAGCGGAAACATCACATAATCACCGATGTGAGTGATCAGCAAGACCGGGATCGCAGCAATCGTCGCCCCCATGCTGTAGAGTCCGAGCGTTTCGAGACTGCCTAGTTTGCCGAGAACAATGCGATCGATTTGCAATGCGAAAAAGGTAGCCGCCGTACTAAGAAAAATCCACTTTCCGAAATGGAACAGTTCCCAGGCGTACTTGTGGTGCCACAGCAAGCGATGCTTGACCAGCGACGGCAAGCAAAAACTGGTCACTAGCCTGCATAACGAACCCGCTAACGTTCCGGCAACGAGCGACCACACGTTGGGATAGAAGCACGCGATCCCAAGCGTGACCAACGTCCCAAAGAATTGACTCAACACGTTGTAACCAATCATTGCCGACGGAGTCAGCTGACGTTGCGCTGTCATGACGCCGGTAGAACAGAAACCTTCGATAACCACCATGATCGCGATCACGGGAATCAGGAACGTGAGTATCGGTTCCGCGTAAAACCATGCCATTGCTGGAGCCGCAATCCAGGAAGCCAACCAAATGGCAATTCCGCGAAACACTTGGATCGTCCAGGCGGTATTCAAAAAATCAGGTTCGTCGCCATCCGAGTGATGAATCACGGCTGGAGTCAGTCCTACATCCGAAAGCAGTACGAGGCCCATGATCGCAATCATGGCCAATGCCATCAGCCCGAAGACATCCGGCAACACGAGCCGCGACAGTAACAGACTGCTGGCGAGCCGAATCACCAAACTGGTGCCAAACAGCCCCACGGTTGTGATCGAAGCAAAGGTCGCAGGCTTGCGACGCAGCCGATTGAAACGCAGAGAGATGAAGTTAAAAAGCACAATCTGCCTACGGGGTCACAAGGAAAGCATGCTGCAACCACAACGTTTGGACACCAATCCATTGACGCAATGGATCGCGTCGCGACTCGGATCGGCTGAACCGATCGCCCCAAGCGGGTACGTCCAAGAGCGATTCCGAGGAACAATTTCCACATTCGATCTTTTCAGCGACCGGCCAATGAACTCAATCATAGCCGACACCTCGACCGACACTTCGGCGCCGGCTCACACTCGAGAACTCTTATTTTCATGTCGTCAATGTGACATCGTTTGATGTTTGAGATCGAACTTGAAACCAAGAAACGACATTCACGTCGCAGTCTGTTTATCTCAGTCCAAACAATGTGAGTGGCGACTTCGAGCAGCTGAGTGCGATGGAGTGTTGCACACTTGCAACCGCTTTGGATACGTGAGCAAGTGTGAGTGTGCGGGAGGGCGCACCGCGGAGGAACGATGGCAAACCACTGGACCCGCCGCATCGCGGCTATACATTAGATTTCGTTAGGCCAGCTTTGCAGAGCCTTTGCGTCTTACAACCTAATCGGTTCTGGACAAGTGGTATGCAGTAAGCTGGCATGTGCGTTTCACGCTCTCGTTACCGGTGAGGTTTGTTGATCTTGCATGTTCGCTTTCCTAGCCATTAGCGTTGCTTGCCTTATGCTTTTGGTGGCGAGATTCCATACACCCCGCCATGCGGCACGCGTGGGATGGGCGATCGCATGCTTAGCGCCACCTTGGTTGGCGATGGTGCTCGGCGCCGCCGAAATCAACCTCCGCGGTGTTGTTGCCGTGATCGCGATTACGGCCATCGTGGTCAAGCCTCGGCAGTTTGCTTTCCCTGGTTTTTCTTGGATCGATCTGGTCCCAGTGCTCATTTTTGTTAGCGCCGCGCTGAGCACCACGTTGAATGGCAAGTTCAGCCCAAGCGTCATTGTTGGTTTGTTTTGCCAATGGGTATTACCCTACGTCTTGGCGAGACTGATCTTGATTAGCGATCGGGATGCGATTGAGATCATCCCCTGGGCAGCCACGGTTGCCTTAATTCTCGCCGTGGCCATGATCCTTGAATCCGTCACCGACATCAATTTGTTCAGCAAACTTTTGGGGCACGCCGAATCGGTTCAAGGAGAGACGGGACATCGGTTTGGTCTCAAGCGTGCGGAGGCTTGGTTGTCGCATCCAATTTATGCAGGCTTATTCTTAGCCCTGCTTTCTCCCTGGGTCTTTGCGCAAGCTTACGAAGCTTTTTGCAAACGGGCCTCAAGGCTTTGGTTGTTGGTGCCCGCGATTGTGGGGATTGGGCTGCTCGCCTCGCTTTCACGAGGGCCATGCATCGTATTTGGGGGTGTGATTGCCGGTCTTGTCTGGCACTACGTGCCACCGATTCGAATGCTAAGCATTTTCGCATTCGTGATTTTGATTGCCGTAGGATACACAATGGGGCCGAGCCTTTTACATCTGGCTGAATCTGTCGAGCGTCCCGATGGTATGCAGAAAATCAAAGTGGATGGCGAAACTTATACCTATTCCGGCACACGCCATCGCTATCTGCTTTTTAAGGTCTATGAGAAACCGCTTGCCCAAGTCGGTTGGTTTGGTTTTGGCACCTGGGGATCGCTGCCAAAGCATGAGGCGATGTTGGAGCCCCAGCTTCGCCAACTGTTCTTATCAGTCGACAATCACTATCTACTGCATTACCTGAATACGGGGATCGTGGGATCGGTTGCGTTTTCACTGCTTCCCCTCGGAATTTTGTTACTGTTTCTGCGCACTCGAACGGTCCTAAGCGGGACACCTGAATTCCTATCGGTGGCGCTAATTTCCTCACTGATGGCTTCCTCAGTGGTGCTAGCAACGGTATGGATGGCCGAAGCATTCTGTTTTGCCTTTCTCTTGAACGCAGGCTTTCTTGTCGCGTTATTGGTCGCCTCGCGTCGATCCGATCCGCCGATTGTTCGCACAGCACGGCCGTTACGCTCCCAACGATTCTCTCGCCCTCGGTCGGCTCCTTAGCGGCGAAAGGGAGTTCAATGCATGCATCTCCGTTCCGCGTCACGCCCTCTCCATTCTCTGGATTGTTTGCAGACTTCGAAAAATAGAGATATCGCAAAAGGAGATATGCGGTACGATTGGGGGATGACCAACAAGCCCTCCCCCCCTGGGCGTCGTCTAAATTTCGAGAGCGGAAAAGATCTACTCGTTGCATCGGCGCATCGAGATAGGAGAGCGTCGGTAAAACGCTCCGCTCGCGCGACATCCAACGGGCTGACGACACAAACGTTATCGTTTCATTCCAGTTTCGAATGGTTCCACTTTGAAATGCTGAATCCATACGGTGGCATTGTTCCAACGGAATGATGCAAGCGAATCAGGAGTCATCAATGTTAAGTCTGCAAAACGAAACCGCAACGTCTCCCCATGAACTGATCCAAGGACCCCTTAAACGGTCACCTGGCATTCACTCCTCACGCTCTGAGGATTCGGCGGACAATGAATTGTTCAGCCAATTCTTGCGTCGCTCGGTCAAGTGGTTCGTGATTGCCAGTGTGCTTGGTATCGCAGTGGGGTGGTGGGTGGGAGAACGTTTTGCCCAAGACACCTTCGCGTATACGGGGCGATTGACGCTCGAACAGAGCACAGTGGGTTATCCCTTTTTCGCAGTCCCGTCGGCGACCGACATGGTGGTGCTGGTCGATGCTCCCGACACGATCCGAGCATTGCACGAAGCGATACCTTTGGCACAGTCCGAGTCAGCCACGGCCAAGGCGATCAAGGTTCAATCAAGCAAGGGCGCGTACGACATTGTGATCGAATACGGCCATGCCGACGCAGCCATCTCCAAGCAGGTGGTGGATACGTTGATGCGTGTCGTGAGCGACAAATCGAGTGAGATACGCAATCACACGATTGCCAAGCATTTGGAAACACTTGAGAAACAAACCGTTGATCTGGCACGCGAGCGATCTCAGAGGCAAGCTGCGTATGACGAATTGTGTTTAAAACACAACAGCCACGATTTGCTTTCCGAAATCGAGGCGAACTTGGCTGCCAAGCGGGAAGCAAACGCGATTCTAGCGAAACAACGCATTCTCGTTGAACTCCGGAAGCAGAGTGTCCAACAAATTGAAGCCCAGGTGGCGGATGCACATGCGGGTAAGTTTGGCGATGAAAAACGATCGATGGTGGAAAGCGATGTGATTCGACTTGCCGAGATGGAACGCCGTGTGATGTTGACCGAGCAACTGCATGAACATCGCCGCCGTGAAACCGCCAAGATCCAATTGGCTTCCAAGCAAAAGGAGCTGGCGAGTCTACAAACTCTGTTTGATCGCAACTTGGTGACCCAATCGGAAATGCAAGTCCTGCAAAGCGAGGTCGATGTCTTACGCCTCGAAGCGGGCGGCGATCAACGCACTGCGGAGATCAATGGCACGATCACGAAGATTTATGATGACCTTGATTCGGGAGGCTACATTACCGAGGCCGTAAAGAACAAAATCCTGATTCAGCTTGACGAAAGACTCCGCTCGGAGCTGGAAAGCTTCAAGTTAGTGGAGGCCGAACTGAAAAGTTACCAGCAACTGATCGAGAAATTAGACGACAATTACGCAGCGTTGGTAGCTCTATCGCCCCAGTTAAGAGACTTCAAGGTCGCATTGGAGAGCATCACCCACCAACAAGATCGCGCCAAAGAAGAACGCCATGCGATGGAGCGTTTGTTGCACACCGATGGCTACGTATTGAAGGTGACGTCGCCCGCCTCGCCCGCGTTGATCCCCGTCTCAAGCAACAAGGCCAAGATCATGGTTGCGGGGTTTGGCGCCGGTTCCATGGTATTGCTCCTTCCTGCATTGTTGTTTGAGTTCTTTCGAGTCAGCCCGAACCAACACGAACGGCTTGCCAGCAAGCACGGTTTGCCGATCCTGAGTCGGCACACGAGTGATTCGAGAAAGCGCTTCACGGGCGGAACAACGTCCCGCATCTTGGCGTCACGCATCGAGTTGCTGAACTTACCGATTGGCGCCTCGGTTGCGCTGGTCGCAACGGGGCGCAAAGCATGTCCGGCCGGCATTTTGTTTGGCGCGGCAACTCATTTAGCACGGGGCGCCGATCGCGTCCTCATTGTCGAGATGATCCACGCTGCCAAAATCGTTCCCTTTCCATGGGAGCACACCGTGGAAATCATTCAAGAGCAACAAATGCAGATCAATCAAATCGAGAAAGTGGATCGGTTATTGATCAAGGATCCCGCGTTACTCTACGACTTGATGAGCCGCAACACTTGGGACGAATTGGCGGCCAACATCCGAGCATATCGATACGTCTTGGTCGGAGGCCTAAGCGCGAGCGACTCGACGACCGCAACCTTGGTTGCCAGTGGTGCCGACGCCGTGATTGTGTGCTCCCTTGAACGCGATGGCGCCTCGCCCGCTGCGACCGACCTCATCAATGACCTGATCGATTTCGATGCTCCACTATTGGGGGCCGTCATCGCATCCTGACTTCCCCATCCTGACATACGGCACGGCTTAAGTTTTTTTGGCTAGGCCGGCACAGGTGACCGATCATTCAATCCAAGCGGTGAAAGATCTCTTTCATGATCCTTGCTCACGACCTGATCAACCTCACGCTTTGGACGGCTGTGATCACCATCACCGCTCCGCTGCTATTGCTCGGGTGCGAATGCCTACTTGGCACAACAGCAAGGACCACGAGCCACCACCCACGACAAGAGGGTGAACCGCAACGAGCGAGTCATGCATTGCCACGCCCTGCGGTGGACGTGATCATGCCCGCTCACAATGAACAACGGGGACTCGCCCTCGCACTCGATTCGGTGATCGCATCACTGCGTTCAACTGACCGCATTATCTTGGTCGCCGACAACTGCAGCGACGATACCGCGACGATCGCAAATCGGTATGCAGCGGAATTGTCCAAACGGAAAAACGGCTTCGCCACGATGGAGGTTCTCGAGCGGTTTGACGATGAACGTCGCGGCAAAGATTATGCATTGCAGTTTGCCTTTGATTTTCTGAGAGAGCCCGGCGAAATCGATCGTGTCGTGGTCATTGTCGACTCGGATTGTCGCATCGAAGCGGATGCCATCGATTTGTTGGCGACCCAGGTCGCTCGAACACAGCAACCCGCTCAGGCGAGTTACTTGATGCATCAACCGGAATCGATCCCGATGACCGCCGGAAGCTTGTTGTCGGAATTCGCATTCACGATCAAGAACCATGTTCGTCCCCTCGGTTTAGCGAGGATCGGCGGGGCTTGCACGCTATCGGGTTCGGGGATGGCGTTTCCGCGCCCGTTGTTACCCCAATTGAGCGTTCCAAGCGGACACTTGGTTGAGGACATGCGTTGGACGTTTGACATGATCCTGGCGGGGCATCCCGTACGGTTTTGCCCTGACGCGAAATGCTCCGCCACCTTTCCGACGACCTCTAGGGCCACTCAATCACAACGCCGACGTTGGGAACATGGCCATCTACAACTCGTCTGCAGCCAAATCCCGCGGTTGATTCGAGGTTGGTTACGCCAACCCACATGGTACAGCGCGTTGGCCGTACTTGATTTGCTGATCCTACCATTGTCACTACTGCTGATGACCTCTCTAGCGATCGGCATCGTCGTTCTTATCGCTGCGATAAAGGGCCACTCGGTTGCCCCTTTACTGGGATGGATGGCGATCACGGGCATCGCGGGCACAGGCATGGGGGCCGCATGGTGTCGCTACCGACCGGCACACGCCAAGCTGCGCACGATACTTGCAATTCCCTTGTATGTAGTTCGAAAAGTCCCGCTGTATGTTCGCTTTCTACTCCGCCCGGAACGGGCGTGGATTCGCACGGATCGAGGTGGATAACCAATGCAAAGGAGGAACGTAAATGAAGGCAGTTAAATAAAAGTAGTCACGAACCGCAGGGTCGGTTCCGCTGAGTGGTGCCCCCGGCTGATCAACTCGACTTCCAACTTGACAATACGATGTACGTCATCTTAACCAACCAACCATTCGTTACTTGCAATGATGCGATTTTTCTGCCATCGAACAGGACGCGAAGTTTGCGTCTGCTACGCAATGCACTGGATGATCATTTTGGGCAATTAACCTTGCTGGCTCCGACCATCGTCTCGACCGGCGAAAACAATCTCAACTCCACGTTGGATCGCGACGAAGGAGGCTGGAACCGCTTTGATCCCAGCGCGGAAAACATTCGCATTGAGCCTGCCTTTACGCATCAGAATATGCCACATCTCGCGAACACGGATCATCACGCGGATTGGCGAACGGCATTGCGAACCTACACGCAGAGAGGTTGCGTGTTGCAAGCTGAAATTCATGCGACATCGGATTCCGTGATCGCCAATGAAACACTTCAAGCAAAGGGAATAGCGACGCCGATCGTCTTGGTTCATTCCGATGAATCGTCTTGGGGTCCCGACAAATCGTCCTGGAGGCAATCAATCGAGACTCGAAAACCGGTGGCCTGTCCTCACGTTGCTCCTCATCCCTTCGAGCGACGTCAATTCCGTCGCCGCTGTGAACGACTCGCAAAGCATGCGGAGCTAAGCCTATTTAGCAGCGAAGATTCACTGCGTCAGTATTCCAAGTTCGCCCACAACCCTCGATTTTTCTACGAGCCTACGCTGTGCAATGCGGACGTGATCAGCGAAGCCGAGCTTTTAAAACGCCTCCAAGGCGATCGGCCTGAGCAACCGCTCCGACTCGTTTGTTACGCGCCACTCGAGCCTAAATACGGCGTCAATTTCAGCATTGCGATTATTCGTTATGCACGTAACCTCGGTGCGAATATCCGTTTGGACCTCTATGGCCGAGGCGTGCAACGATCCGAACTCCAATATCAGATTGCCAAGCTCGGATTAACCAATGTGGTTCAATTCCAAGATTCAAGATCGGATCATGTTGAATCCGTGCCACGCCCATTTCAATACGATGCCGTTTTATTGACCCCCATTGTGAATTGCAACATTCAACCGTTTTTGTCTTGCTACTCATCTGGGCTGCCCATTCTCGGTTTCGACCAAGCCAGTATCCAGAGTCGATTAGCGGAGGATCAAACGGGAGTGATTTTGCCTAAAAACGATCTCGAACGATCGGGACGACGGCTCGCGGAACTGGAATTGCAACGTGGTCAATTGGTTGAAATTTCATTGAATGCTCGCCGTGCTGCCTCCAAATACAGCTTAGAGAGCTGGTACGCGCAGCGTGCCGAATGGACGTTCCATGCAATCTCTCGCCCTCGACTGCGAACGCCATCGTCCGACGCGGCACCGCGAACGACATCGGTCCCCCCGGGGCATCCCACCATCGGTGCCATCAGCGGACCAAGAATTTGAGCGACTCCATGAAACTGCGAGTGCCAGCCTTTCCGCTGGCGATTTGACCGCACCCTTGAATCAATGTCTTCCCGATGAACATCGTCACCATCATCGTCAATTACCAAACGGCAACCTTAGCCGTTAACTGTCTCGAATCGCTTGCGCCGATCGCATGTGAGTCTCATCATTTTTCGGTAGAGTTGCTCGACGCCGACTCGGGTGACGACTCCGTTTGTGTGCTCGCCAACGCGATCCAACAGCGTGGTTGGCAATCCTGGGTTCGCTTGACGGCGTTGTCCGAGAACCGAGGATTTGCGGCTGCGAATAATGTGGGGATTGCCGCTGCCTTGTCACGCCCGCAGCGTCCCGACGCGGTGTGGTTGTTAAATCCCGACACGATCGTGCTTCCGGGTGCCCTCACCCCTTTGCTGGAAACGCTTCAATCCCATCCGTCGGCGGGAATCGTGGGCAGCCGACTGCAGTGTCGCGATGGCGAATTACAATCCTCGGCATTCCGTTTCCCCCACATCCGCAGTGAATTGATTGACGCGTGGCGTTTTTCCATCGTTAACCGGATGTTAAAGGACCATGAAGTGGCGTTGAAACCGTGCTCTCACGCCTGTGAAGTCGACTGGGTTTCCGGAGCAAGCTTCTTAATTCGCAGCGAGGTTTTTGAACAGATCGGCATGCTCGACGATGGCTATTTCATGTACTACGAGGAGGTTGACTTTTGTCACCGCGCCAAGCAAGCAGGGTTCACGACGTGGTGCCAACCGGAAAGCCGAGTCATTCACCTTGTTGGACAATCTTCGGGCGTCACGGGCGAGCAAGCGATCCTCAGGCAACGCCCCCGATATTGGTTTGATTCTCGACGCCGTTATTTCTTTTCCAAACATGGTTCCCTACGAACGGGGATCGCGGACGCCGTCTGGCTGAGCGGACGCGCATGCTGGATCGTTCGCGCAACCCTCCAGCGTAAACCGGTGGAAGATCCTCCCAAGCTGTGGAGAGACTTTCTATGCAACAGCGTCTTTGTTCGTGGGTTAAGCCGATGACCGATGCGACCCAAGAGCAATGCCAAGCGGTGCGGATTGCGTACTTGGTCAACCAATACCCGGCGATCAGCGGCACGTTTATTCGCCGCGAGATTCATGCCTTAGAGAAACTTGGGCATCGCGTGTTTCGCTATGGGCTGCGCCGTCCCACCGTGGCGGTGGTCGACCCGATCGACCAACGCGAGGAAACGCTATCGAACTACGTCCTCGATTTATCGCACTTCGCACTCGTCGCATCGTTGGTTTGGGTCGGGCTGCGAAATCCGCTGCGTTTCCTCAGGGCATTTCGATTGGCGTTCTCCTTTTATCGCTGTGGCGGTTCCTTTTTTCGTCAGATGATCTATCTCGTCGAAGCGACCGTGATCCGGCAATGGACCGATCGCGACAACATCTCGCATCTTCACGCTCATTTCGGCACCAACTCGGCGACCGTCGCAACGCTTTGCCGTGTCTTGGGTGGGCCCAAATTTAGCTTTACCGTTCACGGCCCCGAGGAGTTTGATCGACCGCTCCAACTGGGGCTGGGTCAAAAGATTTCACACGCTGAATTTGTCGTCGGAGTCAGTCATTTTGGACGCAGCCAATTGTTGCGGTGGGTCGGCTACGCGGATTGGTCCAAAGTCAAAGTCGTCCGTTGTGGTCTCGATGAAAGCTACTTCCATTGTCCCCTCTCGCCGCCTCCCGAGGAACCGCGTTTGTTAGCAATTGGGCGACTCCATGAGCAAAAAGGAATGCCGCTATTGATTCAAGCCGCTGCGAAACTTGATCGCGAAGGGGTTGAATTCCAATTGACGATTGTCGGCGATGGCTCATTGCGACCGGTACTCGAAACGTTGATTGCCGAGCATCAGCTTCAATCGAAAGTCACCCTCGTCGGCTGGAGAACGGGCGTGCAGGTTCAATCGCATCTACTGGCCAGCCGGGTGTTGGTGATGCCTAGTTTCGCCGAAGGCTTGCCGGTGGCGTGCATGGAATCACTCGCCTTGGGGCGTCCCGTCATTGCGACCTCGATTGCGGGGGTTCCCGAATTGATTCGCAGCGGCGTGAGCGGCTGGCTGATTCCCGCCGGATCCGCAGCAGCTTTAAGCCGGGCGATGAAAAAGGCCATCGACGCTCCGCTGGACCAACTCGTCCGGCTAGGAGCGACGGGGGCGGCGCGGGTGCGAAAACGCCATGACGCTCACCACGAAGCCAAAAAACTATCGAATTTATTCCTTCAGCTCACCGCGAATACGCATCACGCAGCGACGACGAACGATGACAACCGAATCCCGACACCTACGGTTACGAACGTTGACAAGGATGAAGTGGTGTTCGCTTCGCCAAGTTAAGTCGATCAAGGCGCAGCCTCGCGCTAAGCCGATCATTGCATCCGAACACTCCAAAACATTTCAACCGCTTACTCAACAACTCGCTACGGCGATTGAGTGATGTACGCAAGTCAAAACCATACCCCGAGGCGTCCGTTTTAAAGTTGCGTTACAGCCGTTTTCACCACCAAATCATAACCCGAAGCGTCAGCGAGGGACCGAGTACACGACAGACATTCCCTCACTTACACGCCGGGTTATGAAATATCCACGCTAACACAAAGCAGCATGCAGCGAGTCCCATCGTGAAGTTCGTTTAAAACCAAACGCCCTTTGATTTCCCCGTTTGCCGGTTACAGCGATGACTAGATCGAATCCTGTCAACTACGATTTCTTTTTCACAACCGGAATGACGTCGGTCGAAGGCATCGATTTTTATCAGCATGCCAAGCGCGCACTCGATTTTTTGATTGCCGGGACCGCGTTGTTTTTCAGTTGGCCCCTCTTTCTATTGGTTGCGTTGGCGATTAAGTGGGAAGATGGCGGCAACGTTTTCTATTGGTCCCAACGTGTCGGACGAGGCGGTCGTTGTTTTGAATGTTTGAAGTTTCGCTCAATGGTCGTGAACGCTGAAATGCAAAAGAATGATATCCGCAAGTTAAACAAGCATGCCGACGAGCGCACGTTTAAGTTACAACACGATCCACGAATCACTTGGCTAGGCCGCTGGATTCGCCGCTACAGCATTGATGAACTACCCCAATTTTGGAATGTGTTGCGGGGCGACATGAGCGTTGTCGGCCCTCGCCCAACCCTGCCCGAAGAAGTCGATCGCTACAGCCCATTGGATTACAGCCGCTTCGATGTGCTTCCCGGTCTGACGTGTATCTGGCAAGTCTCCGGACGCGGCGACGTCCCCTTTGATCAACAGATCATGATGGATTTGGAATACATCCGCCGGCGAAGTTTCTGGCTCGACATCACTTTGATTTTCAGAACCATCCCCGTGGTCATTAGCGGCAAGGGGGCTTATTGACCATTCGCGTCGCCGACGCATGGAATAGGCGATGGGAATATCTTTCTTCCTAGCATCGGTTTCCGGTTCCGCGCATCGCAACTCTGCTGCACCATTTACATCCATGGAGGTGGATCGATTGTTTTCTGATCTTGGCGTTGTCGCGATCGGGCGCAACGAAGGCCCGCGTTTAAAGGCGTGTTTAAAATCCGCGTTGCATGATTCCGCTCATCTCGTCTACGTCGATTCGGGCTCGACCGACGACAGTGTATCAATGGCGATCGAGCTTGGCGCCGATGTCGTCTCCCTCGATCGGTCCCGCCCCTTTTCGGCGGCTCGCGGTCGCAACGCCGGCTTTCAACGGCTAATGCAAATCACTCCAGAGTTGCGGTTTGTCCAGTTTGTCGACGGCGATTGCGAAATTGCGGAGGGTTGGCTGCAACAAGCTCGTGCGGCTCTCCTTTCCAATCCTCAAACCGCAGCGGTTTGTGGACGGCGACGTGAACGGTATCCCGAAGCCAGTATATTCAACCAGATATGCGATATCGAATGGGATACGCCCATCGGCGAAACACGTGTGTGTGGTGGGGATGCAATGTTTCGCTGCGACGTCGTTCATGATGTCGGCGGCTACAAGGACGATGTCATTGCAGGTGAAGATTATGAAATTTGCGTGCGAATTCGACAGCGGGGTTGGAAGCTGCAACGGCTCGACCACGAGATGACGATGCACGACGTCAACATGCATAAATTATCTCAGTGGTGGAAGCGTGCCGTGCGCTGTGGTCACGCCTTCGCAGAGGGCTTTGCAATGCACGGCCGTGCCCCGGAACGGCACTTTGCTAAACCGCTGCGCAGCGTCGTTTTTTGGGGAGGCATCCTGCCGCTGTTGGCAATCGTCCTCTGCTGGCCCACTCACTTCATCAGCCTGGGTGTGCTTGCCTTGGCGTACGCGCTGTTGTGGCTCAAAGCGACCCGTGCGATCCGCCGACGCGGCAGACCCACGTCTCTATCGATGATCTACGCCGCGAGTTGCGTCGGATCCAAGTTGCCCGAATGCATCGGGGCGAGCCAGTACGTGTGGCGACAACTCACACGCACGTCTCCCCAAATCATCGAGTACAAGTAAACACACAGCCATTCGGCAACGTTAGCCGCATGGCGTTAATTGTGGTACTCGCGGCAATGGTGGCTACCCCGAAATTATCGCCACAGCGGCAGCGCGGGCAAAGCGGCCACGCCCGTTGTGGCCGGAGGCAATGCTCCGCTGTAACCTCCATTCGGGGCTGGATACAACTCGTTCGTCCGCAGCCCCACTTGACTCGTCGAGCGACGTGGCGGGTCACTTGTCATCCGCCCGAGTGACGACGCCGCGATTCGCGGTGGAGCGTAGACCGCAGGCCCCTGAGCGATTTGGGTCGCTGGTGCCGGGATTACCGGTGCCTTGAATGCTTCGACGCGAGTGTTCGAATCGAGCGGACGCAAACGCGACGCGATCGCCTCCGCGTTGCTAGTCGCAGGAGTCTGTTGCGGAGCGACACGGCCGACCACTTCGTAGTCCACTTTTTGTTCGCGTTCCATCCGCACCAATCGCTGTGGAACCTCTACGGTTCGCTTTTCGGCGATCCACTCGGTGCGGGTGTTCGTACGATGCACGACTTCGTTGCGGCTTTCCCAGCGTGTTTGCGGAACGGAATGATAAGCGACGGTGGGCTGGCGAAACGGATTCCAACGGCCTTCCAAACGGGGTTGCCACTCGTATTGCACGATGGGCGTGTAAACGGTTCGCGCTTCCGGTTTGGTTTCGGTTACCGTTTGCGGACGGTAGATCGTTTGTTCGCGTTGCTCGGTTTTGGTTTCAACGACCGGGCGTTCGATGGTTTTGGTGACTTGGCGATAGACGATGCCAGTCTGAGGATCGGTGTAGTAGCCTGGAGACGATTGTGCCACACCCGTAGACTGCGCCAAAAGCACAGACGAGCTGGTACAACTGAAAACTGCGATCGTCGAAAACGTTGCACAAAAGTGAGCAACCGGTTGGACGAATCGCGAGCGAGCTCGCGACTTCATGGCAATCCTCCGCCGTAGTCAGAATCAAGAAAAGAACGAAATTCGTTAAGCCAGCCTGAAAGGGAAGATCAAAGATCCTTTGATCAACACATGTTCAGCATCCTGCTGAATCAGTCAAGCTCTCCCTTAGTTTCGGAAACTCAACACTTCAATGCTGAGCCAAATCAAATGATTGACCCAAATTTAGTGTCCCTGCTTCGCTGTCCCCTCAGCGGCGGGACACTTCAAGTTGCCCAAGCTTCCATGGTCGAGAAAATCAACGCGGCGATCTCGCGCGGGGAGCTCCGCGACCGGCAAGACCAACGAATCACCGAAGCCATTGACCTGGGGTTGGTTACCACCACCGGCGACTTGATCTATCCCATTCGGGACGGGATCGTGTGCATGGTGGTCGACGAAGCAATTGTTTTGCCAGCAAAAATGAGATAGTGGCACACGTCCGAGCAGGGCTCGCGTCTTCTTCCGCCGCGCTCAAGATTTTCCAGCGCGCTGAAAACCACTCGCGATTACCTCGAGCGGGGCATCCGCGGTGACGCTTTTCGGCCGCAGCGGCTCGATTACCACTCGGGATTTTCATCGCTGCGAGGATCGCCGCACCATTTTGCTAGCGCAGCGACGGTGGCGTCGCGTTCGGCGGCACTGGTCCACAACGAATCGTCAACATCGAGTCGTACTTCATAGTCTCCCTCGTGCATGCAGTCCGGTTCCCCACAAAAGTGAGGGATCTCGCTAACCCAAACGATGCGATACAGAGGGACATGTTTGTCGTCAATTTTGATAATCGGTGATTCCATCGTACTGATTCTTCTTAAGGCATAGGTATTTTCAACAGACGCCGCCTTCTTGATGACCGACATTCACTGTGTGAACGTGGTCATGAACGCTGATTTCGCAACATCCGCAGCGGCACTTCATTTTGAGACGTGGTTTGATCCTTGCTCAATCTTTGGCAAGTTCGCGACTCCGCTGTGCTGATGCCGCGACGGCGTCGATCATCGTTGCTCGCAACCCATTTTGCTCGAGGACTCGGATCGCGGCAATCGTTGTACCAGCGGGGCTGGCAACCGAATCCTTCAACTCGCCAGGGTGGCGGCCTGTTTCCGCGATCATTTGTGCGGTCCCCAAGACCGTTTGAGTCGCCAATTTCATCGCCAACGGTCGGGGCAATCCGGCGAAAACGCCGCCATCGGCGAGCGCTTCGATGATCAAACAAACATAGGCGGGCCCCGATCCGCTGAGCCCCGTCACCCCATCCATTTGGGATTCGGAGACGGCAAACGCCATCCCCACGCTGCTCAATACGGTCATAATCTGGGCTTCGTCGTCACTGGAAACCTCATCGGCAACGCAGTACGCGCATGCTCCTTGACCAACCAGACAGGGGGTATTTGGCATCACACGGACGACACGTCGATGTCCAATCCACCCGCAAAGCGTCTCCAGCATCACCCCGGCGGCAATCGAAACGACCAATTTCCCGTCCCAGAAGTGCTCCGCTTGCTTAGCGACGTTGCCCAAGACCTTGGGTTTGACGGCCAAAACAACCAGATCCGCACCTTGGACTGACGATTCTAAGTCCTGTGATATCAATACATTCGGTCGATTTTCTTGCCACCATTGGCGACTCGTTGCATTGTGATCGACGATGGTGACATTCGCATCGAGGACCACTTTATTGTCGAGCATGCCGCCCACGAGAGCTCGCCCCATTTGGCCGCCACCGATGACGGTGATACGCTGATTGTCCATTATTTCTCCTAAGTAGACCCACTGTTTGGCTGTTTGCCTGCCATCTCAATTGACCCTCTGGGTGGCCGCATCTAAATTGATCGGTTTTTCCGATCGCGGAAAGACCACCAAAATTAGCCTAAAATCGATTCCACACGACATTAAGCGAGCGGACGTGTCCCCTATTACCCAACGCGCCGAAAATATCGGAGACTTTACCTTGGAAGAAGCGATCGCAAAAGCGAACACCCTGATCGAAGCCATGGGGTGGATTCGTCAATTCCGTGGAAAAACGACGGTGATCAAGTTGGGCGGCAGCATTCTGGACGATACCCAAGCATTGATGCACATCTTGTTGGATGTCATTTTCATGGAGTCGGTCGGCATGAACCCGGTGTTGGTGCATGGCGGCGGGAAAGCGATCAATCGGGAATTGGCCGAAGCGGGGATCCAACCCCATTTCGTTCGCGGACGCCGCGTGACGGACCAAGCGACACTCAACGTCGTCGAAAAAGTATTGGCTGGCGATCTGAACGTCTTCTTGACCGAAGAGATGGAGCGTTTGGGAGGGCGGGCGATGAACCTCTCGTTCCTAACCACCAACGTGCTGTTCGGGCAAAAGCTTGCCGAGCGCCCCGATGAAGACCTCGGGTTCGTCGGCGAAGTGACGCGTGTCGATCGCAACGTGATCGAAGGCTTGTCGTACACCGATCAAGTCCCCGTGATCCCGTCGATGTGCGAAGGCGACGATGGCCAACACTACAACGTGAACGCCGATACCGCGGCGATGGCAGTAGCCCAATCGCTGGGAGCAGAAAAATTAGTCTTTTTGTCAGACGTCAACGGTGTTCGACGCGATAAAGAAGATCCCGACACCATTATTCATTCGCTCTCTTCGGCCGAAGCGAGAGAATTGATTGAGAGCGGTGTGATCGATGCTGGCATGATCCCCAAAGTCGAAGCGTGTTTGGAAACCCTTGGGCGAGGCGTCGGCAAAGTGCACATCATTGATGGTAAACTACGCCATTCGCTGCTACTGGAAATCTTCACCACTCAAGGTGTGGGAACCGAAATCCATCTCTAAGCGTCGTCCGATTGAGAGTGATTGCGATTCGGTCTCAGGCACAAAACGAACGTGCAGCAATCCAACCCCTCCGTTTTCAAGAAGCCGACCGAGACTCCGCAACACCGCACGAACGCTTTAATAAAGCACAGCAACGGCGTCCCTGACAAACGATGACAGGGGTTGGCCGTTGCTTTCTCTTTTCATTTATTCTTCTTCAAGGCATCCCATGAGCGAACCCTCCAAGTCCAATGGACAGGCGCCAATCGATGGCATTCGGCGCGTCGATGCGTTGGGGCATCCGTGGGTGGATGCCTTGGCGGGGCGGGCAAGCGCGGTCGGTTTCAGTTGCCCCACAGTGATCGACGCCATCTCACAGTCCGCCCATGTGTATCTGGGGGACGCCTCGGCGGCGCTGGACATTGCCGACAATCAGGTGGCCGACAACAAAGCGGCCGACGATGAACCAACCGAGTTGGCGAGTGCGTTAGCGTCGTTGTTGGAATCGTCCGGTAACAGCGATTCGATCGCTGCCGATTCGCTGCTATTGTTCCCTGCGGCCGATCTGGCAATCGAAGCGATGATTGCATTCGCTCGAAAACGCAATTCTGAAGCGAGTTATCGAACGATTGCAATCGCCGGCAGCGATCATGGCCGCACCGCATTGTGTCGCTCCGCCAGCGGTCAACCGCATTTGCATTCCGGCTTTGGACCGATGGTCGCAGGTTTTGATCACGTCAAGCCAAACGACTTGAAAGCACTCGAAGCGGCAATCGATGATTCCACCGCATCGGTTTTGCTCTCGCCCGTCAACCTCGCCAATGGAGCTCGCTCGATCGATGGCGACTATCTCCGTGGCGTTCGCCAGCTTTGCGACCAACACGATCTCGTGTTGTTGATGGACGAAGCTCGCTTGTGTTTCGGTGCCACCGGTTCGTGTTTTACCTTCGCTTCGCTCGCAGATGTAGCTGTCGATGGCATCGTGGTGGCGGGCGGATTGTTCGCCGGCTTGCCAGGCGGGATGTTGATTGCCTCGGAACGCTTGACCGGGCGGCCGATCCATCAATCCACGGACTATCCGATCCAGTCCAACGTCGTGACTGCGATGCTGCAAGCCCTTGGACGACTTGAATTGCCTGGTGCCGCGAGCGAGTTGGGTCAAGAATTTGCCGTCGCGGTTGCCGAGGCAATCGCTGGCTTTGAGTTCATTCGCGACATTCATGTCACCGGCATGACCCTTGGCATCGAGACGGATTTGGCAGCCGCCGAGATCGTCAGCGTCGCGGCAACGAACGGTCTACGCATCGAAGCCTCCGGCGAAGCCGCGATCCTACTACAACCTTCGCTCAACCTAAGTCCCGAAGACCGAGAATCACTACTCAGCCTTCTGCTGGAAACCATGAATGCGATTGAGCAGCGTTCCAAGGATTTAGCCGTTTAACGTCACGATCCACCGCGTTTCCGTTTATAAAATCATCCGCTACGAAAACTAACACAACGATGAGGCCGTTGCCATGCAACACCTACGAAGTCTATTCGATATCGAAGTTCACGAATTACAACGCATTCTCGCGGCATCCTTGTCGTTGAAACAACGGTTGGCTGCGGGTGAACGTCCACCGATATTGGAACGTCGTGTGATCGCATTGCTGTTTCAGAAACCGAGTCTACGCACGCGTGTCAGCTTCGAAACGGGTATGGCACAACTGGGCGGCACCAGCCTGTTTCTGGGTGAAGAAGTCGGCTGGGGAAAACGCGAATCTCCGGTCGACTTTACCAAAGTGCTTGGCCAATTTGTGGATGCCGTGGTTTGCCGTGCCAAGAAACATGAACACGTTGAACTGTTAGCGGGTTTCAATGCGATGCCCGTGATCAACGGCTTGACCGATCTATGTCATCCTTGCCAAGCGATGGCCGATGTCTTGACCGTGCGTGAATCGTTGGGCGGCTACAAGGACAAACACATCGTCTTTGTTGGCGACGGCAATAACGTGGCCCAGTCCGTCGCGCTGTGCACGGCAATGCTCGACATGCGTTTCACCTTGGTGTGTCCGCCTGGTTACGAGATGGACTCCGATTGGCTGCGCCGCATTGCCGACCGCTACCCCAAAGCCATCATCGAATCCGCAACCGACCCGCATCGGGCGGTGGCCGATGCCGACGCGATCTATACCGATGTTTGGACGAGCATGGGTCAGGAAGCGGAAATGGCGGCCCGCCGCGCTGCGTTTGCCAATTTCCAAGTCAACGAACAATTGATGGCCAGCGCCCCGAGCCACGCCCGCGTGCTGCACTGTTTGCCTGCCGTGCGAGGCGAAGAGATCACCGACGCGGTCATCGACAGCAAACAAAGTGACGTCATCCGCCAAGCCGGCAACCGGATGCATGCCCAGAAAGGGCTGCTCGTTTGGCTGCTCAATCGCAAGTGGATCGACGACCATGTCCAAGTGGACCAAAGCCTCTAAGCGGCCGACGCGATTTATCGTTCACCCTGATCCGCTCGCCCCATCGGTAACGCCCCCATCGGTAACGCCCCCATCGGTAACGCCCCCATCGGTAACGACAATGCGTTGGACGAGGGGAGGAGGGTGCAAACGACTCGGCCATCATTCTTTTTTTACTTCCACCGAATCCACGGTAACTCTCGATGCCCGCCACCCCTCGCCCCGCAGACCAACTTCGCAACGTCCAAATCGAACTGGGCTACATTCCGTCGAACCCTGCGAGCGTCTTGTATCGATGCGAAGGCACGATCGTGTTGTGCACCGCATCGCTCGCAGCCTCGGTTCCCCCCTGGCTTGCCGGCAAGGGCAAAGGCTGGGTCACGGCCGAGTACAACATGCTGCCGGGCAGCACCACGCCACGGAAACCGCGTGACCGTGGCGGCAAAATCGACGGCCGAACCACCGAGATCCAGCGTTTGATCGGACGCAGTCTGCGTGCGGTCGTCGATTTGGTCAAACTTGGCGAACGCTCGATCACCGTGGACTGTGACGTGTTGCAGGCCGACGGAGGAACGCGCACCGCCGCGATCACCGGCGGATTCATCGCACTGGCCAAAGCGATCCAGATCGCCGTTCCGGGAAGCCGCATCGGTGACGGCCCGATTCGTGATAGTATCGCCGCAATCAGCGCCGGAATCGTCAACGACGTCGCCCACTTGGACCTCGATTACCAATTGGATTCCGCTGCGGATGTCGACATGAACGTCGTCATGACCGGTTCGGGCAAGTTTGTCGAGATCCAAGGCACAGGCGAAGAGGCGACGTTTGACGATGATCAACTCGCCGATCTGTTGCGATTGGCCAAGCAAGGCATCCGAGAACTCACGACAAAACAACTCCAATCCCTCTCGTAGACCGCGACGAGAAAGGCAGCACGCGTTCGATGGCAAAGCTCTACTTTTATTTTTCCGCGATGAATGCTGGGAAATCGACTGTCCTGCTGCAAGCAAGCTACAACTATCGCGAGCGTGGGATGAATACGATGATCCTGCTGCCCGAAATGGATACTCGTTTCGCAGCCGGCAAAGTCACCTCCCGTATCGGCCTCAGCTCGGAGGCCATCACGTTCAATCAATCCGACAATCTGTTTTCCGTCGTCCACAAGGAGCATGACGCCAAATCGATTCACGCCGTGTTTGTGGACGAAGCCCAATTTTTGACCCAATTACAAGTGCGTCAATTGAGCGATGTGTGCGACACGCTCGACATTCCCGTGATGACCTATGGCTTGAGAACCGACTTTCAAGGCCACTTGTTCGAAGGCAGCGAGCACCTCTTGGCCTGGTCCGATACATTGTCCGAGATCAGGACGATTTGCCACTGTGGACGTAAAGCGACGATGGTGCTTCGCATGGATGCCAAAGGCCAACCCGTCAAAGATGGTCGGCAAATCCAAATCGGCGGCAACGAGCGTTACGTGTCGGTGTGCCGGCAACACTTCAAGGACGGCATGTCGGTTCGTCGCGATGACGAATTACCGCTGCTGTAGCACGCATTGCGAGCCTAGCACGCGGCTACACCCCCACGAGCCACGGACCTGATAACGAACGGGCCTGATAACGAACGGGCCTAATAACGAACGGGCCTAATAACGAGCGTGGATCTCAAAGGACGCTCGTGACCCGCTCCCTAATTATCAGGCGGTGACGACGAAGGCGGTTCAAAGTTGAACTCTTGCCACTTCACGGCCTTGTCCATCGGCTCAATCCGCATCACGAGATGACCGTCTTGGTACAAGCGGACGGTACCGGTGGATTGGCTGACGACGACCGCGATCGCTTTGGTCTTGCGTGAAATCGCTGCGGCGGCCCAGTGCCGGGCCCCCAACCCTTTGCTCATCGTGAGGTCTTCGTGCGAGACCTCGAGCATTTGCCGACTCTTTTCGATCACCCCATCACTGGCGATGATAAACGCGCCGTCGAGCTGAGCGACTTCCTTGGCATCTTCTTGGACCTTGCGGTCGAGCAAATTACGTTGTTTGCGGTTGTAACCACGGAAGGGATCGACCCCGCTGTCATTCGCATGCTCGATCACTTTGCGAGTGTCGCCGACGACAAACAGCGTGCCCACCGGCTTTCCTTCGCGGCCTTCGCGGCCGATCTGTGCCGCCAAATCGATCACCGCCTTGATCGTCTTCAACGGGACTCGGCTCTCGAGCATCTGCAGATCGCGGCTGGTCAATTGCCGCATTCGCTCGTCGAGTTGTAGATGGCTGATCGAGTCGAGTCGTCCGTGCTGAAAACCGCTATACAGGGCCACCACCTCGCCATTGGTGCGAATCAACTCATCGGCGGCCGCTTCGAGCAAGGCGTGTTGAAGACGCTCGAGCAGCGGAGCCTTTTCTTTGTTGAGGGCCAGCGGTTTGAGCCCCGCTTCGGAGGCTCCCTCGAGATCATGCGCTGAATCCACCGCGACAATAAAGGGTTTGTCGAGCGGCTGAGCCATCTCGGAGATACGTTTCCAGTCGGTCGATCCATCTAAAAGCAGCAGCAACGCATCGGCGCCTCGATCACGAAAAAGATCGATCGCCGCGCGAATCATGGCCGCGTTATGTTTCGTCAGACGTTGTGTCGCCATTGCAGGGCGCACTCGACAGGGTGAGGGTGATTCAAACTGGGTAATATGACAAAGAGAATCAAAGTATTAGCGAAGCGGCGGAAACCGGCAACCAGATCAGCCGCTAAATCTGCGTTTTATGCCCGAACCGCACTATCGCTGCAGCGTTCGGGCTCCGCTGGCGATGGCCGGGGTTTGCCACGCCGGTCCGCTGCGATAGGTCCGTTGGTAGTACATCGCCAGTGCTCGCAGTGCATGTCCCTTGGGACCGATCTGCCAATCGTGTTTCGGCTCGTTGTACATCGAGGCCAACAGATAGCGGACCGCACGCACCAACCGCGGATCTTGCAACTGCGAATCCGGCAACGTCGTCAACATCCACTCGACCATGTGCCCCGTCGTTTGCACCTTGCGGTCCATTTTCCCATTGTCTTCACGCCCTTCGAACCAATTCGTGCTCATCGATCCATCGCGATTCTGCAGCGAGAAGGCATATTCGATGAAATCGTTGGTAAAGACTTCGGCCCGAGCCCATTGCCCCGTAATCGGCCGCCCCTCGGCGCGACGCTTTCGCAATGCATGGGAGAATCCCATCAAGCGGTGCGTTCCTCCACACGCGGCACCCACAATCGGCTGGGACAACTCTTCGCGAATCAATCGCTCGAAATCCCAGCGACTTCCGTCCGAGGCAAGCCAACTCGCGTCGGTATCGAGATAGTGGGAAAGTCCAATCAAGGTGAAGGTCAATTCGGCGCCACTTTTACAATCCGCCATCTCGCGTTTGACGACATCACGCACCGAGTACTTGGTGGTCCCCACGTACAACGGATATTCAATCGGTACATCGCACAACGAGAACACACACAGCATCTGAGCTTGATGACCCTGTAACCCCACTCCACTTCTGACATGGATGCCATCGCGATCCGTCTCGATCAAGCGTTGTCCACGACAAGCGTTGTTGCCCGCAATCCAAGCGATGGCGTTGAAATGTTGCCGTTCGGCAACGATCTTGGTATCGACGCCGTAGACCATGATCGAATGCAACATTCCCCAGTTGCTTCGCTGGTTGGCGATCTCGGGATTTCGGTAGTAGTTGACCAAGCACCGCTGCATCACCGGCTTCATCTTGGCAACCGAAGCGGAAAGCTTCAACGGTCCGGTTGGCATGCCAACGTAGTCAAGGGAAACCGGTTCACGATCACCCAACGACTCGTCAGCCGGCGGTTCACCCGCGAATTGATCTCCCACCGAGTTGGAGCGACGACGCGGCAATGACGCGTCCGCAGCCTCGCTGGCCTCTCGCTGCCTCGGAGCAGGCTCGAGACGGAAGCCACCCGGTGACGCCGGATCAATGGTCACGGAACGCAATTTTCGCTGAACCGGTTTTGCGTTTCGCAGATGCTCGGCAAAGCTTGAATCGAGTTCAGCGTCCTCATGCGGTGCGTCGGCGATCTCCGAATCTTCGATGTCAAATCGCTCCTGAACTTCCATCGTCTCGTCGCTTGAGTTCGATGGAGGCGAGCTACGCTCGGAATCTTCCCAATTCGTCGAGTTTTCAGCCTGCGAATCCTTCACCGACCGATGTGACTCATTCACCGTTGGATCGGAGAGGGGCACCAACTTTGGACGCACCTCCACGCCACGGTTGAACGACTTGGCAGTAACCTCGGGCTTGGCAGCGACCTCGGGCTTGGGCGTGACCTCAGGCTCAGGCGTGAGCTCGGGCTCACGAGCAACCTCAGGCTCAGGCATGAGCTCGGGCGTAACCTCCGACGTCGTCTTGCGTGGCGATGCAGGAGCGAGCGTTGGTCTCGATTGCCCTTGAGCCCTGAGGGCGCGGCCCAGCGATCGTGGCACCCAGTTGTCATCGTCGCGCTCATCGTGCTGCAACACCGACGCGCCCTTGTGCGCGTAAACATCGACCGGGGCCGCATCGACAGTGCCGATATCGAGAGGCGTCGCGTCACTCTGCTCATCGCGACTCAGCGGAACATTTGCGAGCGAGTCCTTCATCGATGGCGGGTCGGAAACACGAGGCCGATTCGGTGGTGGCGTCGGCAGCATGCTCGCCCCTGCGTCCTGCTTGGACTCGGGCTTCTTGCTCAAAACATCAAGCAACCATGGACGCCGGGCAATCTGAGCCTCCGCGGCAGTTTCCAACGCGGGAGCCAACACGACCTCGTCGCCCCCAATCGCGAATTGCGAGCACGACAAAGCTAGCAAACAACTCAGTGAAGTCCGCGATCGAGGATAACGTTTCATTTTTTGCACAAAGGACTCCAGAACGCGGGTAAACCTAGAGTGTGCTATCGGAAGTTCTCTGTTGCGAGTTTACTTAGATCACAAGCAACTCCCTCGACGGCGGAAGATCTTTCGAGGGGTACGCAAACCGCACCTCAGCGCAAAGTCCAATCGAGGGTTTATTGGCCCAAGAATGAGTGAATTTTCTTAAAGTAGCGACCGTGTGAATGGGTGCCATGAAAGCGTCGATTCACAATGCAATCATTTATTTCACCCCGCATCAACGCCGTCGTTTTCACTCTGGGAAGCTTACGAGTTTTACGAATCAAACACGACGCTGCATCGGCTTGCTCGCAAATGCTCCCTATCCATTCGCTGGAGCGGTTAATGCTTTGATTAGGGGACAATCCAGCGAGCTGACTTGGTTTTGCCGGTATTGATGCAGCAGCTCTTTGGAGCGTCCCGCTAGCATGCGTCGCACTTCGCGTCGCTTTCCTTTGACGCGTGGGATCACCATCGAATCGTAGGCGGTCGTTTGGTGCCGCATCCAGGCGATCACGGCGGCCTCGGCGCGTTGTTCGACCGAGATCCGTTTGGTACGAGCGACCGTTCCGCTACCGACCGGCGTGGCGTGATCAGTAATCGCTCGCGCCATCTTGCGAGCAATCGCGTCATGTAGGGGATGAAAATCGAGATAGGAGACGACCGAGTCGAAAAATTCATCGACGTAAGCCGCTTGGGTTCGATCGCGTCGTTGTTTATCGGCAACCTTGCGTTTGGCGTAGCTTTCGCTTGAACGCTCGACCTCGAGCACCGCCTTTATTTTCTCAATGGTGGTTGCGGGAGCCCAAATTCCCTTGGAAAACATTCGGCGTCCCTTTTTCTCTTGAACGATCCAGTGCTCACCTGCCGCTTTCACACGACGTGTCAGCGCGGCGTCTCCCGGGGGCAATAGAGCCCAATGGGCGGGCGGGGTGTGGGTTTTGCCTTCCGAATCACGGACGGTGTTTTCGGTCGGTCCGGGGGCGAACGTCTGGTTGCTCATGCTGGCTTTGACTAAGCTGGGGTGGATGTACGATGTCGGCTTCCGCAGACATCGACGCGGGTGGTTACGAAATCGGACTGATCCTCAATCCGACCGTTACTCAATTTGAGATTTTCGTTTTATGTACTTTCGTCTCGCCAGTCGATTACTTCTCGAACCCGACAAGCGTCTGCTCGCAAAAGCGGCGTGGACCTTGGGGGTTCGCGGTTTGTGGAGTGTTCACAAACACAAGCAACGATTGAAACGCGGAGACTTTTTCCCACCGTTTTTATATCTGTCGGTGATCAACAGCTGCAACCTACGCTGCCAAGGTTGCTGGGTCGACGTGGCTGCCAAACAACATCGGATTGAATTCGAGGCCGCCAACAAAGTGATTGCCGAAGCCAAAGCGATGGGCAATCGTTTCTTCGGCATTCTGGGTGGCGAACCTTTCATGCACAAAGATTTGCTCAAGATCTTTGCTGCAAATCGCGACGTCTACTTCCAAGTTTTCACCAACGGCCATTTCATCACCGATGAAGTCGCCGCAGAACTGCGCCGCCTCGGCAATGTCACCCCCCTGATCAGCGTCGAAGGCTCCGAAATCGTCAGCGATACTCGGCGCGGCCGCGAGGGCGTGTTGAACCAGACGATGCAAGGACTCGAGACCGCCCTTCGCCATCGGTTGCTCGTCGGTGTTTGCACGAGTGTTTGCAAATCGAATATCGACGATCTGGTCAGCAACGCTTGGGTGGACCGCTTGATCGAGATGGGGGTCATGTATTGCTGGTATCACATCTATCGCCCGGTGGGTCCCGAGTCCAACCCCGACCTTGCCTTGTCGAGCGAAGAGCAACGCCGGGTGCGGCAATTTGTAGTCGACACGCGAGCGACCAAGCCGATCGTCGTGATCGATGCCTATCACGACGACGCCGGCAATGCCCTTTGCCCGGCTGCCACCGGGTTCACCCATCATGTCGGTCCGTGGGGTGATATCGAACCGTGTCCGGTGATCCAACTTGCCACCGAATCGATCCACGATGATCGATCGCTCAAAGACACGTTCAATCAGTCTGAGTTTTTGCGAGACTTTCGTGAACTGACCGCTCAACACACACGCGGCTGTGTGATCATGGAGCGGCCCGACTTGTTGGTCCAACTTGCGGAAAAGCATGGTGCTCGCGATACGACGGCTCGCACCAAGGTGATCGACGAACTCAACGCCGTCTCGCCACGTCGCAGCCAATACCAACCGGGCGATGAAATCCCCGAACGCAGCTTCGTCTATCGCTGGGCCAAGAAGTACGCCTTTAACGACTTCGGAACCTACAGCCGGCATTTCGATGCCAGCAAGTACCAAGACCCCGATCAATCCGCGGGCGATGCGAAACCGAAAAGCGAATTGCCGATCTTGAATCGCGAAGCGATTGATCCGGGACGATGATCCTGGTCGCGACGGGCTTGGCAAGCTTCGAGGACCGTCGACTCCGCTTCTAGACCTGTTTCGATTCCCGCTGCTTCGATTCAGGGCTGAGAAAGACACGGCAATGAGTGATCATTGCAGCAACAGATTTACAGCGGAGTGTGTTTCAGGGATTCGTCAAATTCAAGGGTTCGTCAAATTCGGTGCCCAAACCGTCGCTGACAACGCCGGTATCTCCCCATCCTCCGGGAACGTGCTTGGCAACGCTTGATGAAGCATCGCCGACAATTCCTTGACCGTCGCGGCATGCGACTCAGCATCGGCAAGATTATTTTGCTCGGTCGGGTCCGCGTCGTGATCGTACAGCTCTCGTCCCGCTTTGCCTTCGTCCCATTCGGTGTACCGCCACTGAGGCGTACGCAGGCTGTAGCCAAAGAATCGGTTCTTCCCGCCACCGCGTGCGACTTGCGTGAGCGTCCATCCACGACCTTTCTGTGCTGGATCTTTCAGGATCGGGACCAGTGATTGACCTTGCAAATTGCCGGGCGATTTGACACCACACAGCTCCGTCAGCGTAGGGTACAAATCGATCAATCCGACCGGAGACGGGGCGACTTTGTTCTCTGCGGCCCCAGGTGCGGCGATGATCATCGGCACCCGAGCACTCTCTTCAAACAAGCTCATCTTTTGCCACAAACCATGTTCGCCCAGATGGTAACCATGATCGCTTGTAAACACGACGATTGTATTTTCGGCGAGCCCCAACGACTCCAGACGGTCCAACACCCGGCCGACTTGAGCATCCATGAACGTGATACTGGCAAAGTACGCTTGAATCGCTTCGCGTCGGAGTGGATCGGTTAGCCGTTCATGCTCTTTTTTGTGACTGCCCAGCGCCGCCTTGGGAAGATCCTTGACATCGTCTTGGACATTCGCGACCAACGGCATTTGAGTGCGATCGTATTGTTCAAAGTAAGGCTTTGGAGCCACATACGGAGTGTGGGGGCGATAAAAACCGACCGCTAAAAAGAAGGGACGGTCGTTGCGTTTTGCACATCGCTCGAGCACCCAACACGCGTCGTCGGCCAACATCCCATCAGTGTGCAACCGATCGCCCCGCGGGGACGCATACCAAGACAACGTTCCGCCGAATGCATTTTTGCGAAGCGAAAAGATATCGGGCTCTTCTAGCAACCGATCGCATCCCGCCGGATTCAGCTCGAGTTCCCAGGACCCCGGATCGTCGTGCCCGTTGGTGCCGACACTTTTGGGAACATTGTAGTGATATAGTTTTCCAATCCGAGCGGCGAAATAGCCGTCCAACCGAAACGCTTGTGGCAAAGCGAGATGCGATGGAATCGTTTGCCGAAAGATTTGACTGTTTTGATGGATCCCCGTACTGTTGGGATACAATCCGGTCAGCATCGAATTCCGACTTGGTCCGCACAGCGGATATTGACAATAAGCTCGCTCGAAGCGAACCCCGCGACGAGCAAGACGATCGAGATGAGGCGTTTTCACCAATGGATGACGATAACATCCGACGGCGTTATTGAGGTCATCCGAGATCAGAAACAACACATTGGGACGCGTCGGAACCGTCACCGCAGCGGGTTCCTGAGCCGACTCCTGAGCCAGCACGATTGCGACATCGACCAAGCCGATCCAAGCCAGCCCGACCACCCCCAAGCTCCCGCACCGTACAAGCGATTTGAGTTTACAAAACATCCGGCAACAAGCTCCAAAAGTGGCAAACGGCAGCGGGCCAAATCTGCGCTCGCGGTAAACAATCATACACGCCCCCCGCTTCGATTGAAAAAACGACCCCGTCGGGGCTTTGGGGAATCGCACGGGCGGGCGCGTCCATCACGCGTGGTAAGACGTCCCTCTCACGCGATGAGGTGCCCGTCACGCGATGAAATCGCATGGGATTATGATAAAACTTTGCCAATCCCTCCTGCGGATGGTTTGAGCTTTGAATGCAACCGAGTCATAATCCGAAACATCAACTTTGAGCTTTCCCCTATCGATCCCCCTTGGAGATTCCTGGATGCCCCGCCTGCCCCTTTCCCTTCTCTCTGTTTGCCTCAGTTTGGTGACGCTGACCGCGTTTGCCGACGAACCCGCCAAAAACGCGTCTGAATTTGTCACGTTGTTTAATGGCACAGATCTTGACGGTTGGGATGGTGACCCGCGTTTTTGGTCGGTCAAAGATGGCGTGATCCATGGCGAATCGACCAAAGAACTGACTCCCAAAGGCAATACATTCCTGATCTGGACCGGCGGAAAGCCACAGGACTTTGAGCTCCGACTCTCCTTCCGTTGTACTGCGACGAACAACTCGGGAATCCAGTACCGATCGACACGCGTCAGCGGCAAAGGCATCGGCAACGATTGGGTTGTCAAAGGCTACCAACACGAGCTGCGCAACGAAAACAAATTCCCCAACGTTCCCTCGTTCATCTATGACGAGCGTGGCTCGCGTGGTCGAATTTGCTTGGTAGGCGAAAAAGCGGTTTGGACTTCCGAGGGCAAAAAAGTGCTCGACAACTCGCTCATCGACGCCGCAGCCTTTAAGGAATTGATGAACATCGACGACTGGAATGACGTCGTCATCATCGCCAAAGGAAACCACATTCAACACTTCCTCAATGGCAAACTCGTCTTGGATTTCACCGACGAACATCCCAAACTCGCCCTCCACGAGGGAGTGATTGCGTTGCAAATCCACGCCGGGGCACCGATGTGGACTGAATTCAAAAACATTCAGCTTCGCGAAATCAAGTAACAAGCTTCGCTTTACGATTCCGTCAAAAATGAAAACGCCGCATGTGGCAGCCACATGCGGCGTTTTTCGTTTGATGTAGTGACCGTCGCGTTCGCGGTGGACCGCGTTCTTGTAAACACAGCTACAGCATGCATCCCACGTCCTTTTTCAAAATGCCCTCAATACAAAAACGCAACGTCAAATCGCGTCGGCGAGGGCCCCATCAAGCGTGAAATTTCCTCGCTGACGCGATGGGTTATGAAATTTCCAGGTTAACGGTCGATTGGGCGGTCTGTTTTCTACACAGTGGGGTTTGAAGAAAAGCAGCGGTGTGATGCGTTATCATTACATTGGCTTCGAAGATCTCTTCTTATCTTCCACTCGGGCATCCATCATGTTTCGATCGGCCACGTGTGCGTCCTTGACCCTACTTTGCTGGTTCCTAGTTTGCTGGCCCGATGGCTCAGCCAATCTCGGGGCGACCGAAACGCTGACGCAATCCCAGCGTGATTTCTTTGAAGCAAAGATCCGGCCAGTGCTTGTCAAAGAGTGCTATGGATGCCACTCCACTCAAACGGGCAACGCCAAAGGGGGCTTACGACTCGACACCAAAGAGCTCGCCGAAATGGGAGGCAATAGTGGGGCAGCCATCGTTCCGGGAGATCTCGACGAAAGCCTGCTGTACAACGCGATCACCCATCAAGATTTCGTGATGCCACCGAAGCGAAAGCTTTCCGAAAATGTGATCGCCGACTTTCGCACTTGGATCGAAATGGGAGCACCGGATCCTCGCATCACGGCCCCTTCAGTGCTGAAAACCCAAATCAGTGACGAAGACATCGAGCAAGCCAAAGCGGAGTTCTGGGCTTACAAGCTGCCACAGAAATCGGCGGCTCCGGCGGTTCAACATGCCCAATGGTCTCGCACCGTGGTCGATCCCTTCATCCTTGCCAAGCTCGAAGCGTCGGGGATGAAGCCCGCCGCCGATGCCGAGCCACAGCAAATCCTGCGTCGCTTGTGCTTTGACCTGATCGGCTTGCCACCAAGTCTGGAACAGCTCGAGTATTTCGAAAAGCACTACCACGACGATCCCGACAACGCGATCGCGTACGTTGTCGATCGATTGCTCGAAAAGCCACAATTTGGTGAACGCTGGGGACGTCACTGGTTAGACGTGGTTCGCTATGCCGAATCCAATGGCCGCGAAGTCAACATGACCTTTCCCCATGCGTGGCGTTACCGCGACTATGTCATCGACGCGTTCAACGAAGACAAACCCTACGATCGATTTTTAAAAGAGCAACTCGCGGGCGATTTGTTACCCGCCGATTCGGATGCCCAATGGGCCGAGAACTTGATCGCGACCGGCTTTTTAGCGATCGGTCCGAAGAGTTTGGCGGAACAAAATCAGACTCAATTCACTGCCGACCTGATCGACGAACAAATCGACACGACCACCCGTGCGATGCTGGGCACTTCGGTAGCATGTGCGCGGTGCCACGACCATAAATTTGATCCGATCCCGCAAACCGACTACTACGCATTAGCTGGCATTTTCCACAATACAATCGCCTATTACGGAACCCCGGCGTCGAAGTATGGGAACATCCGCGGCGCCCAAAATCGCCATTCCAGCAACCTGTTGCGTTTGCCGGTGGAAGACCCCAACGAATTCGACCGCCGCTTCTCGACGAAGGAGCTCGCCACACTGAATGCCGAGCTTGAGGAAACGATCGAGGCGTTAGTCGAATATCGCCGAAATCGTCGCCAAAACGCTGCGTCCAATAACGTCTCGGTGCAAAACTTCGTCCGTCTGCAAAGCAAGGCCGAAGCGTTGTCCTCGATCCTCGGTGGCGTCGACAAGGCGGGCAATCCGAACTCGTATTGCATGGGCGTCCAAGCGGTCGAGCAGCCTCGTGATGTGCGCGTCCTGGTGCGTGGCGAAGTCGCTCAACCGGCGCAAATCGTGCCGCGAGGTTTTCCCCGCGTGCTGAGCGAGCAAGCCCCCGCGATCCCCGCTCAATCCAGTGGACGCCTCGAACTCGCCCAGTGGATTGCCAGCCGCGACAACCCGCTAACCGCCCGGGTGATGGTGAACCGAATCTGGCAACATTTAATCGGCCACGGGATCGTTCGCTCGCCCGAGAATTTTGGAGCGACGGGACAACCGCCGACGCATCCCGAATTGCTCGATACCTTGGCAATCGAATTCATGGATTCAGGATGGTCCGTCAAGTCGATGGTGCGTCTCGTTGCAACCTCGCGAGTCTATCGGATCAGCACCCGGTTTGACCAAGCCCACTTCGAACAAGATCCCGATAACGAGCAATACTGGCGAGCCACTCCCCGGCGACTCGACGCCGAGGCGCTTCGCGATGCGATGCTTTTTGCTTCTGGAAATCTCGACCTCCAACGTCCCCGTGGATCCGAAGTCGCCAAGGTGGGCTACATGCGAGTCCGCGACGGCAATCTGTTTAACCCCGCTTCGCTTTTGACCGCGCAGGGTGTGGGCCGAGATGCGATCGGGATGAACCGAATCGGCACCGCTGGAGTGATGAATGATGGGCCAATGAATAATGGGCCGATGATGGGGCGACCGGGGATGCTGCGTCCCATGATGGAGCAAGCTTTGGCGAACCGACGCAGCGGTGGCGATCGACTCGACATGACCGCCGCGACCTTCCGCAGCATTTACATGCCGATCGTACGAGGACAAGAACCGCGAGCATTGAAGGTGTTCGACTTTGCTGAACCGAGCATGATTGTCGGAGCACGCGAATCGTCTAGCACTCCCAATCAATCGTTGTTCATGATGAACAATTCGTTTGTGCTGAACCAATCCGATGCCTTGGCGAAACGTGTCTTGTTGTCGAGCCCACATCGTGATGAACAAATCAAGATGTTGTTTCGAACGCTCTACAGCCGTGATCCTTATCCATCCGAAGTGGCTGCGATCGAGTCGTTTGCAGAGCAATTCCAGGTCGCTGGTCATGAATCGGTGCGAGCCACCAAAACGCTTTCGGCGATTTGCCAATCGTTGCTGGCGTCTGCCGAATTTCGTTATTTGGATTGACGTGTGAGTCATTGCCAACGGATTTTGAAGTTGCGAGTTTTTCACAACCCGAAGCGTCCGCGAGGGAATCTCGATCTCGACTTGGTCCCTCGCTGATGCTTCGGGTAGTGATGTGCCGGGAAAAACGGTAACAGCACAACTTCAAAACCAACGGATCGGCCCGCTCGATCCAAACCATCACCCATTACCTATCTCCCTGCTGCCCTCGACACGACGGAACAAGGTCTCACCATGACAATTCGACTCTCGCGGCGTACCGCACTGCAAAGCGTTTCGGCTGGTTTTGGTTACCTCGCCTTTGCCGGGCTCTCGAGTATGGCGAATGCGAAGCCCCCGCAATCCAACGAGCACCCACTGTCGCCCAAGACGCCCCATTTTCCGGCATCGGCAAAGCGGGTCATCTTTCTCTGCATGACCGGGGCTCCGTCGCATGTGGACACGTTTGATTACAAGCCTCAACTCACAACGGATCATGGCAAAAGCGGCCAATACGGTGGCAAGCTGTTGGGTTCGCAATGGGATTTCAAACAGCGCGGCGAAAGCGGGCTGTGGATCTCAGATCTGTTTCCAAGTGTGTCGGCGCACGCGGACGAGTTGTGTTTAATCCGGTCGATGCATTGTGACCAACCCGTCCACCCCGCGGCACAAACCCAGATGCACACGGGAACGTCCCAGTTCGTCCGCCCTTCGATCGGTGCGTGGACGTTGTACGGATTAGGGACCGAGAACGACAGCATGCCGGGGTTCATTTCGCTCAGTGCAGCGGCCGGTCAATCTCAATCGTACGGCAGTGCATTTTTGCCCGCGATCTACGGCGGCACTCCCATCAACGCGGTGGCTCGTCGCGGCGGGGGAGGGCGGATGGGTGGCGGATCGGTCGTCCCCGATATCGCAAACCCGCGATTCACCCCCAAACAACAACGCCAACAATTAGATTTGATCCAATCGCTCAATCAAGAAAAACTTCGTCGCGAGGAACACCAACCTGGCGTCGAAGGGATCATCGAATCGTACGAGCTTGCGTTTCGAATGCAAGACACGATGCCCGAGTTGATGGACTTGTCGGGCGAATCCGAGGCGACGCTTCGCATGTATGGTGCCGACGGTGGTGACACTCAACGTTTCGGTCGTCAATGTCTGCTGGCCCGTCGGTTTGTCGAGTCGGGAGTACGTTTCGTGGAAATCAACCATGGCGGTTGGGATCATCACACCAACCTCTCGACCGACCTACCCAATCGCTGCAACGAAATTGACAAACCGATCGCAGGTTTACTCAACGACTTGAAACAACGCGACATGCTCAAAGACACGTTGGTAATTTGGGGAGGCGAATTTGGGCGCACCCCGGCAGCTCAAAACGGCGACGGACGCGATCACAACAACAAGGGTTACACGACCTGGATGGCAGGCGGAGGCGTCAAGGGCGGGTTCAGCTACGGGGCGACCGACGAACACGGCTACGCGGCGGTCCAAGACAAGTGCCATATCCATGATTGGCACGCCACGATCCTGAATCTGCTCGGCTTGGATCACGAACAATTGACCTATCGCTATGCCGGTCGCGACTTCCGTTTGACCGACGTGCATGGCAACGTGGCCAACGCCATCATCGCTTAGCGGATTCCGCGATCCCTGCAGCGATCCCTGCACGCTCGACTAGCCTTCACCGGCCAAACAATCGAGCGCAAAACGCGTTGTAGTCTCCATCCCGAAAATCACTCCGCTTGGGAATGAACGCGTACAGAAAAGGCTCAGGACAGACCAGCAATCCCTTTCGAGTTCGATACGCTTTGAGGGTGGCCGTATCCCACGCATAGACTCCCAACGGCGTTGACAACTCGAGTCGGCCGGAATCCAAGCGGAGCGAGCACTGCACATCGTGTTGCAGACCATGGTCGAGCAGCCGTTGGCGAATCCGGGCTTTGGCACGGTGCACCATGGCGAGGTAAAGGCATGTCGATATCCCCATCGATCCCAACAACGCCGCGACAAAACCTAATGGACTATCGAACCGGGCAAGCGTGATGACAATCGCGGCCACACTACAGAGGATCATCACAAGTGAACCAAAGAACAATCGATAGGAATACCGGCGCAACAGAAACTGCGATTCGGCAAACTTGAATTGCGCCCTCGTTGCCGAAAACCAAACATCTTCATCGCCGCTGCTAACGGAAGCCTCCGAGTGGATCACCACCGGCTGGTAAGGATTAATACCATCGGTCATCGTGTCATCCCAGCGGTCCAAGGTCGGGTGTCTGAAACGGTCGGCTTTCCTACCATGCGTAGTACGGCCATAGTCCCTCGCCTGATTCCCCTGCGGGGATTTCGACAACGCCTGAGCTTTGTCCCAACGAAACAAGGTCTCCCGAGCCTTGGCTATGCACCGGTTCCGCCGTCCCGTGCGCCGTCATCGTGACAAGTCGCAACCACCACAGCGGCAACGTTTTTTCGCCAGGGTTTTCCAGTCGAACCTGCGTGCACCGCGGACGCCAGTTCACTTGACCACTTTGCTTTGCTAATAGCGGCAACGCAAACCGAAGTCCCCCGATCACCGCGCTGACGGGATTGCCGGGCAAGCCGAGAATCAACTTCCCCTCTTCGGTGGCGGCACCGAGAATGGGTTTCCCGGGCCGAATCGGCAGCCCATGAAAGACCACCTCGCCGCCAACATCGCGTACTCCATCGGGCACATAGTCGTAATCGCCCATCGACACGCCACCCGTCATGATGACCGCATCGGTTTGCGGCAGCAGACCGGATAACAAAGCGGTGAGCGTTTCACGATCGTCGCATGCATGATGAACCGCGTTGATCGTGATCCAAGGCTTTGACTCAAACAACGAGGCCAACGCAATTTGGTTGCTGTTACGAAGCTGCCAAGGCTTCGGTGCTTCCTTGTCGAAAACACCCACTTCATCCCCCGTCGTGATCAGGGTAACGCGAACCGGCGAGTAAACCGTTGCTTGATAACAGCCGAAATTTGCCATCGTAGCGCGATGAGCCGCATTGATTTGAACCCCTGCGGCGAGAACACGACTACCCGATTTTGCATTCTCACCAGCGCGGCGAATGTTCTCGCCCGTCGGAGTCGACATCGCCACCTCTAAAAACCGAATCGCGTTTTCCAACTCTTCGGTATCTTCACGTTTCACCACCGCGTCGGCTCCATCGGGCACCAGCGCCCCGGTGAAGATACGCATGATGGATCCCGCCTTCATCGGCGGCGGCGGGGCTCCGGGAACGCTTTCCCCCGCGACAGGAATCGATTCGCCCAGACGCAAGTCACTCCGCCGGATGGCGTAACCGTCCATCGCCGAAACATCCGCAGCGGGACTGTCGCGATCGGCAATCACGTCTTCGGCGAGCACCCGGCCAAGACACGCCTGCACCGCGTCTTCGACCTCGACGATACTCAGTCGTGCCGCCAGTGCGGTGATCGCTTCCTCGGGGCTACAAAAGGCAAACTTTTTAGCTGACATCCGTTAAATCTTCAGGAGTGTTAATGTTGTGGCAACAAGCCGCTGATAACGTCACGCGGTGGTGATCATGGGATCCGAGCCAGCGAAACAAACTACGGCTTTCGGATTCAGCCAATTGTCGAAGCGGGCCCGCAAAACGAATCGGGTAAATTCCGACTAAAGGTTCTAGTCCATCGGACTCAGCAACGGTGATTTGATCCCGGGCGTGCCAGTCCTCTTTCAGCGATTCCAAATCTTTCCCGCTCAACATCGGCATGTCCACGGGCGTGACAAAGCAAGCGTCAAAACCGTGACGGATTGCATAATCAAGTGCCGCCGCGATTCCCGTCGCCGGACCGCGATGTGCGACGGGATCCACAATCGTGGGAACTGCGTGAGCCACCGTAGAATCCCCACTGACGACGACCGCGTCACAAACATTAGCAAGTCGCTTGATCGCGTGGCTCAAAAAGGTTTGTCCACTGGGGTGTGCCAACGCTGCTTTGTCGCGGCCCATTCGCGAGGATTTTCCACCGCACAACACGACCCCGAGTAAGCGTTGCTTGCCAGCATCATCGAGCGACGTGGCCGACAGGTTCACGGTCGCGCCTCGCTCACTTGGCTTGTTTTTCGAGGACATCTTCGACCCAGGATCGTGCACGCATCATCGTCGGAAACCCGATCGTGGGCGCGGAAACGACTGCAACATGCCGCAGTTCATCCGCAGTGCAACCGGCCTCGAGCGCTTTTCGCGTGTGGGAATGGGCTGCGCCTTCGAGACCTGCGCCCAAGGAGATGGCCAGCTTGACCAAGGCGACTTCACGCGGCGAAAGGGGGCCGGCTTTACGCGCCTCCTCGCCAAACGATTCATACGCTTGCATGTATTCGGGATAACTTTTGTGCATCTGTTTATACGATTTTGGAATCATCGAAACGACTTCCTTTCTAAGTAAGATTGGATTTCACAAGCGCTTGGATCAACGACTCGATCGTGTACGGGTCTGCTTCACATGCGACCGTGTAACCGAGTTTACGCACCGCCGCGGAAGTGATCGGACTCAAGGTCGCCAGCTTCGCTTGCTGCATCGACTCACCGAGCATTTGGTGCAAACTTTCCGCCGTCGCGCTACTGGTCAACGTGATCCAATCGATTTGCCCCTGTTTGGCCCATTGCAGGACTTGGGGATCAGGAGTGGTCACATCGGTGTGCGCATACGCGACCACTTGGGTTACGTCGGCCCCGGCCTGTTGTAGCGATTCATAAAGCAGGTCGCGACCGCGGCTCGCGCGAACAATGGTGATCCGTTTACCCTCGACCTGCCCCCTCAATTCTTCCACAAGCGATTCAGCGGTGAAGTCAGGGGGCACAATGTCGGCGTGCAAATGAAAGTCGGCGAGTGCCGCAGCGGTCTGCTTTCCAACACACGTTAACTTGCAATTGGCAAAGGCGCGCATGTCACGCCCCGTTTCGAGCACGCGTTGAAGAAAGTACTGAACTCCGTTGCGGCTAAAAAAGATGACAATATCTTGTTGGGCAAGCGACTCGATTGCGGCATCAACCTCGTCCCAATCGCCGGGCGGTCCGATTTGGATTGCCGGTTGGATTAAAACGGTCGCCCCGAGATCACGCAACGGCGAGGCGAGCTCTTCGGCTTGCTCGATCGGCCGGGTGACGAGAACGGTTTGTCCAAATAACGGTCGCTGTTCGAGCCAATTTCGCGTTTCGGTCAACTCGGCGACCGGTCCGATAATGACGATCACAGGGGGGCGAATTTTGTTGGCCGGACTCAAACGATCGGCAACCTCGTCCAACCGACAGCGAAACGTTTGTTGGTCATGGTGGCTACAGCGGCGGACAATGGCCACCGGCGTGTCGGCCGGTTTGCCGTTTTCGATCAGCGAGCGCGTCCAAGTTTCGGCCGTTGTGACCCCCATGTAGATCACCAACGTCCCTGGAAATCGGGCCAACGCCTGCCAATCCAGCGCCGATTCTGGCTTCCCCGGCTCCTCGTGACCGGTGACCAAAGCGACCGCGGAGGCCAATTTTCGGTGCGTGATGGGAATTCCCGCATAAGAACCTGCCGCTAAAGCCGCCGTAATTCCAGGCACGATCTCGTAGCGGATGCCTGCCTTCGACAAGGCGTCGACCTCTTCGGCGGTGCGAGCAAAGACCGCCGGATCCCCCCCCTTTAGACGGGCGACCACTCGGCCATTTCGAGCATGCTTGAGCATTTCCTCGATGATCTCTTCCTGACGCCAAATCCTTTGCTGGCCATGCTTTCCGACGCAAATGTGCTCTGCCCGAGGGGCGTGTTTGAGCAATTCGGCATTGCTTAGCCCGTCGTACAAAACGACATCACTCCTCCGCAAAAGCTCTGCCCCGCGAAGCGTCAAAAGCCCAGGATCCCCTGGGCCGGCACCGATTAAATAGACCATGCTGTTCATGGTTTGATTTTCACCTTAAAAGTTCACTCTGGACAGACGGCAGACAGGGTGGCATACTATCGAACCTTCAATTTCCTTTTTCCGATGATGGACGCCTACCAGAGCGCGATAAACCGAAGATGCCAAATACCGAAAGTGCAAAAAAACGGCTTCGTCAGAACGTCAAACAACGTCTGTTAAACCGTTCCCTCAAGAGCAACATGCGCTCAACGATCCGTAGTGTCCGCGAAGCTGCAGCCACCGGTGACGGCGAGAAGGCACAAGCTGCATTCCGTTTGGCAGTCAAAAAGCTGGACCGCGCAGCCAGCAAGAACGTGATCCATCGCAATGCTGCGGCCCGCACCAAAAGCCGTCTGAGCAAGCTCGTTAAAGCTGCTGGCGCGAAGGCGTAACCCCTTCGAAGCAGATCGTTGCCGAGTGATTCACGAAGCAGCGTTTAAAAAATTCAAGAAAAAAAGCCACCAACATTGAATGTCGGTGGCTTTTTTCATAAATGGACTCAATCAGGGTGCCTAGGTCATCGACCCAGCGCTCATGCGTTCCAAACGAGCCCAGCATCCCCGAGTCGCTTCTTGGTTTCTTGCATCAACGCATCTTCGTCGGCTTCGGTTGCCGCGACGTAGGTAACACTGAACCGCAAAAACGATCCCGCATCGTCCCAGGGAACCGTCACGATACCAAACTGCTCGATCAAGTAACGGGTAGCGTCTTCCGCCTTGGCAAACGTTACGCCCGACTTCGTTCCACTGGGCGACTTGGTGTACAGAAAATAGGTCCCGCCCGGCATCTCGCACTCGAAACCGCACTCATTCAAGGTCGCGACGAGTTTTTCTAACCGGCGACGGTACTTGGCGTTGATCCGTTGCGGAATGGAATCATCGTCCAATGCCGCTGCGGCCGCTTTCTGGGTCGCCATGAATTGGCCGCTGTCGCTGTTGTCTTTCACGTCTGCGAACGCGGAAACGATGCGAGGGTGTCCGCACACGAATCCCATACGCCATCCGATCATGTCGTAACCCTTGCTCATCGAGTGAACCTCGACTCCGACATCCATCGCACCGGGCGTTTGCAAAAAGCTCAACGGCTTTCCGTCAAAGGTCAACAGGATGTGAGCGGCGTCTTGAACGACGACAAACTCTTTTTCTTTGGCGAGCGCGACGACCTTTTCATAAAACTCAGGCGTCGTGGTACGACCGGTTGGCGAGTTGGGATAGTTCAGCACCATCAATTTGGTACGCCGATAAACATCATCAGGAACGGCATCCAAATCGGGTAAGAAACCATTTTCGGCAAGCAGTGGCAATTTGAAAACTTCGCCACCGTAGTAACGCGTGTGGGTGCCCGCGACCGGGTAACCAGGCACGGTCATCATCGTGATGTCGCCGGGATTGATGAAACACGCCGGCAGCATCGCGTAGGCGGGCTTGCTTCCGATACAGTGGTTGATCTGGGTGGCGGGGTCGAGCGTAACACCGAATTGCCGCTGCATAAAGCGAGCAGCGGCTTCCTTGTATTCCCCGATCCCATTGTCGGAATACCCACGATTCTCAGGCTTGTTCACCTCCTCGTTCATCACCTTACGCACCGACGCATCGGCCATCGAATCGTTTTCGCCGATTCCGAAGTCCAACAATGCTCGATCGGGATGATCTGCAAGCGCCTTGCGTTTGGCCCGCTTGATCTTCTCGAACTTGTAAATTTCAGTGTCTTTCCCATAGTTCGCACCGCCGATGCGATCTGCAAAGAGCGATTGGAAATAGGGGTCAGCAGTATTTTTATCTGAAGAGGCAGTCGACATACGGATCGGTTTCGAAGAGGGCTAGTGGCAATCGAGCTCCCGAGACGGCCATCAGCACCAAACGGTGACTCGCTGTGGCATTCCCGAACGATGCTTTAGGGTAATTTTCTCGAGACAAAATCGACAGGGGGTAGTGGCGAGGGCGCAGGAGGGAAGTCGAAATTTTGCGACTCACCGCCCCCGCTTCGATCGTCGTGGTAGTGCCGAACCGTGTTGCGGCAATGCCGGACCGTACGAAACAATAAAAGCGGCACCGTGCCCGCAGCAAACGCTGCGGGCATGATCGCGACAAACAAGCCTTGGAACGCCCCGGCAAGTAGCAAGGGAACGCCCAAACAACTAAACCCGCTGAGCGCTCCGGTGATGCTGCCAAAGACACGAATGCCTGAAGGGGTCCAGGGTTCTCGCGCGTTGGGCTGAATCGAAATCAACCAACCGCCGAGCGTGACCACGGGGATCGCGGCGAGCAACGCCAGAATCGCTCCGATCAAAAAACTGATCACGCCACCGAGCAACAGCGATCCAATCGCGGTGATGACGGTTTGAAGGTTTGCCACAGGCCACGCCGAGAACATCGAAAATAGGATCACCAGCGCGGCAAAGAATCCTCCGGAGAGCGAAATCATGGCGGTCGTATCGACGCAAACCTTGACGGTTGAACACGTCTTCTCGATTGCCACCGCCTCGTCAGACGCCACAGCGTCGTCATCGACGATCGTCGCGGCGTAAGGGTTCAGGGGAGGCTGCGGCGTTGTCATCTTTGTCTTGCCGTCATCGTTTTCAGCGGAGGTTCGCGTTAGAATAACATCCTAACCGAGATTCATTCCCCAACGCCACACTCGGGTGCGTCCTCACTCGAAACAGGTGACCTCGCTCTGTGTTTTTGAAGGGACGCTAATCCTGTTTGCCCAGCAAATCACTGCCCGACGCGTTCGTTTTGAAGTTGCGCTATTGCAGTTTTTACCAGCAAATCATAATCCGAAGCGTTAACGAGGCACCGAATCAAGTGCGATCGTCCTTCGCTAACGCGTCGGGTTATGAAAATCTCGCTGACTTCAAAACGTTGGCTTTCAAAACGTTGGCTTCGAGCCACCCACCGATCTCTCCCTTCAAATGATCACCCCCATGGCGTCTCAAGAATTCACAACAGCACAAGAACACGCCGCTCAAATCCATTCGATCCGCACTCAGTACGAAGAGCTCGCCGAACTTGCCGGATCGTTGGCGCACGAGATCAAAAACCCGTTGTCGGTGATCCACATGAACATCGATTTGTTGAGCGAGGACCTTTCGGAAATCGACTCACCGATCAGTCGCCGATCGGTCGATCGCGTCGATATCGTTCGCCAACAGTGCGAACGGATGGAAGGTTTGCTGCGTGACTTCCTCCGCTACGCTCGACTTCGCGACATCGACCTCGTCTCGGGAAACCTAAACGACCAAATCGAAACCGTGTTGCGAGCGTACCAAGCGCAGGCGGACTCCGAGGGGATCGATATTGAAAAGTACTTGGATCCCGATCTGCCCTCGATCATGATGCACAGCGATTCGTTGCAAGCGGCACTGATGAATCTCGTGAAAAATGCACTCGAAGCGATGGAAGATGGTGGCCAGCTCTGGGCCCGCACCTACCCCACTCGCACCGGCGTCGCACTCGATTTGATTGATACCGGCAGAGGCGTCGACGACAACACGGTGCTGCACATGTTCGAACCCTTTTACAGCACCAAGGAATCGGGATCGGGGCTGGGGTTACCGACCGCCCGCAAGATCATCGAAGCCCACGGCGGGCGAATTAGTGTGCAAAGTGACGTCGGCCGCGGAACCAAATTCGTCCTTGAATTTCCAACGCCCAAACGACTGGGACGATCGAGCGGCTGAACACGAACGCCCCCCACAGCGTCGTCGCCTCGTCCATTACGAGCGTCGACGACGCTTTCGTCCACTCGGGGCGAATCGCGTGCGGATCTCGCGAACCGCTTGGATCAACCGATCCGCTTCTTCGAACGTGTTGTAGAAGTAAAAACTCGCTCGCGTCGTCGCAGACAACCCCAGCGATTTGTGCAAAGGCATCGTGCAATGATGTCCCGCTCGCACCGCGATCCCATAAGTATCAAGCGTTTGCGACATATCATGAGCGTGAACGCCGTCGACGACGAAGCTGACAATGCCCGCTTTCAGCTCCGGTGTTGGCCCGATGATCCGCACCCCGTCAATCTCGCGTAACGCTTGATCGGCGTAACCGCCCAGCTCTTTCTCGTAAGCGTGAATCGCATCCAGCCCCACCGAGGTCAAATACTCAGTCGCCGCGTGCAAACCGATTGCTTCGGCGATCGGCGGCGTTCCCGCTTCGAACTTATCGGGCAGCGCGGCACAACTGAATCCGCTCGTGGTGACTTCATTGATCATGCCACCGCCGCTCAAGAACGGCGGCATCGCGTCAAGCAACGCGGCTTTACCGTAGAGCACGCCAATGCCGGTCGGGCCGCAAACCTTGTGTCCGCTGAAAACCAAGAAATCGACATCCAACGCTTGCACATCGATCGCTTGATGCGGCGCCGCCTGGGCCGCGTCGACGAGCACGGTGCAGCCCGCTTGGTGAGCGAGCGACGTCCAACGCTGGACCGGAAACTCTACGCCAAGCGTATTGCTCGATGCCGTAAAGGCAAACAACTTGGGTTGGAAACGCTCTAGCGCGTCGACCACCACGTCGTCGGTGATGGTGAAATTTTCATCCAAGGGCAGGAACTCGACCTTGCATCCGGTCCGCTCGGCAAGCTGGTGCCAAGGAACAATGTTTGCATGGTGCTCGGCAATCGTTAACAGGATCGTGTCGCCTGTGCTTAGATTTGCGTCACCCCAAGAGCGAGCGACAGTGTTGATCGCTGCGGTCGTCCCGGCTGCAAAAATGACTTCATGCGTTTCCGCCGCTCCCACAAACTTGGCAATTCCACGTCGCGCTTGTTCGTAGCGGTCGGTCGACTCTTCGCTCAGCGTATGGATGCCGCGATGGACGTTCGCATAGTACTGGCGATAGCATTGCGTCATCGCATCGATCACGGCGTTGGGACGCTGGCTGCTGGCCGCGTTGTCAAGAAACGCCAGCGGAGCGCCGCTGGAGGTGACTCGATCGAGAATGGGAAAATCGGGGCGGTAGCGATTCGCGTCAAGCGAAACGCGGCGCAAGGACTCATTCGGGCTGCGCTGGGACCCATTCAGGCTGCGCACGGACTCACTCGGATTGTTCATCAAGATTCTTCGCTTAAGCTGGGACCACCAAATTGGGGGCCATCGTCGTCGGGATCCCCATCGCCACTATCGTTGACAGGTGAATGAACGGCACTCTGCAGGATTCGCCACGAAAGCAAACAGCATTTTTGCCGGTTAGGGGTCAACTTGGGGCCAAACAACGCCAGCATCTCGTCTGCGGAGAATTCTTTCAACTCTTCCAGCGTTTTTCCCTCCATTTGCTCGACCAGCATCGAGGCGGATGCTTGGCTGATGACACAGCCCTCGCCGTCAAACCAAGCCTCGACGATCTTGCCGTCCTCGGACAACTTCAAATCGATATGGATGACGTCTCCGCACAGAGGGTTCTTCCCCTCGTCCGAGTGGGTCGCTTGCTCAAGCAGCCCGCGGTGGTACGGATCTTCGTAGTGATCCAGGACGTGTTCTTCGTAAATATCGTGTTCGCTCGGCGACATAGTGCTCTGGTAGTGGCGAGTCGAGAATGGAAATGGTCAGTGACCGAATTCATTTAAGTCTACGCACGTTGTCAAAAATCGACGAGCCCCCTCGATCTCGCATCGATTTTTCAGAACCGAATACGTATGCGAGAGGGAATCGATCTTGGTGCGGCCCCTCGCTGACGCGTCGGGATAGGATTTTCTGGCGTGTTTCGGCTGCATCAAGATGCCATCCAAGCACCGCCGGATCCTCGGCCGATATTTTTGGCCTATTGCGCAGTTTGACTCAAGTTTTGCCCCTCTAGCCGATGAGTTGGGCTTGCATCACCGATTCGCCAAGTGTTATCGCAAAGGAGATGTTCTCAAAAGACTTTGAAAGTTTGGTGACGTATGCCCTACGGTGTCTATTTATCTGCGGCTGGCGCGAATGCGCAAAGCCATCGATTAGAGGTGCTTAGTAACAACTTGGCGAATGTTCAAACGCCTGGGTACAAGCCGCAACAAACGATTTTACAGGCTCGCTTTGCCGAATTGATCGAACAAGGCGAGGTTTCGCCTGGCCTGGGTGGCGCCGACGATATCGGTGGCGGCGTGACGATCCAGCGATCGCAGACACAATTCGATCAAGGCCCGATGAAGAACACCGGCGGTGAAACGGACTTTGCAATCAACGATGACGAGTCGTTCTTTGTCGTTCAACGCGGTGAGGAGCGTTTACTGACGCGGGCGGGCGAATTCACCTTCGACCACCACGGACGCATGATCAATCCCGCGGGCGATCAAGTCATCGGTAGCGACGGAAAACACATTCAACTCGACCCCACGAAGCCCTATCACGTCGCACCCGAAGGACGAATTCAACAAGGCGATACTCGCTACGAAATCATGTTAGCGAAACCGAAAAGCCAAGGCGATTTAACTCACCTCGGCGGAAACCTCTTCAAACCACTGGCCGACTTTGATCTTGTTCCTGGCAACGGGCGGAGAGTAGTAGCGGGTCAGTTGGAGCAATCGTCCGTGAAACCGACGATGGCCATGATGGAGTTGATCGAGACCTCTCGGATGTACGAGGCGAACGTACAAATGATTAAAAACCAAGACAACGTGATGGGATCACTGATTAGTCGCGTCTTGCAATCGTAAACAACTAATTTTTGGAAACGGAGTTCCTAATGAGCGTTCAATCGCTATACACCGCTGCCACCGGCATGGGAGCGATGGAAACCAAGCTGGATGTGATCGCGAATAATTTAGCGAACATCAATACCACGGGATTCAAAAAAGACCGAGCCAATTTTGAAGACTTGCTCTATCGCACCGAAGTTTACCCCGGCGTGAAAGATGCAACACAGAATCCAGCGGCGGTCGGGACCCAGGTCGGGCTTGGCGTGCGGATCACCAGCACGCAAACGGACCAGCGACAAGGCACGCTGCAACAAACCGGGCGTGACTTGGACGTGGCCATTCGAGGCCGTGGCTTCCTCCGGGTGGTCGATCCGTCGACTCAAGAAACCATGTTCACGCGGGCCGGCAACCTCGACGTCAACGCCAACGGCCAACTCGTCATGGGCTCCGCGCAAATGGGCCGCTTGCTCGACCCACCGATCACGATTCCCAACGACGCCACCGCGATGGTAATCAACCAGAACGGTGAAGTGATGGTGCGACAACCCGGTCAAGTGGAACTCGCCAACGTCGGACAAATCCAAATGGCGCAATTCATCAACCCCGATGGATTGCTGAAATTGGGCGAAAACATGTACCAACAAACCGATGCGTCGGGCCCCGAACAAGCAGGCAACCCCGGTGAAGAAGGGCTTGGAGGACTCGTGCAAGGGAACCTCGAAGCCTCGAACGTTGAACCGGTACAAGAGCTGATTGATTTGATCACCACCCAGCGTGCATTCGAACTCAATAGCCAAGCCATCCAGGCCGGTGACCAAGTCATGCAGAACATCTCGAACCTACGTCGGTTCTAGTTTCGTGTCATCGGTTCCCAACACTCCTGCTCTTCTTTGAAACGGATCCGCCCTTCTCTGAAACGGATCCGTCACGACGCGGTCAAAGCAATACACGGTCTCTTTGGTTTGAACATGAATGCGGCCTTCTACGTCCGAATCGTCCTCTACACCCTCGCCTTGGTATGGGGTGGTTCGGAGCTGCATGCACAAACCGGCGCACTCGTTCCCGTTCGCAAATCCGCTTCCGCAGCGGCTTCCCAAACGACCTCCATCGATCAATCCACTTCGTGGACGTTTCGCATGAAGGGCCAATCGGTGGTCCACTCTCCGATTGTTCGTCTGGGCGATGTGGTGGTTCCGTTGGATCCCAATACGCCAGGGTGGTCACGCCTGAGTCGCTCGGCGGTCGGGCTGGTGCCGCTCAATGGGAAGGCAATGCGAGTCGACCGTGATCGATTGACCGATGTCATTTTGAACGCGGACGCGACCCCTCGCCGCGTTTACTGGGTCGGTCCGGACGTAACCGAAATCGTCTACGACACAACGCCCCAACCGGCGTCGCCCGCTCCGCCTTCGGCAACAACCATTCAACAAGCGAGCTACGTTCAACAGGCCGACCTCCGCCAATCGTCCCACCGAATCGATCCGGCGCAGCCCGCGGCAACGACGCTACCGAGGGCGAATCTCGACCCTTCGTTTGCCGATCGTTTGATTCAGTGGATCGAGACTGCGATCCAGCGAGCGGAACCAACATTGTTAGAGCATTACGAATTAAGCATCGATCGCCAACAACCGGCGATGCAGCATCTTGAACTGGCACGCGGCATCGAACGAGCCGACTTTCTTCACGGCGTGGAGGAGGGCGAATGCGCGCTGCGAGTCGTTTCGCGTGGACTCGATGGCACGATCGAAGTGGACCTTGCCGCGACCCTTCGGGCGCACCCCATCGCCGTCGTTCCAACTCAAAGTTTCCGTTCCGGCCATCGACTGGGCCCTGCCGACCTGACCTCCCGTCCGATCCCCCAAGACACTTGGGATGACACGTATTGCACCGATCCAGCCGAATTGATTGGCATGGAAACACGCGGCAATCTGCGGAGCAATCAGCCCATTTCACGTCATTTGGTAGGCATGCCGATGCTCGTGCGTCGCAACGACCTTGTCGAAGTACGCGTGCTCAATGGCTCGATTAGTGTGACCACCAATGCAAAAGCATTAGGCGAGGGTGCGGAATCCGAGCTCATCGAAATCGAAACACTCCAACCACGCAAACGATTGGTCGCACGTGTTGTTTCAAGCGGTTTAGTTGAAATCGTCACACGAGCGCCTCGCACCCAATAATGAACGACATGACAATCCGATTCCTGTCCCTCGCTCCTCCCGTGAGTTTCGCTCACGCGATTTCGATTTTGATCGGGATGATCGGTATTGGGATCCCGCACACTCAGGCTCAAGAGAGCTCGCTGTTGCGTCAACCGGGCCCCCCAATGCAATCGCAGGCACCGGGAGCGATGCTGCAGCCGTTGCCGATGCCACACCAACCCCAGCAACCGCCTGCATCGCCGCCGGTCCCACGAACCGCGGCGCAGGGCGCCCCCGCGATGCTGAGCAATGTGAGTTGGACGTATCAACCCGCCCCGCGTTTAAGGACGTTTCAAAAAAACGACATCCTCACGATTCGCGTCGATGAAATCACCAGTGTGACTGCGACCGGTGCCGCTGAAACTCGCAAGAAAACCCTGTATGAAGCGATTCTTTCGGATTGGATTCGTTTAACCGATTTCCGCTTGCGCCCTGACCCCCAAGACAATGGGGACCCCACGGTTGCGACCGAGTCGGAGTCACAATTCCGTAGTCAAGCATCGCTGAAATCGCGTGAATCGATGACGTTCAACATTGCCGCGACCGTGGTTGACATTCGCCCCAACGGAAACCTGGTGGTCGAAGCTCGCAAAACGATTCGCATCAACGACAACCTCTGGGAAACATCGTTATCGGGCATTTGCCGAGCGCAAGACATCGCGCCGGACAATGTGATCCTGAGCCGCGACCTGATTGATCTTGAAATTCGCAAGGAAGATCAGGGACATTTGCGAGATGGCTACAAACGAGGTTGGTTTAGCCGTTGGCTCGACCGCGTCCAACCCTTTTAACGAGCACAACATGGCATGGGCCGCCGTGATCAATCTCGGTGTCCCGAACCACCGCGCGACTTGGCATAAAATGGCAATGCAGCACGAGCCTCACCCCAATCGCGAATCGCCTCTAACCAAGCTCACACAACGCCCTAGGCATCGGATGAATCCTACACGTCTAATCGTCATCACGCTGGCACTCTGCGTCTTGGTAAACCAAGCGGATGCAGCCACGCTTCGACTTGGCGACATGTGCCGTTTGAAAGGGCAAGAGATCAACACGCTGCAAGGACTCGGCTTAGTCGTCGGACTGCGCGGCACAGGTGATAGTGATGCGGCACCGACCGCGCGTGCGCTTGCCCGCATGATGCAATTGATGGGCGGATCGATGGCGGTCGATACCCTCGGCCAACTCGATTTGAAAGATGTTGCCGACGCAAAGAACGTTGCCATGGTTTTTGTGACCGCGAAAATTCCGGCCGTGGGTTCGCAAAACGGCGACCAAATCGACATCACCGTCAACGCCATCAACGCGAAAAGTCTCGAAGGTGGTTACTTGATGCTAACGCCCCTGCTGGGACCGCGAGCGGATAACCCAACCGTGTATGCGATTGCTCAGGGCCGCGTCAAAGTTTCTGTCGACGGACCTGCGACGACAGGCACGGTTCAAGGCGGAGCCAAGATGGAAACCACCGTTGCGGCATCCTTTCAAAAAGATGGCATGATCACGTTGATTCTCGAACGCGACTTCGCCAGCTTTGATAATACCCAACGCATCGAAGATGAAGTCAATAGTTTGTCTGCACTGACGCTCGGTGACTCCGGTCGATCACGAGGCGGATCGCTCTCGGGTACCGATCGCCCACGCGCCCAAGCCATTGACCAATTGCACGTTCAAGTCCAGATACCAAAGCTCTATCAAGAAAACCCGATCAAGTTCATTTCGCTGTTGCTGAATCTACCGATCCAAATTGCCAGCCATTCATCGCGTGTCGTGATCAACGAACGCGAGGGGATTGTGGTGATTGGCAAGGACGTGGAAATCGCTCCCGTGCTGGTGACGCATCGCAACCTTCGTATCGAAGCGGGCGGCGCAGGCGGATTGGTCGGTGTCGGCGACCCGTCGGATCCTCGCGAAACCGCAAAGCTAAAAAACTTGGCCGATGCACTCAATGCATTAGACGTCCCCACATCCGACTTGATCGCAATCATCAAAACGCTGAAAGCCAAAGGCGACTTGTATGGCGAAGTCGTATTCCAGTAGACCGCTCCCTCCCTCAAAACGGTTACTCGCATGAACATTTCCTCCTCGTCCCCGTTCGGATCGGCTTCCTCGACACTGGATCAACACTCGGTATCCCAATCGCCCCAACAACCTGCAAACGAAACCCAGGAAGCGTTTACTGATTTTGTCGGCCAGACTCTGTTTGGTAGCATGCTCGATTCGATGCGCAAATCGGTCGGCAAACCCGCTTACATGCATGGGGGACGAACCGAGGAAGTTTTCCAGCAGCAAATGGACCAGTTGATTGTCGAGGATCTCACCGAGGCATCGGCCGGTGCCATTGCCGATCCGATGTTCCAATTATTCCAAATGAACCGCAGCTCGTAGAACCATGCAAATTCCAACTTGGCCCGCCCGCGTCGTTGAGTATCTCGACGACCTTGAGATCGCTGTCGATACGGTCCAGAAGATGATTGCCGACACGCGTCTGAAAACTAAAGTCGGTAGCGCCAACGAGGTCGGCGATTCCGCAGCGGAATTGCTCGGCGCCGTGACGCAGCTAGAAAGCATGGTGGAAAACCGCGAACGGTTGCTGAGCGATGAGCATGCGCCGCCGACGGGCACGACCCTAATCGAAAAACTCGATTCCCTTGACGAAGTCGAACTCGTCAATCGCAGCCGCGCGATCGCCGCGACGATCGCTTCGACTCACACCGCAGCGGTCTCGTTGTTCGTGTGCCAGTACCACTTGGCCAACTACTCTCAGGACGTCCTGCGATTACTGGCCGGTATCGACACGCCGAGCACTTACGATCGATCCAGCAAAGGCGAAAACAAACAGCGTGGCGGTGGCCGGCTGTTCAATGACGCCGCCTAGGATTCAATGACGCCGCCTAGGAGTGATTCGAAAATCACATCGTCGCTTCGGGTGAATCCCACGTCATCCTCATAGCCGATGGAATTGCATGATCCACCGCTTGAGGCGTTTACGTCGCGTCTCGGCGCTTCGCTTCGCCCTCGGCGGTGCCCTCCACCTAACTCCGAACACGCCCAATCGCATGCGGCCCAATCATGTGCCGGCTTGGTCGATGGTTTGATCCATCGTTTGGTCCGTCACGGGACCTGCATCCACGGGTGCTTTGGCTGCGACACCGCTGGGGCGTTTCTTGCCTCGATCATGTCGACTCCACCACTGGCCCCCATCTTCGGTGGTCCAATCGTGAGCCAACGGACATTTCTCAAGTAGTTTTGCCAAGTCGCGTGCCGTTTGAGGACGCTTGGCACGACGTTTTTCTAAACACGACAAAATCGCGTGCTCCAACTCAGGCGAGATAGCCCCAGAGACCAATTGCGAGGGCGAGACGGGGTCATCGTCCAAATGTTTGTGGCACAACTCTGCGATGGTCTCGGCTTGAAACACTGGACGGCCCGTGATCAAGAAGTAGCCGACCGCACCGACTGCGTAAAGATCGCTACAGGCGTCGACCGTGAGCGGCGACTGAATCGCTTCGGGCGACATGTAGAGCGGAGTTCCCGTCAAGCCATTTTGGGGATGCTTGTCGGTCGTATCGTTGATCGATTTGACCAACCCAAAATCAAGCACTTTGACCACATCGGGTACGCAGCCCCGTACGGCAATCATCGTATTGGCCGGTTTGATGTCGCGGTGTACCAACCCTTGCGAATGAGCTTCGTACAAGGAACCGCACATTTGCCGCAGGATATGAATCACGCGTGCTTCGGGCTGCGGTCCGTACTGGGTTACTAACGATTGCAGATCAATTCCCTCGATGAACTCCATCGCGTAGTAGAACAGTTCCTCGGGGGTGCGACCGTAATCGTAAATCGCAATCGTGTTGGGATGGTTCAGTTGGCAGGTGATTTGCACCTCGCGTTCGAAGCGTGCGAGTGTCTCCTCATTCATTTTTTCGATATCCAACATCTTGATCGCTGCGGGACGGCGGAGCATGGCATGGTGGCCACGGTAAACGACCCCCATGGCGCCCCGTCCGATTTGCTCCTCCAAGGTATATTGCCCGAGTTGTTGTGCTTTCAACGCAGCCTTTTGAGCATCGCGATGCAATCGGGATACCAACACCGTGAACGCAAAGATGGCAATCGAGCTAAGGATTAACATGCCGAACAGCGCCAAGAACGTTGTCCTCAAAATCACGAGCGGCCGATACGCCTGGGCAACACTGATCTCCGTGACGACGCCGATCTTGTACTCCGGCATCCAGCGCCAAGCCCCGACAACAGGAACGCCGCGAAAGTCGCGATAGCCCTCCACGTCGACTGCCGCGTTACCAGCAATCGCATCTGCGGTCATACGGGTCAGCGGCAGTTTCGAGCGACGCGTTTGCGGTCGATATCCGTCGAGCATATTGCCTCCAGGATCGCGAAGCGAGACGTTCAAAATCGAACGTGAGTTTTCGCGGTCAGGCAAAATCCCCAACAGCATCAACTCTTCATCGAAACGACTATTGGAAACCATCATGCCCTCTTCGTTGAAGGCGTACGTTTCTCCCGAGACACCCACCGTCCCTAATTGCAAGATTCCCGTGAACTCACGTTCGGGCCGAATCTGCAATGCCAACACTCCGACGACCTGGAACGATTCATCGCGCAGCGGGGCACAGGCATACATCGTCGGCTGGCCGACTCGCAATCGTCCCGTCTCATCGGGCAGCATCACAACGCTCGCAAAGGGAGGAGAGACGACCGTTTTTCCCTCGAGGCACTCGGCAAGAAACGAATGATACTCAGGGATATCATCCTGCCCTACCAAGGCGTGTTGCGATGCCGAGAGAATGCGATGAGAGCGATCGGCAACAAAGTAACCGATGTAATCGTGAGACGACATCGCGGGAGCTAAGTGCGTTTGCAACTCGTCGTCGAGCGACGTCGTTGCCGGTTCTGACGCAGCAGCCTCGGTTTGCTCGGCGATCATCTTGTAAACCACACTGCGCACGGGCAATGAATTTGCCAGCGTCTGGGCATTCGACTTCTGCACACGAAACCACTTCTCGAGCATCTCCGTTTCAATGCCCACGAACGATTTCAGCCCCGAACTTAAATTTCCTTTGATCGTGGTTTCGACCAAATTATTGGTGAAGTAGCCAACCAGACTTAAAACCAAGACCGCAACAATGGGCCAGACCCACAATTGTTTGCGCAAAAACGTGCGTGTCCGGATCACGCTGTTTGCCATGCTGCGTGACGCCCACGTCATGTGCGCCTTGGGATGGCCGCTGGCGGAAGTACGAATGGACGAGCGAAAAAAATTGAATCGGCTCATGCGAGAATTCGTGCGGGGTAAAGATGATAAAAAACGCCCCCAATGCGGATGGCGTTTGCGCGGTTAATCTCAGCGCGGGCATACGAGTTGGGGGAGCCATTGCTGCGCCCGGTCCGACAGGCGCGCGGTCCAATAGGCGGAACGGGCGTCTGTCCGATCAGGCGTCTGTCGGATCGGTTCGACGCGAGACCGACGACCGTTCACTCGCCACCTTCCACCGTGTCGCCCATCCAGTGTAATTGCCGACGTGATCCAAACTCCTGCGTATTCGCTTTACCTTTGTGAAAGATACACGCCTTTACCTGAGCGCGACGGCACCCCAAAACGCGATTCATTACCCCGAGCCGCTTAACAGGCAAAACCCTAACCACCGCACGGGTGGCTGAGTGTGGGGGTGCCGCAATGCTTGTTGTATTTTCGCTACTTGATCGCTTTTTCGCATCGCTGTGGTGAGATTTTGATCGACGTGCCAAGCGGTTGAGCAAACAAACTGACTCGTAGCTCTTCGATCATCCAACGCACTTCGATCGCTGATTGGTCGCGCGGATTTCGCTCGCTCTCGGGTAGCGTTGACATCCATCGCTGGCGAATACTCTCCACCGTTTCGGTCCCTTCGCGATCCCGAGGGGCCGAGCCGCTGGTCAGCTTCTCCAAACGGTACGCGATGGCGGTGAAATAGCGAGGATAATGCTTGAGCCAGGCCCAAGGTGTGGCCGCAAGAAATTGGTCGTGAATCAACCATTCCATCTGTGTACGGACATCCCGCATCGCTTGATCGAAACGATTTCCAGTCGTCGATTCGATTTGGCGTCGAGCGGAAAAGTAGGCGTCAGCCATCGCGGACAACCATACTGCGACCTCTTGAGTCGCTTCGGCGATCCGCCGTGCCCGTTCGCTGCGGCGTTGATCGAACGCCTCTTTGCTTCGAATGACGGGTTCGTTTTCGACAAACGCGATACGAGCCAACAAGTCGATCAATTGCGATTCCATCGACGCGGCGGAAACCACCCCGCTAAGCTTCACCTTGGCTTGCTCAAGCGAAGGCAGCCATCGCACCTGAGTCCGCAATTCTTTCTTTTCAGCCAAGGCAAACAATCGCGTCAAGCCTTGACGTGTGATCGCGTCGGCGGTTTGCAAGTCCGAGACCAAACGCGTGGCAACGCCGTCCCCCTTGTCAAAGAACGCCGGGTATTGTGCGACCTTCACCCCGCCTCGCGTCCGCACAACCTCTTTGGGTAGCAACTCAATATCGAACGTGACCATCGACTCGCGAGACCACGATTCATCGGAAAGATCCGCTTCGGCAGTCTCGGGCTGGTCCTTTGCCGAACCTAGTTTTTCCTTCAGCGGTTGAACTTCGCGTCCACTGGCGATTGTTTTGCCGTCATCGTCGACCACCGTAACGAGGAATTGCAGATAATCGTCGAGTTTCTCGGACTGAAAATCATCGGGGGTCACTGGCATTTCAGCGTGCCGCGAAAACGCGGCACATACCGATGGCATGAACGGCACTTGGCCATAATCCGCAGCCAATTCCTGGCTGACTTTTGCAGCAATGTCCGCTGCGGGCACAAGGTTTCGCCGGATTCGCTTGGGCAACGATTTGATCATCGCGACGAGCTTGGTTTGCAACAATCCGGGAACCAACCACCCCAATCGCTCGTCGCTGACTTGCGGCAACGCGGCTTGATGGATTTTCAATTGGATCCCGTCGGCTTCCGCCCCCGGTTCAAAGCGATACTCAAGCGGCAATCGCGAACTGCCAATTTGCAGTTCGTCGGGAAAAGCTTCCTTGGTGATCGCTTCGCTGGCGGCTTCGATTAAATCATCGGGCTGCATGTACGGCGTTGCGTTTTCATCAAGCTTAGGCGGCGATTGCAGCCAAGCCGACAAATCCGCGGCGTCGCGAAGCTGTTTGGTCCAAGCGGGGGCTTCGAGCGCGCGATCGAATTTCTCCAACCGGCCACGATCGCAAACGTCTTCGGGCAAGTGCGATTGATAGAAACGTTCCACCGCGTAGGGATCGACCACCAAATCACGTCGGCGTGTCTTGGCGGCCAACGACGCGATCGATTCTTGTAAGTTTTGGTTGAATCGCACGAAGCGTGCGGTCGTCTTCATTTGCTGCTCGACCAAGCCGTGTTCGATCAATAAATCGCGAGCGGTCGAAGCATCAATGGGCGGCAAGGGCACGCGGCGGTGAACCACCACGGGCATCCCAAACAACGAGATACGTTCATAACAAAAGGCACCACTTGACTTGGAACTCCAGTGCGGATCACTGTGCGATCGTTTGAGCAGATGGGCACCGATGGTTTCGATCCACTCAGGTTTGATTCGCGCCACCGTGCGTGCGTATTGCTTGGCGGTTTCAACAAGCTCGGCAGCCACAATCCACTTCGGCTTGCTTGCCGCCACACCACTTCCGGGCCACAAGTAAAGCCTCAATCCACCGGCCCCGGTGTACTCCCCCTTTTCTTTGACCGTCGCGACGCTCGACAACAATCCGGTCAACAAAGCTTGGTGCAACGCGTCGTCTAAGTTGGCGTCAAGCAATCGCTCGGGATCATCGGCAAAGCGAATCGCACCAATTTTCTTGCGGGCTCCTTTGCGTTCGCCCAGTGACGTCGCGACCATTTCTTTGAGTTGACGATAGACGTCGGACCACTCACGCATGCGATTGGGCGACAAAAATTGTTGACGCAGGACGCGTGTCAACTTATTGCGTGAATGTTTCTCACGAGCCTCTTCATAATGCCGCCACAACTTCAAATAGGACAGGAAATCACTATTGGGATCCTTGAACATCGCGTGCGCTTCATCGGCCGCTTGCTGTTTTTCTTGCGGGCGATCTCGGGGATCTTGGATTTCGAGCGCCGCCGCGATGGGCAAGATTTCAGGCAACACGCCGAACTCGTCCGCAGCCAGGATCATCCTTCCCACGCGAGGATCGACGGGCAATCGGCCTAGTTTTTGACCGATTTCGGTCAATTCATGTTTATCATCGATCGCCCGCAATTCCATCAACGTACGAATCCCTTCGCGGATCGATTCGGGACGCGGCGGATCGAGGAGCGGGAACTCTTCCAAGCGACCAAGTCGTAGCGTCTTGGTTTGCAAAATGACCGAAGCCAAATTGGTTCGCCGAATTTCGGGCGTCGTGAACGCGTCACGCGATTCATAATCATCGAGTGAGTACAAACGCACACAAATGCCGGGACCAATACGCCCACAACGACCGGCGCGTTGATTCGCACTCGCGCGGCTGACCGACTCGATCGGCAATCGTTGCAGTTTGCTGCGCGGACTGTAGCGGCTGATCCGAGCGGTCCCGGTATCGATCACCGAGTGAATTCCGGGAACCGTCAACGAGCTTTCCGCCACGTTGGTGGCGAAGATGATCCGACGCTTGCCGGCGTCGTGATGAAAGATCCGCTGCTGTTCTTTTTGTGGCAAGCGCGCATACAGCGGCAATAGATCCACTCGATTGGGCATCCCCAATCGCTTGTAGTGCCCGGCGACACGATGGGTGACTTCGCGGATATCGCGTTCGGTGGGCAAAAAGACCAACGTGTCACCGCCGCCGCCACCCCGCGACAACGACTCGATTCCAGCGATCACGTGGCGAGCTAAATCGTAGCCGCGATCTTCATCGTTGACGACGTCTTCCCAGGGCAGGTAGCGGAGTTCAACCGGATAGCCGCGGCCTTCGACGTTGACGATCGGAGCGGGGCCGGATTCATCAGCAAAGTGCTCGGCAAACCGCTCCGCATCGATCGTTGCCGAGGTAATGATGATTTTCAAATCGGGCCGTTTCGATTGCAACCGCCGCAGGTAGCCCAACAAAAAATCGATATTCAGCGATCGCTCGTGAGCTTCGTCGATGATGATCGCATCGTAAGCATCGAGGAAGCGATCGGATTGAGTTTCCGCCAACAGGATCCCGTCGGTCATCAGTTTGATCAACGTTTCGGGCCCCGTTTGATCCCCGAAGCGAACGTGGTAGCCCACGGTTTTGCCGAGCGTGGTCTCGAGTTCCTCGGCCAAGCGCGTCGCGATACTACGAGCCGCCAAACGACGCGGCTGGGTGTGTCCGATCATCGCCTCGCGACCGAGTCCGGCTTCGAGACAGATTTTGGGCAATTGGGTACTCTTGCCACTGCCCGTTTCACCACAAACGACAATGACTTGGCGATCGCGGATCAGTTGGATCAGCTCGTCGCGATGCGCCGAGATTGGCAGTTCATCGGAGTACTCGATCCGAGGCGTCGCAGCCTTGCGTGCATCACATTGTTTGACCGATTCGGCCAGACGTTTTGCGTACGCTTCGGGACTCAATCGCTTCTTGTCACGGCGCAAGCGAAATCGATCGATCCGCATCGCGGCATCAAGGCAGGGAGTCGCCGGGGTTGCCGGTTCCAGCGTCGGAGTCGGTTTTGCTCGCGTCCTCGTTTCCCGAGCGGTCGAGGGGGGTAGCGGTTCGGACGTCAGCTTCGGACTGCTTGGTTTTGCATTCATCAACACCATCTTACTGACAAACGGACAAAGCGAAATGTGGCAATCCGAACACGAGAAACCACGCGTGGGAGTGAGGACCAAACGAGGAATATGCGGTGGTATCGAGCTGCCAATTGCTCGTTTCCCTCGCCCTCGACCTGATCGTTCTCGACCTCGACTTGATCGTTTGGCATCCGCTATGGTTCAAACGCCGAAAAGAAACCGGGGGCATTTGAGCAACCGGTCCATTGTTTCTTGCCAGACCAAGGCGATTCTTGCCAGACAACGGCGTTTTGATTGCCGGAATGCTCGTTGCGGGGTATTCTGAAGGACCTTGACGACGCAATTGCGGCTGCACTTTAGCTCCGACATTCGTATTCCCGAAGGTTAATCCGCCGAGATGCCAACACCCCCTCCTAAAACACACACGCCCTCCAGTCAGCCGCCTCAGGCGCCGTCGCGTCGCGGATTTCTGAAGGGGGGCGGGATCATCTTGGCCGGGGGGGCGATCGCGGGCGCCGAACTCGGGGTCGCTCGAGCGGCTCACCCCTTCGGAAGCGATTCGATCAAGATCGGCTTGGTCGGATGTGGCAAACGGGGAACCGAAGCGGCGCTCGATGCCCTCCGCACCCACGGTGGCGAGGTGAAGTTGGTGGCGTTGGCCGACGTGTTTGAAAACAATCTCCAATCCGCCTATCGATCCCTCAAGGGAAAGCATCCATCCCAGGTCGATCTTCACGACCGTCGTTTCGTCGGCCTGGACGCCTACAAACAAGTGATGGCCAGTGACGTCGATGTGGTGATTTTGGCGACCCCCCCTGGCTTTCGCCCACTGCAGTTCGAGGCGGCCGTCCAGGCGGGCAAGCATGTCTTTATGGAAAAGCCGGTTGCGACGGATGCGGTCGGCGTTCGCCGCGTGCTGGCGGCCAACCAAATCGCGATCGAGCAAGGATTGTCCGTCGCCGTCGGTTTGCAACGACGTCACGAAGTTCGTTATCGTCAATGCATCGAGCGTATCCAGGACGGAGCGATTGGTGAGATCATGTTTGCACGGGCCTATTGGAATGGTGCCGGCGTGTGGGTACGACCGCGAACTCAAGATCAAACCGAACTGGAGTACCAACTGCGCAATTGGTATTACTTCAATTGGCTAAGCGGCGATCATATCGTGGAACAACACGTTCATAATTTGGACGTGATCAATTGGTTGATGAAATCGCATCCGATTGAAGCCCAAGGTCAAGGCGGCCGCGAAGTGAGGGACGGAATCGACCATGGCCAAATTTTCGATCACCATATGGTCGAATACACCTATGCCGGTGGCGCTCGAATGTTGAGCCAATGTCGACACATGCAAGGTTGCCGGACGAGTATCGGCGAGTTCGCTCATGGCACCCAAGGTTCGGCGGATCTCGCCAACGCGATATTGCGTGATTCGCGAGGCAACGTGATTTGGCAAAGTGATGCGGATCGGCGTGACACCAACGGCTATGCCCAAGAGCATACCGATTTGTTCACGGCACTCCGCCGCGGCGAAACGATCCACGAAGGCGAATATGGTGCCCACAGCACGATGACCGCAATCATGGGGCGGATGGCGACATATAGTGGCAAGGTCATCCGCTGGGACGATGCCATCGGTAGCGAGATCGAATTAGCCAATACTGCGGCGATGCATTCGCTCGCGGACGCCGCCCCCGTGATTCCGGACGCCCAAGGACGCTACCCGGTCCCAATCCCCGGCGGCAAAACAAAGATCGTCTAAACGCTTCGCTCTTTCCTCCACCCGCATCGGTTTGCTAATCCTGGTGGTTCTCGACTTCGACGGAGCCAGGATGTTGCGACGCTTACGCCAATTCCTTCTTTCGCCTGCCATCGCCCTGATTGGGACGTTGGCGACGTCTGGCTTGCTCGGGCAAGAGTTAATCCCCAGTTTCACGGACGCGCCTGAGTTCGGGATGTCGCCGCGAATCGAGTTGTACGATCCCGCATTCTTTGCCCTGCGTGAAACTCCCGTGGAGCGGTTCCGCAAGAGTTTTTATCAGGGCGCGGAATTGCTTGGAGGCCACTTGTTGGATACCGGGGATGCGGCTGGCGGATTGGACGTGACGTTTGAGGAAGCGCGGGCGGGGTTCGCGGTGCCGCTGGGCTCTCTCGAAAACATCCTCGTCCTGCGTCCCTACTTTCGTGCCGACCATTTCAATGGCCCCCATACGGTCGACGTCCCCGGCACGCTCTACAATACCGGGGTCACGTTTTTTAACCGCAAAGAGTGGTCGCCGCTGATTTCAACCACGTTGGTGGTGACCCCTTCGGTTCGCAGCGACTTTACGACGCGCGACAACGCGTTTCGGCTGTTTGGACTCGGCTTGATCCATTGGCAGTACCGATCGGATCTAAGTTTGTCCTTTGGCGCCGTCTATCTCGGCCGCGCCGACTTGCCACTCTTGCCCGCCTTGGGCGCGACGTGGACGCCCACGCCGCAATGGAAAGTCGATGCCATGTTGCCGCGTCCTCGAATCGCACGGCGGCTTTGGAAGGACGGCGGCAATGCCGAAACATGGGCCTATCTTGGCGGCACACTCGGCGGTAACACCTGGGCGGTCACGCGAGACAGTGGCGAAACGGACGAACTCACCCTCAGCGACCTACGGTTGTTTGGCGGATGGGAGTGGGTGCGGACTGGCAACCGAGGCCTCTATTTCGAAGCCGGTTACGCCTTCAATCGGACGATCGAATATGAACGTAACGATATCGAGATCGATCTCGATGACGCCCTGTTCCTCGAAGCCAGTTTGAAGTTTTAACCGGCGTTAAAAAACGCGTCGGAGAAGTCCGGTGCGGAAGCGTTGTTCCGACTTATCGGCAACCGCCCCGGTGGCATGCAAACGAAAGCCGCCTGGACAATCCAGTATTGAATTCCACTAGCGAAGGTCGTTGGACGGCGTTTTAGCAGCCTCGACGGCTTCGTTCGCGTCTGTCTCGTTCGCGTCTGTCTCGGTCGCGTCTGTCTCGGTCGCGTCTGTCTCGATCGAGACGCTGGGTTTGCTTGCCTCGACGGCATCCGTTTCGTGATCGTTCACGGCTGCAGTCGCAGCGTCATCGGCAACAGCTCCCTCGGCAACAGCGTCATCGGCAACAGCGTCGCCACCGTCATCAGCCTGTTCGGCGGCTTCTTCCGCAGCCCTTGCGGCTTTGCGAGCTTCGCGTCGAGCCATGTGTTCGGCCGCCATTTCTTCGATCGATTGCACATGATCAGGTTCGCTCTTCTCGAACTTCTTTTCGTAGAGCGACTGGATAAAGTCGGGGAGTGGGACTTTCCAAGGTTTGTGTTCGGTATTGGCGAGGCGGTCGAACCGTTTCGGGGACATCCCTAACTCGCGAGCCATTTGGATATGAGCGTGCGACAACCGGTACTTCTTGCGGACATCAATCCAGGGAAGAAACTTGTGTGGAATTCGAGTATTTTTCTTTTTCTTCTTGCTCATCGTCGGCTTTAGTCGCGTTGTCTGGTTTTCGTCTTGGCGTCAATTCGCCTGCAATCGATGCGGGCTTGGCTCGTTTCCAGGAACCGGCAGCGAAGGGGGCCCGCTACGAAACCGGGTAAAATGAAGGCGAATAGGGCTCCGATGGGTGTTCGCGAGCCAATTTCGAATTGTAGCAAGAAGTGCTCCGCAATCGACTTGGTTTGTGGAAGATTCGGGTAAAGAGCGTCGCATCGGCGATGACTGTAATGCCTGGCAAGCCATCCCGACGAATCGATTCTCATGACTCGCCGACCGCAGCCACTCCGCAGCGGGGGAAACAAAGACCGCACCTGCTTAGGGCAGGAGCTGAGGACGCCGGCCGTGCAAACCAAGCGGCGGCAAGCGTTCACCAGGTCCACGCGATGCACAGAACGTCAGGGAGACTCAGCCGGCAACGTCGTGCGCGCCGTGACCGTGGATCCAGCGAGGAACCATTGAACGCCAACGCCCACTTGGTTGTACGGCACCGAAATGGCGACGGTGACCGGTTGCATCTCCTTGGTGATTTCACCCTTCGTTGCGGGACTAAATTGGATCGAATGTCCGCTGATCCCTGCCTCGTTCAACGACAACTCGATCATCTTGCTTGCTTTCTGCTGCGTCGTGTCTCGGAGCGCATAGATTCGGCATCCGTTCATGGACGCTTCTTGGAGCGAATGTTGAACGGTGATCGCGCGAGCCATCTCGACGGAAACGAGGACCAACAAAAGCAGCGGCGGTAAGACAACCGCAAATTCGACCGCAGCGATGCCGCAAGACTTTTGTCTTGCGGTGGATTGCGTTCGTGAACCACGTGACACCGGACCGTGCCCCCCAATGGACGCTTGTAGTGACATTGACATCATAGGACTATTGCACCAACAGGGTTCGGTTGATTGTACCGGCAATATTGCGATACGCTTCCTTCAGCTTTGTGGTTAGATCGCTGCCGCTGCCCTCCACTCTAAACTGCTGACCACCCGCGGCATGGGCGATAGCGTTCATCAGCGAAACGTCGACGGAATCGCCCAGGCTAATCGTGTGAACTTCGATGCCGAGCTTCGCGGCATATTGGGCCATGGAGATCGCGTAATCATCTGGGGCGCTACTGGGTTCATTGGCGTAACCGTCGCTCATCAGCACCATCAACATTTTGACATCGTTGCCTTGGCTGTCGTGTTCTCGATGGTTGGCAGCGAGATAATGAGCCCCATCACGGATGGCGGCGCCAATCGGTGTTCCGCCTCCATACTTGCCGGCGATCAAGGTGGTGCTTGTCAATACATTGCTTGTCAATTCCTTGAAATCATCTGTCATGGGAGACTCGAGAACACCGATCCAGTCGCTCGAGGCTTGACTAGGGTCGGGGAATAAATCGGCGGGTGAAGCGGTATACAGCGTTCCCGTGTGCCCTTCTTTCTGTGGAGAGTATTTGCCGTTTTGCACGCCGTAGCACATGACGCCGATGCGGTCCTCTTTCCCCGCTTGCGCGATCGTATCGACAAAGCTGGGCGATGCTTGTTGCAGCGCTTCAATGCGACCATCGGAACTCATCGAACCGGAGAGATCGAGCACGATCATGATGTCCAAGGGAATTCCCGGTGCGGAGGCAATCGATTGACGCGGGATCGCGAAGGAGGATTGGCCAAAGATCCCTGCGAAAAAAAACGGTTCGTTGACTTGGACCGCATACACACGGATCGAGCTCGCCGATTTCGCCGACTTCGTAAACGTGCCCGTACTGGCGTCCCAATTTCCTGTTTCCAAGGCGAGCGTGCCGGGAGGCACATCGACCAGTAACCCCACTTGGTTTTTGGCAATGAACGATTCCGCCACTGCCTTGGCGCCTTTAATGTCGTTGGGATTGTTTTTGAGATGCAAACCTCCGGCGATTGCGCCAGCGTCAACCGCGGTTTGCAACTGGCTTCGCACCAATTGCATGCGACCGATATCGACGGCAAACGCCACCATGCCGATGATCACGACCATCATCGCTGCGAACAAGACGATCGTGCCACCACGACGTTGGCAAATGGGAGAGAAAGCGATTCGGGGCATCATCGACACCTGTAGGGTGAGAGTGAAAAACTTCAATCGCAACGCAAACCCAAAAGGACAGCGGAGCAAAGATTATTTAACGATTTCCGCTTCACGGGGTAAAACACATGATGCGGTGTAGCTCATCCCCGCTAGAAATCGAGGAACCGGCAACCAAGTCATGTCCGCAAAGTCCGCGGAGACTCGCACCGTTACCGGGTCCCATTGTGGGACGGTGTCGAGCGCAGCAGGAATGGTTTGCGTGGTAAAATGGAAGCTCCCCATCGCGCTTAACAATTGATGGATCTCGCTGTCGATATCCGCCGTCGTCGAGCCTTTTAGCACCGCGATGCGGCATCCCGAACGAGCCGCTTCCTCCAACGCTTGGACGGTCATCATTCCCCGGCCCAGCTCGATGGCGGCAAACAGGATCAGGAACATCGGGATGGCGACTAACGAAAACTCGACACTAACGGCTCCAACGCGATTGCAGGTTCGCGTCTTCGTGCGTCGTGGGGCCGAAGCGAACTCGCGTTGGGAAGAAACGGCAAACATGATACGGATAAGTTCACTCGGAATGGGTTGCGAAGCCAACCACGACGTCTCGGCCGGGTAGGCCGCAGCCGCGCAATCGACGACGTGTCTGTCAAAGGTGTAGCTCCCTGCCCCCCCGAAGGCGTCGATCTTTGGCAAACTTTAACGCGCTGCGCCATCGCGTCATGTCGAATGTACCGATTAAAACGAGCACGACAGGTGCAAGTACTTGTTTCCAAGTCATAGACTCCCGCTTCGCGCCGGTGCTTTGTGGAAGTCAGTGCATTCACGCAACGTCGGTACGCTCACACCACGATGCGGTGCACACATGATCGCCATCGTTGTTGCGTCTGATTCCGATTTCCAGCAGTCTCGGCTTGGGCTGGATATCAAGTACAATGGCGTTTTGCTTGCTCGATCCCCTCCCGGAATAAAACGAAACAATGGATAAAAAAGCGAAGAAGCGTCTCGATGTGATCAACAAGAAACTACAAACGCTGCGACCACGCTTGGCTGGTTCCCGCGAACAAACCGATGACCTGCAGGAGCTAAAGCAACTCGAAGATGAAGTCGCTGCGCTCGAAGCCGAGGCAAAGAAATTGAAGGAAGCGAAGTAACGCGTGGTGCGTCGGCTTACCGAACGGTCGGCTCAACGGATCGAAGTTGAGCACTCGTGCGGTGGAGCGAGGGGAAGACCGACGGGACCGCTGCAGCAGGAACGGACGAGGGCATTTGATGCCCATTGGCATCCATGACGACGCGGGCATCGTTTGCCATCATCATCGGCGAGGGTTTGTTTTCATCGGTCCAGACCCTTTTTTTATCGGTCAGGACCGTATCGATCTCGGTGTCGGAGCGTTGTTCCAGTCCACCAAGCATGGGGTCCGGATCCTACGGCGACATGTCCTGCGTTGCGTCCGCCGGTGAGATTTCCTCGCTCACATTATCCCCGATCAATTCGTTTGCGATGAACAAACTCAATTGCGTGATTGTCGGATGGCTCCAAGCAACCACGGGGGTCAATTCGATTCCGGACCAATCTTCGGTTTCACCACTCAATTCGACGCTCGTCATCGAATCGAGTCCGTAGTCCGCAAACGGTTTATCCAACTCGACACGATCGGGTTGCACGCCAGCGCGAACGACAAGCCATTCGGCGAGCCACGCTTCGATCATCCGGCACAAGGGCTCGCGATCTGTCGCGGTCGGATTCGGTGGAAGTCGCGGGATTGCCAGCGGCGTTTGCTCGGACATGAACTTACGATCGTAGCGATACTTGCAACGGATCTCATCGGCGGCAAACAACTCGCGACATCGATGGCGCTGGATCTTGCCGCTGCTAGTCAGTGGAACGGTTGCTGGCCGCACCAATAAAATATTGCGAGGGTCGACTTCGTGAATGTCGATCACGCTGCGTCGAATCGAACGAATCATCTCGGGTAGCAACGACTCATCGCAATGCCGTTGGATTTCCGCGATGATGGCCAATCCTTCGCCACGTCCCCCTTCCACGGCAAACGCGGCACATGGTCCGCCATTGCTGCCGAGGGATTCTCGCACCGTGGCTTCAATGTCTTGGGGATACAAATTGCGGCCGCGCAGGATGACGACATCTTTGATCCGTCCGGTCACGTACAATTGACCCGCGTCAAAGAAACCAAGGTCTCCACTACGAAAAAATCCTTCACGGTCATCTGAGGTGCGCGCCGCAAACCGCTGCTGATTCTCTTCGTCTCGGTTCCAGTAACCCGCCGTGACACTAGCGCCCCTGAGCCAAATTTCGCCAATCCTTCGCTCCGCACAAACTTCGCGTGTCTGCGGATCCACGATCAACAACTCCGTTTCCTGGGCTGCCGAACCGCAGGCGACAAGCTTCTGAAAGGCTTTACCACGTCCATCGGGTTGGACGTCCACGCGTCCGTCACGGAGTGCATCGCGGGCGACGGTTAGTAAACGAGGTTCCGCGGGGCCGTCACCACCAGCAGCAAGCAAGGTCGCTTCGGCCAAGCCATAGCAGGGATAAAAGGCGGAGAGGCTAAATTTGCTGCTGGAAAAACGGTGAGCAAAATCAGTCAACGTGCGTGGCACAATGGGTTCCGCACCACAAAATGCCGTCGTCCAATGGGAAAGATCGAGCGAGTCGGTTTGCTCGGGGGAGATACGGTCGATGCACAATTGATAGGCAAAGTTGGGGGCGCCACTCACCGTCGCCTTGTAATCGCTGATCAATTGGAGCCATCGAATCGGTCGCTGCAAAAACGCACGCGGGCTCATCAAGACAATCGAATACCCCGAATATAGCGGCGCGAGCAATCCGCCGATCAACCCCATGTCGTGAAAGAACGGCAACCAAAAAACGGCCGTCTCCGCTTCGCTCCCCTCGTCGTCTTGCCAAGGCAACTTAAATCCATGCTTAATCGCGGCCAGGTTTGCCATCACATTGCGATGACGAACCATCACTCCCTTAGGCTCGCTCGTGCTTCCGCTGGTGTATTGCAGCAGCGCGATCGAATCGGGATCAATCGACAACGAGTGAGGATCGATCCAATGCGAAGGGTCGTTCGCCGAGCTCGCCTCGATCGAAGCATCGGTGGCGATCTGTGGAATCCCACGCGCGGCTTCGCACAACTTATTGCGATCGATTCCCGCCAACGTCGCCGCGTCGCTAATCAACGCCGAGGGTTGGCAATCACGCGCGGCCGAATCGAGACGCTCCATCACCCGCCCCGGCTTGGGGTAACAAGTGGGAACCGGAATCCAACCGGCGACGTGAGCGCCCAAGAAGCCTGCGATGAATTCCAATCCAGGGGGAAACAACAGCAAGGCGCGAGGATCACGCTCGGCAACCTTAGGCATCTGGTTGGCAAACTGGCAAACGCGCCCCCACAACTCTCGATAACTCCACGAGCGGGAAACCCCGTCATCGTCAACAAACGTTACTGCAGGTCGAGCGCCATGTTTCTCGGCGCGAATACCGATCCACTGCGGCAAGGTGGTCGCGGTGGAGGGGGCGAGAGAGGGCATATCAAATGGCTCTGCGTCTTGCTTCACGCTGGCGGGACCAACGCGATGGATGGGAGGGGCGGAGAAGGTTTCGATTCAGTCAAGATTGCGGAGCGGGGAAAGTGGACGCGTCAATCAGGCGGTCGTCTCGCTGCTTGTGGTCGCTCGGCACGGCGCCATCGATGCACCAGTTTTCGCGGCCACGAAAACGACTCAACCCCAGCCGTCTCTCCCCCGAACGATGCAACGACGGTGCGCCCCAAATTAGTGGCTCAGACGGATTCCGACAAACGCATCCTCTATTCCTCCCAATCGTTAAGAACCAAAACGACCATTTGTCAAGATTCGACGGATCCCGTACGCGTTGCGGGTATCGCGTCCCGACGCGGACGGAGCCAGCGATGGAATCGGATTGGTGGGGCCAAAAACGGTTGGGACGCGGCTTTGCGTTGCCGGACGATCTAGCGGGCGTGGTAAGATCTCGCCGTGGTAATGCATCCGACGAACGGTATTGCCATAGAAATGTCCAGGACGATAAGGACGCTGTTCAATCGGCATCGACTTAATCTCGTCGCGGTAGGATCCGGTAGGGATAATGATCGGAGACCAGCCTGGTTCCGTTGCGTTCGCCGGGGAATCAAACGTCACCAGTAGGAGTGCGAACATCAACAAGGCAAGTAGAACGGTCTTCACGCTGTTTTTCCTCAATTTCTTTTGTCTGGGACTGGTCTTCTAAATTCCGATGCGATCGCATCGTGACATGCAAGCGAGATCGCTTCCAATTTTCTTGCGAAGGCGGGAGATTGCAAGGCACACTATCATGACAGGAATCAGCGCCAAGTCTACTAATCTAGGTTACTGAAGGAGGCAGGAGAGATGGATAAATCGGACTCATCGAGAAAAAAACACCTAAGCGTAGGCAAATCCTCTCTAGGAGCGATCGCGACGGTCGTCCTTGTGGGGGTGTACTCGCTGCTCCAACCGATGCTGGAAGCAAGATGGGGTTTGAATCTGCCGAAGCTGGGCGCTCCCGCCACGAACGAGGTCGCGGAGGAGCGCAACCCAGACACGATCCCGGCGTCACCGACCACCACCGCTCAAGCCGATTTGCTCTATGGCGTATTGAGGGAGGTCGCCGAAAATCGCTACATCTCTCAAGAGGGTCTGTTGTACAACCCAGGAAGCGCCGAAGGGCATCGGCTGGAACATTTGCGTCGGCACACCCGAGACGATCCCTCTCGGCCAGGAAGTCACGGGGTATTCGATGGCGAGATGGAGGGAATGCTGCGAACGATCGATCGGGCTTATGCAAAAGCGAAATCGGGAGATCGAACGACCGTGCGAGTCGATGACGGGCGAACGATCTACACGGTCGATCTAGGTACTCGAGTCGGCTACGTGGGGGGCATCAGCGGAGGGCGGCGACAAAATCCACTCGCCCGTCGTGTTCGGATAGTCTTGGAGGACACCGGGGTGATTACGGCGTACCCGATGGAATGACTCGCGAAATCTGTATTCTCAATCACCCTTTCTGCTTGCCGCTTTATTCTTTTCCGCGTTTATTCCTTTTCGCTTTATCATCCCTTTCCGCTTTATTCGTTCGCTTTTCGGAGATCAAACTATCGTGAGTCCAAAACACTCAGTTGGCGAATGTCCGATTTGTGGCGGTGGCTTATGTGGGGTTCGCATCTGCGGCTTCCCTGCCGAAACGGAAACACCCTCCCAGACTGGGAAGCTAACAAACGTCAAAAATCGTCCCCTCCCTCATGGGCTGGTCGTTTGTGACGAGTGCGAGGCGATCTGGCTCGAGCCAGACCTCACGACTCGGCACCAATACCCCAACGGCTGCGACGCTCGCTGCCCCGTCTGCCTTGAACCCCTTTGGGGCGAGCAAGGTCACTGGGCTTCGGCAGAGGAGATTGACATACTCGGTTGGGGCGGATGCTCTCATCCCGAGCTCGATGGGTTGCCCGATTCAAGCCAGCCCGATTCAAACTAGCCCGATTGAGCCCACGCGGACTCGCATGCCTTCCGAAAACCGGCTGTTCGGGTCGTGGACGAGGCGACGGGTCCCGATTTTTTCGTTTTTTGCGATGGCCCCGTCGCCTCGTCCACTTCGTCTGAGCCTAATTCCTAGCGGTCACGCAGCCCTAGCGCAACTTCACCGAAAGAACGTCCTTGTTAGAACGAATTGTCATCCCCTCGTCGGTAGACCAGCTTTTGCTACCCGCGGAGATACGCTTATGGATTTCCGATGCTCGCAACCGGATCGAAGCCTTCCAAGATCGCTGGGACCAGCCGCAAATCGAACAATTTGTCGCCGCCGATTACGAGTTGGTTTATCAATCGCTCGCTTGGACGTTGGAGTCTCAATTGCTGATCGGCAGACGATTTCTCGAGTGGGGTTGTGGATTTGCCGTCGTCAGCGCGCTCGCCTCGACACTTGACTTGGACGTGATCGGCATCGAAGCGGAAGGGGAACTGCTCGATCAAGGCCAGCGGTTGGTTGCCGAGTGGAATACGAATGTCGAACTGGTTTGCGGCAACTTTTTGCCCCCCGATAGTGATGAACTTGCCGACGATCCGACGCTACCGAGTTTGGGGCATCCGGTTCGGTGTGCGTACGAAACGCTGGGTTTAGAGTTGGATGACTTTGCGATCGTCTATTCGTATCCCTGGCCGGGGGAGGATGATTTTCATGAGCGTGTGTTCGATCGCTATGCTTGTCGCGGTGCGCTGATGCTCCAGTTTTGTGGGCCAAATGACGTGCGTTTATGGCGAAAACGTGCTTGAGTCGCCTGCCATTGCGTTTCCAATGAACGTGTTGTTGCATTGACGACACGTTGATTAACTCCATCACGACTCTCAGTTTTCCTCAACTTCGCAGCCCCTTTAGGCCGAAACTTCATCACAAGCACTGCGATCCGCACTCAGCGGGTCGCGAAGCGCGCTGCGGTTGGTGGACTGTGGCAAAACACGGTGGGGGACGGCGGTGCCTGAGGAATCGATTCAACGAATCGTAGGCGTGAGATGCGCGCTGGCGATGGCGCTGATGTTCGCATCGGTGATCTCGGCTCGTACCGCGTCGGCGCAAGGTCTGCGGGACCGCTTCAGCATCATTGGAACGTCCAATGACGCGGACACAGGAACCGCTTCGGTGGAACGTCGCGATCAAGTATTGGCGAGTCTGCCGATGAAGCGACTCACCCCAGACGCCCAACAGCGAATAATGGCGATTGCCAGTTCGCCCACCATCTTTCGCCAATTGCCGACCCAGGCAATCAGCTGTGATCGAGAGATGTTCCTGTTCATCGCTCGCAATCCCGAGGTGCTCGTTGGCATGTGGGACTTGATGGGAGTCACCCAGGTTCAAACACAACGTGTCGCTCCCTATCAACTCGATGCATCCGATGGCAGCGGTACCCATTGCCGAGTCGATTTGGTCTACGGCGATCCGCAACTACACATCTACGTTGCCGATGGTTATTACGACGGAAAACTTGTCCCCAAGTCGATCGACGGACGTGGTGTTTTCGTATTCCGCAGCAGCTACGCGACCTCGGCCAGCGGTGAAACCACGGTCACCGGGACGCTAGATTGCTTCGTTCAGCTCGACAGTCTGGGAGCCGACCTGATCGCCCGCACGTTGAGCGGATTTATCGGTCGATCGGCCGACAATAACTTCATCGAAACCGCGCGTTTCGTGAGCCAAATTTCCGAAGCCTCGCGGCGTAATCCTCAATCGATGATTGATCTGGCCAATCGTTTGCCACAAGTCCCGCGAGAAACGCAGCAGCAGTTCGTCGAGGTCATCAAGCATGTCAACCGCCGCCAACATGAGCTGGTTCAAGCGTCACGCCAACCGCGGACGGCGACCGCAGCCACCGCCGACCACCGCTAAGCATGCAATCCACTCGGTCGGCGGCCCCAACACCGCGACCGCAGTCGCAATTTCACATTGACGTTACGGCAGCGATTTTGTTACCCCAGGGTGTTGAAAACACCAGAGGCTGGCTCTGAGTTGTGATCCTTGATGGACACCCTCGCATCTTGTTGGAAACTACGGATGGGCATGCTCGAAATCACCCTGCCGCTGCACACCAGCGTTCGCAAACCTCCCAAGAATCTACGCAGTCGCGACCACGACATCTTTGCTTCGAGCCATCATCAAGAGATCTCCCCTGCCTCGATTGAGCGATTGCGTGGGGTCGAGGCGTTTGGCCGCGGCCCACTGCGTCATGAAGGACGCTACCTGCAAGAGAGTTTTGTGACACCAGCGCATGCCGAAGCATGGCGGCGTGAACGGGGTCATTTGCGTGCCGCAGCGGAGCGTTGGATCCAGTCTCGCTCGGTCATCGAAGCGCCTACCATTTGGATCACCGACAATGGCAGCTGCGGCTATTACCACTGGATCAGTGGTGCGTTGTCTCGTTTGGAGATGGCGTCGCGGTCGCACGATCTGGGCGAACTGACACTGCTGTTGCCGTACCAATATCGCCAGCATGCGTACATACAACCGAGTTTGAAACCGTACGGGCTTGGCGAAATTCGCTTTTTAAAGCGTTTCGAACGCGTTTATTGCCAGAACTTGATTTTGCCATCGCACGTGGCGGTCCCAGGAAACTACAACCAACCGATCATCCAACAGATGCATCAACGGTTTAGGAGCTATTTGGCGGAAACCCCCTGTCGCCATTGCGACCGCGTTGCAAATGAATTTGGTCAGCGCGTCTATATCAGCCGCAGCGGGGCAACGCGGCGGCGGATCGCCAACGAAGCCGCCATCCTACCGGTGCTACGCAAGCATGGATTCAGCATCTTTACCGCCGAACAGCACGATTGGCGCGTCCAAATTCAAGTCGCGGCGGCCGCCAAATACCTGGTTTCCAACCACGGAGCCGGCCTGACCCACATGCTGATGATGGCGACCGGTGGACGCGTCTTGGAGATCCGTGATGCCATGAATGAAACCTCCAATTGCTACTTTGCCCTCGCCTCGGCATCCCAATTGGATTACTACTATGCGCTCGCTCAACCCGCCAACTCTCCGCAATCGAGCCCTTTGGGGGAGACGGAGATGGAGCCTGAAACGCTCGACGCCGCGTTGACCGAGATGCTCTCGTCTTCGTGCGAATTGTCACGACGCGTCCGGCGTGCACAAGACGTCGATGTCGCCCGCTGATATTATTTGATTGATCGAGAAATCTTATCGAAACGCCTTTCCGAGTTGTTCGTCGCTAATGATAATCGAAGCGACGGGCATCTTCCGGTGACGTCTCTCCTCGCTCCTACGTTTCCCACTTCATCGAACCGGCAATACGTTTTTCATGCACACGAAGCCCAAGTCTCCTGTCCGCGTTGGTACGCGACTTGGAAAGTATCGGATTGAAAGACGACTTGGAACGGGTGGGTTTGCGACGGTCTACGCCGCCTTCGACACGCTGTTGGGAATCAAGGTGGCGTTAAAGATTCCGTCCCCTGAATTGGTTTCGCCCCAATTGCTCGAAGAGTTCCGCCGCGAAGCGCGATTGACGATCCAATTGGACCATCCCAATATTTTGCCGATTCGCGATGCCGCCTTTATCGAAGGCCACTTCGTCATCGTCTCGCCGATGGGTGAACGGACGCTGGCCGATCGAATCCAAAAGCGGATTGGTTTCGAACTCGCGTTTGATTACGTCACGCAGTTGCTCGAAGGGGTCGCCTACGCGCACGAGCAAGGGGTGATTCACTGCGACATCAAACCGGAAAACATCTTGTTGTTCGAGGACAACGTGATTCGGTTGGGTGATTTCGGGATCGCCAAGGCTGCCCAAGCTACGATCAGCGGCTCGGGGACCGGAACGGTCGGCTACATGGCGCCGGAACAAGCGATGGGCAAACCTTCGATGCGTTCGGACGTCTTTTCGATCGGTTTGCTCGCTTATCGGATATTTTCCGGTAAATGGCCCGAATATCCTTTTGAGTGGCCACTAGAGGGGGCTGCGCAGCTGCGTCGACGCGCCCATGGCGATTTAATCGCTGTAATCCGTAAATCGCTCGAAGTTAACCCCCGCCATCGTTATCGGGATGCGCCTCAAATGCTATCGGTCTTTGAACAAACTCGACTGAAAGCGATCCGCTTCTCTCGTCGCAACCGAGTCTCGGGCTAGAATTAAGGAGACTCCACTTTCATCTCTCCTCCACCTGCGGGTGGGTAATGATTCAGCCCATCATGTTGTCAACCATCACTGAAACGTCTCTCGACTTTTGCATCGAAAGTGACATGCGTGATCCACGCTTGCATCCGATGCCGTTGGGGTCGGTGGTTTCAATTTCGCGGCGTTGTCCTGGGAAGATCGAACCCAACGACGACAGCTCGATGGTGATTCGAACCTCTAGCGGTGCGATCGTAATGGCGGTGGCTGATGGAGTTGGCGGTTGTCCGCTCGGCTACAAAGCGTCGGCGATCGCGGTGCACTGTATCGCGGAGATGGTCGGAGCCTCGGATCCCGATGCGGACCTGCGCCCTGCAATCCTGGACGGGATCGAAAAGGCCAACACCGAAATCTTGGATCTCGGCGTCGGTGCAGCGACCACGTTGTCGGTGGTCGAGATTGTCGAAGGTCGCGTTCGCGCGTACACCGTGGGCGATTCGATGACGATGATTGTGGGTCAACGTGGATCGCTGAAGTGGAAATCGACATCGCATTCGCCCGTCGGCTATGCCATCGAATCGGGCATGTTAGACGAGGCCGCCGCGATGACGCACGACGATCGCCATGTCGTCTCGAATTTGGTCGGATCAAAAACGATGCACATCGAAGTCGGGCCCTCACGCCAATTGGCGGCGCGCGACCGTGTGATCTTGGCCAGCGATGGTTTGTTCGACAACCTGCATCTCTCCGAAGTCGTCGCCGCGATGAAGAGCGGCAAGCCAATTGGATGCATGCAGAAACTGGTTCAAATCGCCAGCCAACGGATGAGCGGCAACGAGGAGCAGTTGCCTGGCAAACCGGACGATTTGACCATCTTGTTGTACGCACGCTAGCGTTCCCACACGACGCTGAGCCTCTTTCCAAGCGACGCGGATCCTCGTCGCGCCTGAGGCGCTGCCGATATTGCTCGAAGGGCACACGTCTAAACTGGGGTACAAACTCCATTTCGAAGCGGAGTTTTCGCATCGAGCGTTGGAGGTACGCAAATTGCACACTGAAATCGGCTTGAAGACTCGCTTTCACTCGAGTTGTGAATCGCGTCCCTCTTGAGACGCTGATTTGCTACGACAAACCACATTGTTGGAGCCGACTGCTTTGAATTCCCGTGAACCCCAGGACATGATGCGCGCGGTGGTCTACGACGATTACGGCGATGCCGACGTGCTGCACTTGACCAATCTTCCTTTGCCCCGGCGCCTGCCCGGTCAATTGTTGATCGAAGTAGAGGCGTCGAGCGTCAACCCAATCGACTATCGGATTCGCAGCGGAGAAATGAAAGCGTTGCTGCTGGGCGGTTTCCCACGCGTGCCCGGTTACGATGTCGCAGGCGTTGTGGCCGACTGTGCCGACGATGCGCCGTTTTCGCTTGGTGATCGCGTCATCGCGTTTCTCGATCATGCACGCGGCGGTGCCTGCGCCGACTATGCCGTCTGTGCCATCGACGTTGCTGCAAAAATTCCCGAGTCGATGTCGATCGAAGAAGCCGCTGCGATCCCGCTGGCCGGTACCACCGCGCTGCAATCGCTGCGCGACCATGGAAAAATCGCAGCGGGCATGCATGTCTTGATTAACGGAGCCAGCGGTGGCGTCGGAATGTTTGCCGTCCAGATTGCCAAGGCCTATGGATGCCACGTCGATGCCGTCGCCAGCGGTGCTCACGAAGCTTTCTGTAGGTCTCTCGGAGCCGATCATTTTTATGACTATAAAAAGAAAGACTTCACCGAATCGAGAGAACGATGGGATTTGATCTTTGATGCGGCGGGCACGTCAGGCTATTTCGAATCACGCGACGTGCTCCATCCGAAAGGACGCTACGTGTCGACCGAACCCGACGTGAAAGGGATGCTGATGACGCTCGTCACTTGGCCATTGTCCAAGTCCGGAACGGTGATGTTGGCCAAACCCTCCGGTGACGATCTGCGTGAATTGATCACGCTGTACGAACAAGGCAAATTGATGATCACGATCGATAGCTGTTTTGAGATGGCGCAAGCGGCTGCGGCACATCGACGGGTGGAAAACGGCGTCGATCAAGGTAAAGTGATCGTGCTGAACCAACGACACGCGACCGACGAATCCAATCAGATCGGATAGTTGGAAGCCGCCCCCTGTACCGTGCTCGCCGATGCGAATCCGAGTCGCACGGCCGATCAGTAGACGTCGCGGACGTAGCGTTTTGTTTTCGACAAACTGGCCACGTATTGATCGGCCTGTTCCTCACTCATGTTGCCATGCTCGGCGACGATGGCCTTTAGTGTTCGATCAACATCGGCCGCCATTCGAGACGCGTCGCCACACACGTAGAAGTGAGCACCCTCGGTGAGCCACTGGAACAACTCAGCTCCGTTTTCTCGCATCCGGTCTTGGACGTAGACCTTTTTGTCCCCGTCGCGACTGAACGCGGTATCGAGTCGTTGTAAGCATCCCGCTTCGACATAGGCCTGCAGTTGTTCCTCGTACAAAAAGTCATACGCTTCGTGCTGGTCTCCGAACAGTAACCAATTTTTTCCGCTCGACTTTGTGGCAACACGTTCTTGCAAGAACGCCACAAACGGAGCGATACCCGTTCCCGGACCGACCATGATGATTGGCACATTCAAATCGGTCGGGACCGTGAATCCGGTGTGGTTCGCATGCGTAAAGATCCGCAGTGACGAACCCGACTCCAAGCGATCCGTTAACATTGTGCTGGCGACCCCCTTACGAACGCGTCCTTCACGCTCGTAGAGGACCTTGCCAACGGTCAAGTGAACCTGCTCGCCGACCGCCTTCATGCTGCTGGCGATCGAGTACAGTCGCGGATTGAGCGGCTCGAGGGTCTCCATTAACTCGGACGCCGTTAACTTGACGTCGCTCGCGAGACTCAATGTATCAAGCACGTCAACGCCGTCGGGCACGCCGTCTTCGAGCATCTTGGCGAGTGCTTGTTTGCTGGTCGCATCCGCAGTGCGGCTGATCAATGATTCAAGCAATTCGTCACTCGGATCCTTTAGGCAGCAATCTTCTTGCAGTCCTAGCTTAAATGGCTTGGTGTTCCCCAGCGGCGTGGTCACTTCGGCGTTTGGATCGGACTCGATTCGCTGCAGGATCTCGCTAACCAGTTCGCTGCAATTGGACGGGCAAACACCGAGCGCGTCGCCGACTTCGTATTTGATCCCTGATCCCGACAAATCGATTTCGACATGATGGACCGCCTTGGCCGAGCCTTCTTTGTTTAAACAGCGTGACGCGAGCAGTTTGGCGGTGTAGGGAGCGGACCGCGAAGCCCCAGGGGCATCGCCTGCGAGCGGTGCGGCCGCAGCTCCACTGGCTTCAGCGCCGCCGCTGTCCTTCAGCAGCTTTTTGATCATCTGCTTGGTTTCTTTGCCACCGGGGCTGCACAGCGACAGATTCGATTCGGTTCCCGATGCAATTGCTTCGCTGTACGTTTGGCACAAATAGCCGCACGATCCGCAATCAAGTTGAGCCATCGCGGCCATCAATTTGCGATCCAGCGGCTTATCCTCCGCCAGACTCATGCGGTCCAGGATCGGCAGCGATTCATCGTGCCAAGGAAAATCCTCTTCCTCCGCTGGTTCACTTGGTGTGGCGATGGTTTCACTCGAGAACCCCATCGCGGCGAGGGCTTCGCCCTGCTGCGTATTGGACTGAATGCCCATCATGCCAGAGAAAAAACCGTTTAGCCAAGCGCGTTGTTCTTGGGAAAATGGCGCGGTATCAGGAATCAAGCTACTCATGGTTCGGTTCAGGAAGGATTAGGAGTTTCTTTTCAAAAGTGACGGTGGTCACTCAAATTCAAACACAACTTAGGGTTAACGCTTTGAGGTCTTCATCGCTGGTCCGTTGAGCGAACTCGACGAACGATTCGTTTTCATGTCGCTGTTGCAAATAGCCACCGACAATCGCAGTGATCAGAGCGGGGATGTCCGTGAACGCCACCGATTCAAACATCAGCCGGGCGATCCCTTTGCGGGTGCCCCAGCCGCCTCCCACGTTGACGTGGTATCCGTCGACCATGTCATCGCCTTGTTCGACTTGACAAGCCTGCAAGCCGATGTCGCCGATGTAGTGCTGGGCACAACTGTGGTGGCATCCGGTGACATGAATGTTGATGGGTTGATCGAGTTTGAATTGCGATTCAAGCGTCTCGGCGATGATCATCGCATGCTTTTTGGTATCGGCCCCGGCAAACTTGCAACCGGCACTTCCAGTACAAGCGACAAGTCCGGCACGAAACGAGCTGGCGTCGCAACTGAGCCCAATGAAATCTAGCTTCGCTTTTACTTCCTCGACGTCTTCGTCACGAATATGCGGAATCAAGACGTTTTGCCAAACGGTACAACGTATCTCACCGTTACCGTAGGTTTCAGCGATGTCGCTGAGCCCGCGTGCTTGGTCGCTGGTGATGCGGCCGACGGGCAACACCACGCCAACGTATTGGCGTCCGTTTTGTTTTTGCGGGTGCACGCCGACATGCGCGTGACGGTTTTCGTTGTCAGGGATCACGACAAGATCCGAGCTGACTTTTCGCAACTCATGCCCCATCTCTGTTTCGACTGCTTGGATGAATTTTTTAAATCCCCAGTCGTCGAGCACGTATTTCAGCCGAGCTTTCTTACGGTCGGTACGGTCCCCAGATCTGACAAAAACGCGAACGATCGCTCCGGCGACTTCCACGCACTCTTCCGGACGCAGCAAGACGCCGGTGTCGCGAGCGAAATCTTTGTGACCGGTGATACCGCCGAGCGTCAGTTGAAAATAAACACCCGCTGGCAACGATTCGCTGGCGGTGGCTTCGGTTACTTGCACTGCGTGGAAGCCAATGTCATTGGTGTCGTCGAGCGCACTGATGCTGCCTCCACCATCAAAAGCGATGTTGAACTTTCGCGGCAATCCATACATTTCGCGGTGATTGACGATGTAATGATGCATTCGTTTCGCATAAGGAATCGTTTCGATCAATTCCATGGGATCGATCCCCGACAGCGCACTGGCGGTGCAATTGCGAATGTTATCCCCCCCGGATCCGAGGCTGATGATGTCGAGCTCGCGAAGTCCATACAGGATGTTCATCGCGTGATCGGCGGGAATTTCGCGAAGTTGCAGGTTCGCACGCGTCGTCACGTCGATAAATCCGCCCGCCGATTTGTCGGACAAATCCGCCAATCCGCGCAGTTGCCACGAATGCAATAGGCCGCCCGGCAACCGCATGCGGCACATAAAGCTCTTTTGAGCCGGAGCGACGAAGAACAGCCCATGAAATTTGGTCAGGAAGACGTCGTCGCCTTTGGGAAATTCATTGGCATCGGAACGAGCTTGGATCTCGTCCCACATGTCCAACGGGTTCTTCGCCTGTTTAGCCTTTTCTTCTTTGCACAGTTTTTTTCCAGCGGCGATGCAGTCGGCTTGTGCTTGCAACGCGATCCGTTCGGGACCGACCGGCAACGATTTGCCATCGACCGTTGCGGCGCCACCACCGATGGTAACCGCGTTCCCCGAAGGTCCTGATACACAATTGCTGACCATCGGCAATCGGTTCACCGCGCGTGCCACGTCGGCACCGAATGCGAATCCGGCGATGTATTGTTGTTGCTCTTCGCTAAACGGTTTCTCACTCATGCTCGTTCGATCCTTACCGCACAATCTTTGTAGCTGGGTTGACGGCTGTGGGGGTCAAAGTGGCTCAGGGTCAATTGGTTGGTGGCTTCGTAATGCATTGGCATAAATGCGTGGCCCGGTTTCACAGTGGGGGTCACCATCGCCGTTGCGAGCAAGCTGCCGCGACGTGATTGAGCACGAACTTGGTCGCCGTTTTCGACGGCAATCGCAGCAGCGTCCTCAGGATTGATCTCGATGTAAGCTTCGTTGGGATACAGTTTGCGCAGCACCGGGCTTTTGTTTGTGCGTGTTTGCGTATGCCATTGGCTGACCGTGCCCCGACCGGTCATCAACAAAGTCGGAAAGTCCTCGTCTGGGGCTTCGGGCATCGGAGTCAGATCGTCGACAATCAAGCGAGCGCGACCATCGTGGTGATAGAAACGACCATCAGCGAATAAACGACGTTGTTGTTCGGGTTGAAAATCGCCTTCGGCATCCGCTTCGGTCCATGGCCATTGGATGCCGCCACAGCGATCAATTTGTTCATAGCCATCAATGCCGGTCATATCGCAGGGCTGATCTTCGCTCGCCCGTTGCATGATGCGAAACACCGCTTCGGGATCCGTCCACTCGGCGAACATGTCTTCCACGCCCCAGTACGCCGCGAGGGCACGAAAGATATGGAAATCCGCCAGTGCTTTGCCAGGTGCACGACGTACTTTTTTCAGTACGCCGTAGCGACGTTCGCTATTGATGAACGTGCCCGACTTTTCACCCCAGCCGGCGGCCGGAAGAATCAAATCCGCATGCCGAGCCGTTTCGGTGGTGTGATACATGTCTTGAACAACAAGGAAATCGAGCCGGTCGAGCAGGTTGCGAGCTTCGCTCTGGTGAATCCAGCTGTGAGCCGGGTTGGTCGCGATCACCCACAATCCACGAATGTCGCCGCGACGAATCCCGTCCATGATCCCGTCGTAGCTCCAACTTGGCTCGGTCGGAATCAAGTCCGCGTCGATCCCCAAACTGGTGGCGACCTTCTCGCGATCCGCTGAGTCCTTGAAATCGTGATGGCCGAATAGATTGGTGGTGTTGCTCCACAATCGTGAACCCATCGCATTGCATTGACCGGTAATGCTGTTGGCGCCCGTTCCCGGTCGACCGATGTTGCCGGTGATCAAGGCGATATTGATGATCGCTTGTGCCGTTCGCGTGCCTTCGTAACTTTGGTTGACTCCCATCGTCCACCACAGCGACACCGCCTTTCTTCGCCCGATCGTTTCGGCTGTTTGACGAATCGCATCAGCTGAAATTCCCGTCATCGGAGCGACAGCGTCAGGAGTAAACCGGCTGACGTGCTCGGAAAGCTTTTCAAAACCTTCGGTGTGCTTGTCGATGAATTTACGATCGACACATTCGCAAGCGATCAAGTGATTGGTGATCGCGTACAGCAACGCAAGGTCGCTTTTGGGGCGAATTTGTAAGTGCTGAGTTGCTGCCATCGCGGTCTCGGTGCAACGAGGGTCGATGACAATGATTTCCGGAGCGTGATGGTTTCGCAGCACCCGTTCCCACATGATCGGATGGCCGATGCAAGGATTGGCACCGATGAAGACCATGCAATCGCTTTGCTCAAAATCGTCGTAGGTGAACGGCGGCGAGTCGAACCCGAAGGCTTCTTTGTATGCCGTCGCGGCGGTGGCCATACATTGACGCGTATTACCGTCCCCATGTTTGATTCCCATGCCGAATTTTGCCAACGCACCAAGGAATGCCATCTCCTCGCACGCGATTTGCCCGGTGCTCAAAAATGCAACCGAATCAGGTCCGTGTTGACGCTGGATCCCTTTCATCCGGGTTGTGAACAGACGCAGGGCATGATCCCACGACACAGGGGCGAATTTGCCATCGGACGTGCGAATCATTGGGTCGGTCGCACGGTCCTCCGAATCGAGCACCCGCAATGCTTCCCAGCCCTTTGGGCAAGCCATACCGAGGTTGACGGGGTAGGAGGTTTCGGGTGTCAGACCGACTGCTTCGTCATCGCGAAGATGCAATCGCAATCCACAGCCGGTCGAACAATATCCGCAAACCGCCGTCGTGGTGGCATCGGCTTGCATCGACTCGTGGGTCATCCCGAGCCCATGGTCCCCCGGGTGCAGCAACAGCTCACGCGTCATCTTGCCGTCGTGCTGTCGCAACAGCTGAGGCAATAAATTGCGTGTCAGATTTCCGCGAAATTTCGTCCTGGGCTGAATCATCGGAAAGTTCCTGGCATCCGGTCGTAAACAACACTCATGAAATACAGCAATCGTTCCGCGATCTCGCCGCCGATCACAATCACGCTCGCTGCGATCGAAAATCCCGCTGCGGTCCAAGGCGAAACGAACGTTGTCGCCGCGGCAACGCACAGCAAGCCCAAGCCGACTAGGGCCGCCAACATCCGTGACTTAGCCAGACCCGATAGCGATTGGCGAACCAACCGACGCGAGCGGCGATCATAGGCATCGCCACGTCCGCTTGGATTCAAATGCACGTTCCATTCCCAGGCTGCTTTACCGGCCAATGTGATCATCGCGATCATCGTGATCGCCACGGAAATGAAACGACTTTCACCACTAAGGATCAAAATGGGCAGCACACTTGTCGCTCCGGCAACAACGCCAGTTCCCATAAAGCGAATCAGGGTTCGTGAGCTTCGCCAAATTTGCCGACGTGTCGCGATGTAAATCATGGCACTGCTAAACAGTCCCGCAGCACCCACTAAAATCGCCATCACGAGTGTCAAACTTGCTGCCCAGTCGGGGATCCACCGTTGAATCGATTGCGGAACGTACTCGCTAAACACAGGCAACCAGTACAGTGCGGTCGCGGCGGTTAGCAGTCCCATGTACTTGCCCAGCACAACGGCTTCGCGGCTGAGCCAGCTGGTCTTTAACCCCAAAAAGACTCGCCAGGCTCGCAGCGGTTGACCGAGGTGCAACGAAGCGATGTTCAGTCCAATGCCGCCAATCAGCAGGGCGGTAAGCAAAATGGATCGAGTGGCGACGACCGAGTGATCGTGCCCCGAAACCCAAGCCAATGGCGCCGCCAAACGCTCGATGAAAATCATCCCTACCGAAACTTGGGTGGCAACCAACATCACCGCCAAAGGCCAGTGGCTTTCGGCGACCTGGTCCACCCCGATGTCTTGGGGTACCGCGTTATCGGCAACATCACCGTGTTCAGTGCGATAGTTGGTTGTCGGTTTCGTGATCGTGGATAAGGGGGCCCCCGGTGCGATGCGGTCGTCGTCGGCAAACCTGGTATCTGCGGTGTCGACCACGGTGATCGAGATCGCCTCGTTCGGACACGCTTGCACACACGCAGGAGCTTCACCGGCGGACAAGCGTTGGTGACACATGTCGCACTTGCGTACGATACCGAGACGTTCGCTGTATTGAGGCACCTCGTAGGGGCACATCATCGTGCAGTATTTGCAGCCGATGCATTGATCATCCAAGTGACGGACGATCCCTGTATCAGAATCCTTTTCGTAGGCTTTGACCGGGCATCCGCTCAAACATCCCGGGTCTTCGCAGTGATGACAGGCAGTCGTGACGTGTTGGATCCGCGGTGCTTCGGGCTCGCCGATCGTCAGCGTACCCACACGCCGCCAGCTTTCATCTTCATCCAGTCCGTTCATGGTATGGCAGGCGACGACACAGGCTTTGCAGCCACTGCATTGATCGAGGTCGACGTCAAACGAATATTGTTGCCCGAGGCCTGGAGGCGAAACGGGCATCAGACTGCGGTAGTAACGTGCTTGCGCTGGAGCCACACCCGCTTCGCTGTCATGAGCCGAACTGAATTGTTCGACGGCCGAAAGCGCCTGCTGCTCGGTCAGCAATTGCTCGACCAAGTCAGGTGACGACTGAACGATAGGGAGTGCGATGGACATGATTTAAAACAACAACACTGTGACGCTCGTAATGGCGTCGGATTCATAAAACGGGATCGCAAGACAACCTTGGATCGGAGTCGCATCCTCGTCGAATAGTCGACCGGATCGCAAAATCGTTGGGTTTTCAGACACGGTCGCGCCACCGTGCTCGCAAGCCAACGCCGGAATGCCTGAGGTTGCTGGCATCGCAGTCCCAATGGCAAGCTCGATCGTGGGATCCGCGTAACTTGCCGATTCGAGGGTGTAGCCACCATCCGCATCCGCTCGCCAAACTTCAAAACCGCGTGCCATCGGCGAGACCTCGCTGCTGAGCAGTAGCACCGAGGCGACATAGTTCTCGCCTGCGACGGGAATCCCAATGGCGGTTTGCAAACTGCCCGCACTGGCACCCGCTGCACGCAGGAAACCGCTGTGGCTGGCGAGGTCCTCGTGGATGATCGCTCGCAACGAATTCCAGACTTGCCCCGGTAGTCCCGAGCCTTTTTCAAAGCGAACGAACGACGAAACGTTTTGAAAACGAGTTAGATTGCCGTAAAACCCCGAGGTTAACGCCACTTCTTCGTGGATCCCCACAGGCGACCAGACTTCAAACACGCCGGGCGATTGATCGTCGGCCTTGGTGGCCAAGACGACAATCGAAACGATGATTTCACTGCGAAAAATCGGAAAGGCGACTGCCGCTTTAACTGGGGCTTCGTGGAAAGTGCTAACACATGCCGTGCCACTTTCGAGGCACTCGATTGCCAAACGATCGAGTGCGGATTCCCCTTCATTGTTGACACAGCGATTGTCGTTGACGTCGTAGGCTCGAACGTCACACAGGAATGCGTTGGAGATCCGACTCGGAAGCACTAGGCACATACGCTGTCCTCCTCGTTGATACCTTCAGCCTTCTTTGCCTCGTGCTGGGCAACGTCTTGCTTCAACTTTTTGTGGTCTTGGTCCGCTAAGAAACAAAGCAGTTTTTCTCGGTAATCGTAGTACTCCGGATGCTCGAGCACTTCGGTGCGAACACGTGGACGGTTAAACGGAATGTCGAAAATTGCACCCACGGTAGCACACGGACCGTTAGTCATCATCACGACGCGGTCGCTCATAAACAAAGCCTCGTCCACATCGTGGGTGATCATCATCGTGGTCACTTTGTCTCGCATCAGAATCTCAAGCAGGATTTCTTGCAGTTCCATTCGTGTTAGCGAGTCGAGCATTCCAAACGGCTCATCAAGCAAAAGCATTTTGGGTTTCAACGCAAAGGCGCGGGCAATGCCGACGCGTTGTTGCATGCCTTGGCTTAGATCCGACGCACGTGTGCGCAATTGGTTGCCGAGCCCGACGAGCGACAAGTAATACGCGGACAAATCGTGACGCTGTTTCTTAGTGACATGGGGATAAACTTGGTCGACGCCTAAGAGCACGTTTTCCATCGCCGTCATCCACGGCATCAGGCATGGGGACTGGAAAACGATTCCACGATCGGGACCGGGGCCATCGATTTCGTGGTTTGCGACGACGACGCCCCCATCAGTGATCTCGCAGAGCCCCGCAACCATCATTAGCACGGTGCTTTTGCCGCAACCGGAATGCCCCAGCAAACTGGCGTATTCACCTTGCTTCATGTTCAAGTTGAAGTCTTCGACGATGACCGCAGGACCACTGAGCGTGTCATAGGTCTTGCCGAGACGAAACATTTCTACGTAGCCAGCCATCTGCTTTTCCGATTCGTTGTTACTAGAGCATTTCTAGATAGGTCGTAGGGCCGGTTCTTACCGGCCAGCTTGTGATTGGCCGGTGGGAACCGGCCCTACATCTCACATCAATTTCCAATAGGCTCTAAGCCGGTGAATTGACAATCAAGCGATGAGGCTTCGTCAAACTAATGGGCTCGATATCGGGTAGTTCAAACTTGGGTGCCGTCGAAACAGCGGCCTCGTCAGAGCGTGATTTTTGGCGTACAGCAACCAAGTAATTGGTGACCGCGTTGCGTAAACCCTTGAAGCGTTCATTGTGGTTCAGCGATGACTTTTCACGCGGTCGATCGAGTTCGACGGTGAACATCGGACCTAGCGAAGCACACGGGCCTGGGTTTAAGGCGACGATGCGATCGGCGACCAAGATCGCTTCATCGACGTCGTTGGTGATCATTAAACAAGTTTGACGCTCCTCTTCCCAAATCTTCAGGATCTCTTCCTGCAACCCGCTGCGAGTTAACGCGTCCAGCGCGGAAAGGGGTTCGTCCAGCAGCAGGACCTTCGGTTTCATTGCCAAAGTACGAGCCAACGAGGTGCGTTGCCGCATGCCACCGGACAATTCGTGAGGATGACGATGGGCGGCGTGACTGAGACCGACCATCTCGATGAACTTTTCAACATGGTCGCGGCGTTCTCCTTTGCCCCACGTGCGGAACACACTATCGACCGACAACGCAATGTTGCCGCGAACGGTTAGCCAAGGCAGGAGCGAATAGTTTTGAAACACCAAACCACGATCGGGACCGGGGCCCGTGATCGGTTCGCCTTCCATCAAAATTTCGCCACTGTCGGGTTGGATCAAGCCAGCCAATAATTGAGTGAAGGTGGTCTTTCCGCTACCGGAAAAACCAACCACTGCTAAAAATTCGCCTTCGCGAATATTCAAGTTGATGTTCTGAAGAACTTCATTGCGAGTCACACCACTGCCGTACCCCTTCGACACGTTACGCATCGTCAGAATCGGGTTGGGTGGCAAATGATCGAGTCGTGTTTCAATCGTTGGATTAGGAAGGACGGCTACGCTCATCGTTTCTCTCGTTCGTTCGTGAGGGTTTTCCGGAAAGCGGGAATGGGACAGCGATGCCCTAGCCCGCGACCGGGTTTCCGAAACTAACCATGTTGCGTAAACAGATCATGATGCGATCAAGCACCAGACCGATCAGACCAATGATCAAAACACTGAAGGCGATTCGGGCGTAGGTGGTACTGCTGCCGTTTTGGAATTCATCCCAAACAAATTTCCCAAGCCCAGGGTTCTGAGCCAACATGTCCGCTGCGATCAACACCATCCATCCAACACCAAGACTGATTCGCAAGCCCGCGAACATCAGCGGCAAGCTGGCGGGCAAAATGATCTTGAACAGCTTTTGTGACCAAGTCAGTTTCAGTACGCGAGCGACATTCAAGTAATCCTTGTCCACGCTCGCGACGCCGAGAGTGGTATTCACTAGCGTCGGCCAAAGCGAGCAGAGCGATACGGTTACGGCCGAAATCAAAAACGCCTTTTCAAAAAACGTTTCACCTGGCTGTGAGTTGCTGTAAGCCCAAATGATCACGAGGCTGGCAAGTGGCAACCAAGCCAACGGGCTGACCGGTTTGAACATTTGAATCGCGGGCGTCAACGCGGCGTTGAACCATGGACTCATGCCACAAAGCACTCCCAGTGGAACCGCGATCAAGGTTGCGATCGCAAAGCCAAAGAAAACGGTCTTCAGACTGGTAAAGATTTGGTCGATAAAGGTCGGCGCACTCGAGGGGACATAGTTCGCCGCTTGAACGGCTTTCTTTTTGTAGATCAATGCGTTGGCAAGCAAGGTTTCTTTATCGCTAGACGACGCGGCGATGGCTTGATTTTCCAACGACTTCGCTTGCACCATGAAGACAATCGCTTCGGAGAGCATTTCATCTTTCTTGACGCGATCTTCGGCGCGTTGTGCAAAATGCATTGCGAACAAATCCGCGCCGGCTTGCCAGGTCGCCGACGGACTTGGCAATTGCATGCTTTCGGTAACGACCGTCTTCGCGGCCAAGGACCATGCACCGACAAACAATGCGATCGCCACAATCGGCAATAAAACGAACTTTGCAATCCCTTTGAATTGTTCTTTGGGATCTTCGCCAGCGGCAAGGCGAACGAACGGCTCGAAAATCGGCATCCCAGCGACGTTGCAAAGTCTTAAAGCGGTTCCACGCCAATTCATTCTTGATCTCTCGATTGCGGTAAGGTGTTTGAAGTCAATGTCGCTGACCGCTTGGCGACCTTGCATTCGTGCCTGCCGTAGTGGATTTTGCTAAAAATCCGTTGCTTGGGATCTTTAGCAAGATCCACTACGCCAGGTGTTTGTTTTGTTTCGCAGAATGATCAGCGAATTTCGTCGCTGTCTTTGTTGCCAATCACGAAGCTGTTGATATAGCCGATGGGGTCACGAGCATCGTAGGTATTGCCGTCGATGAATTCGTTGGTTGCCGGTCGATAGCCGTCATATTCGCCCTCAGGAATTTCTGCCGTCGTGACTTTTCCTTCCGCGACCAGCATCGCTGCGGCCTTGCGGTAAATTCCAGGCTTGTAAACTTCTTTTGCGGTTTCTTCGTACCACTCGGCCGGTTTGCTTTCGGTGATCTGCCCCCAGCGACGCATTTGGGTCAGGAACCAAATGCAGTCGCTGTAATGCGGGTAGCTGGCGTAATGTTTGAAGAACACATTGAAATCGGGCAGCGGGCGAACATCGGTCTTTTGAAACACAAAGGTGCCCGTCATGCTCTGTTTGATCAGATCTTCATCGGCTCCGACGTAATCTTTACCACTCAAGATCTTGGCCGCTTCTTCGCGATGGGTCAGTTTGCCATCGGCATCGGTTTCATCAAGCCATTTGCCTGCTCGAATTAGCGCTTTGACGACTGCGACGTGAGTGTTCGGGTACTTCTCGTTCCACTCGGCGGAAACCCCGAACACCTTTTCTGGGTTGTTCTTCCAAATGTCATAGTTGGTCGTTACCGGGACGCCAATTCCCTTGGCAACCGCTTGTTGGTTCCAAGGTTCGCCGACGCAGTAACCAAGGATCGTGCCCGCTTCGAGCGTCGACGGCATTTGCGGTGGTGGCGTGACCGACAACAACACGTCCGCGTCAACCATGCCGGTGATGTTGTCTTTATTGTAGAAACCAGGATGAATACCAGCGGCGGCTAACCAGTAACGGATTTCGTAGTTGTGCGTGCTGACGGGGAACACCATCCCCATGTTGAAATCTTTGCCCTCTTGCTTGTAGCTATCGACAATCGGTTTGAGCGATTTTGCCGAGATCGGATGCGGCGGTGTTGGTGACTTTAGGCTCTCGTCGTTCTCTTGCATCTGAGTCCAGATGTCGTTGCTGACCGTGATGCCGTTTCCGTTGTAGTCCAAACTGTATGCGGTGATGATGTGAGCTTTGGTACCAAATCCGATCGTCGCTCCGATGGGTTGGCCGGCTAACATGTGAGCGCCGTCGAGTTGCCCATCAATGACGCGGTCCAGCAGCACTTTCCAATTCGACTGAGCCTCGATTTCGACATTCAGTCCTTCGTCCTGGAAGAATCCTTTTTCTTTCGCAATCACGAGCGGTGCACAGTCGGTCAGCTTAATAAAGCCAAACTTCAGCGATGGCTTTTCGATGTCCAACATGTCGGTGACAGCATCATTTTCATTATCCGCCACAAACACCGGTGTATTGTCTTGTGGCAACTTCGCGACTGCCGCTTCCAAGTCCTCTAACGTGATTTTCGAACTGCCGCAGCCCGCGATCGTTAGCAACGACAAAGCAGCCAGAGAAAACAATGACCCGCACCGAGCGAAGCTTTTGAAAGATCGATAAAGGGTTGCGGAAGTCATACGTTCAGACGTGGGCATTGCGCCGTCGAAAAAATGGGGGACCAGAGAAAAGGGGACACCCGCAAACATGGATACAAGTACGCAAGAGCAAGTCCTGGCGGGGTGCCTCGTAATGGTTCAAAGCCTTAGGCAACAAATGGGCCAAGCAGACAGCCACTTTGGGGGAACACGCCACTAAGGCACTCCGCCGCACACAGACCCCCCAGCAAAGGCGCCGAATCACCCTCTAGCAAACAAAGATTTTTAGAAAGGAGGAATTCCGAGCCATGCGTTCCTTGGCTCGCCCCGCTTAGAATGTCGGCAGTTGCTGATTTGTTAAGCACGCCGGCCGTCATCGACGGCATGCAAGACGATTGTGACCGCCGCACTCAGGCTCTTGTATCGAACGTAACGATTGAGACCGGTCGTTTGGTTTTTCACAATCGATTTCATTTTTAGGTGCCAGCAATTTCTTGCAGCCCCGATTCCTTGGCGAAGCCGATGCGAAGAAAGGTCTCAATCACTGAGACTGCAGGGCTCCGGCGGGAATGAGAAATTCTTACCTCAAGTGATGTTCTTGCTCATGCAGAACGCATTGATGAATGCGTGGGAACGCAGGATGCAAAACCGTGGAACCTTAGTCTGGTCTTTGCAAAGAAACATCCATTGAGGAAGGAACCTCATCACTATGGCCCTCTCAAAACGACGCCGGTCACGCGCAGCCCTTCTAGTGGCCCTCTCGACCCTGTTTTCACATAGTGCGGCCCAGGCGGATGAGTACCACAATCTCCGTCCGTCGGAATCCGCAACGGAAACGGTCTACGTCGAGTCAGCGGTACGTATGGCCAGTGAGGCGGTTTACGAAGGGGGGGACGAAGTTGCGCTCGACGCAGTGGCCCCTTTGTCGGAGACCGCAGTCTATCCCGAAGCGATGCCAGTCTCCGCTAGCGATGCGTCGGCGACATGCGGATGCTGTACCGGCACCTGTTGCACAAAGAAGCAATCGGACGCTGCGACCGAGAAGATGAAAAACGCCTACGGTGGCGTGTTCGATGCGAACGATTTCAGTTACTTGAACGATCCGTGCTACACCGGCCCTTCATTTTTGGGTGATTCACTCAAAGGTCTCGCCGATGGCAAGCTTGATCTTGGGGGTGAAGTTCGTGTTCGCTATCACGACGAAAAAGGGATGCGTGGACTTGGGTTGACCGGACAGGACGACGATTTTTGGTTGACCCGTTTGCGATTGTTCTCGGACTATCGCATGAACGATTACATTCGTTTGTACGGCGAGTACTTGTACGCCGATTCGGGAGGCGAATTCTTCAACAACCGCCCGATCGAAGAAAATCGTGGTGAAATCCAGAACCTGTTCGCCGATGTGAACTTGTACTCAGACGGAAGCAACAAGTTGACCGCACGTGTCGGTCGCCAGGAACTATTGCTTGGTGCCCAGCGGTTGATCTCGCCACTTGATTGGGCCAACACCCGTCGCACGTTCGAGGGTGGACGTTTGCTGTATTCCAACGAAGATTGGAACGTGGACGGATTCTTCGTTCATCCGGTGAATCGCAATGCCGCGAACGAAAGCAAAATTGATGATGCTAACGAGAGTGTCGATTTCTTTGGCACCTACCTGACCCGCAAAGGGTTGGACATCGGCACCTTGGATATGTACTACCTCGGGCTGGATGACAGTGTCAACGACTTTGACTATCACACGCTGGGTTCACGCGTCGCCGGCAGCAATGGCGATCTGCTTTACGAAGTGGAGGGCGGTGTGCAATTCGGTTCCAACAGCAACGGCAGCAGCCACGACGCCGGCTTCTTTACCGGAGGTCTCGGACGCAAACTGAAAGTCGCCGATTGGAAGCCTACCGTTTGGTTCTGGTACGACTATGCCTCCGGTGGCGATGGGGACTTCGTCGCTCGTGGTGATGACGCGTTCGATCACCAGTTCCCGCTGGCCCACAAATACAACGGTTTCATGGACTTGTTTGGCCGTCGTAACCTTCACGACATCAACATGCAGTTCATCACTCCGGTACTTGGCCCCAACGTCAATTTGTTGGTTTGGTACCACTACTTCCTATTGGATACAGCAACAACGCCCTACGGCGTGACGATGCAACCGTATAACACGACCGCATTGGCCGAAGACAAGGAATTGGGACATGAGATCGACGTCGCACTGAACGTCAATTTGAATCCGCGTAGCAGCCTGCTATTCGGCTACTCGCATTTCTTTGCCGGCGATTACTACGACGAAACTCCAGGCGTGATGTCTAACGACGATGCCCAGTTTGTCTACACACAGTTTCAAACTCGTTTCTAAACCAACGGAGACCGATTGGAAACGAAAAACGCCGCTTGATCACTCAAGCGGCGTTTTTTTTTGCAAGCCGTGGGTTTAGCGACTGACTTAGAATGCGTCGTTATTCTTGGGGACGCGGAGCAATCATCATCACAACCCGGCGCGTGAGCAAGGGACTTTCGGTGACGAGATGCAATCCGATCGGAGTCGCTCGCTCACGCTTCGGGTTAGGATTCTCCTAAACCGGGCTCTCTCGTAAGGCACCGGGTAACGCGGCATATCGATCAATGACGCTGGTACCGCTAATCCAATAGTCCGGCGGTCCTTAGCGAACTGCGATGGTGAGCCATCCATCGCGTGAATCGATGTGATGCGCGTGATATTCTCGGCCACGAATCGCTTCGATTTCAACGGTCGCCGGCACTTCGATTGCGCGATGCAAAAGTGAATCAGGAAAGACTTCGTCGAAACGATTTTGAATCGTGCGTTTCAATCCTGCTTGAGAAACGCTCAGCCGTTTACGTCCTGGGAAGTCAACATTCACATCGGCATCACGGATCAAAATGGCGTGTCCTTCAGGCGTCTTCGCAGGTCGGTAGGTGGCGGTGATTTCCATTGGCACCTTCAATTCGCGTTCGCCTTGTGCAAAGCGAGTTCCACGAATCCCAAGTCGGATCGCTCCCTCGCGGGCCTCAAAGACAATTGGCTGCAGCCGAGCAAAATCGATTTCAAACGGCGGCTCGGCGTCCTCGCCCTCTTTCTTTTCAACCGGTCGACCTGATTCGGCCAACAAGTCGTTGATCATCGCTTCGTTGACGGTTCGGCCGGCTAGGAAAGGCCCCAGCGCGTTATCGACAACCGATTCTTGGATTTGAATCGCCGCTTCGTAGGAGCTCGAAATGGCAGGACGAGCCACCGTTGTTGAAATTTGGTCGTTGCGGCGGAGGGTGGAATCAATATAAATCGTCTCCTCAGTCGATCCCCACAATCGAGCGGGGTCCACGAGGGAGAGTCGGCGAAGTGTCGGAGCGATTCTCTCGGAAATGTTAGGAGGCTCAAGGCCGCCGGCCTCGCTCGTTTGTTGGGCAAATTCTTGACCCACCTGTTTCTGCATTCGAGAGACGGCGATCCGATCAGCTTTCGGTTTTTGCTCGGCCGCTCTCTTGCTCGCAATGCGGCGAACCAGTTTCAGTTTGTGTTCGATCGCGGTGATTTCTGTGTTCAATGAGACGGTGGCGTACGCGGGGTCCATCGTCACCCCGGATTCATTGAGGTTCAGCGTCCGCGTCGCCGAGATTTGAGCATTCCCCAAGGTGCGAAGTCGAACGGGGCCGTTGAATCCAGTGCTTTTTGTTGAAACATTTCCGTCCAACGAAACCTGGATCCTTGCCGCACCGACCGAAGGCAGCAGCGTCGCAGTGACGAACCCAGAGGTGTGGGCATCGCCGATGATGCGAGTCCCGAGGATGCAATCGCGAATCGGGCGTGATCGGTCGACTTGACGGTTAACGGCGAGTTGAACCGCTTGCTCACCCACAAAGACGGCTAGGTTCGGACGCCCAAAAACATCCCGGATTGCGGAGACCGCTGCTCGCGATTGTTGAGATTCTTCTAACAGTCCCACCAATGCGGAGAGCGCCGCTGCGTCTTCGGCTGAGGGAATGGAATCCATCGCCTCGATCCGCTTAGCCAGCGAGTCGAGTTGCTTGCGTAGTTGTTCGGCCGATTTTTCACCATCGCGAAAGCGGATCGCCGAAAGCAACGATTCGATCGAACTTCGCAAACGCGTCAATACATCCAACTCCAACCCATCGATATTGCCGATCAAGCGAAAACGTGCGTCCATCGCGGTTTGGGCTACGTCGGCTAAGGAATCTGACTGCAACGCCTCGCTCAATGGATCGAGTGCAAGGTATTCGAGCCACGCTTGCCCGTTGCTGAGCGATTGTTGAGCGAGCATAAAACGCTCAACCGAATCAATCTGCTCTGAAACCGCTCGCTTCGCCGCTTCCAAATCGGGAAATTGATCCGGCGTGATCTGGCTTTCGTCGACGCGAATTTGCGCCACTAAACGCGCCCGATCAGCGTCGGACAACTGGGCTGTCGATTCACTCGAATAATGCGTCTGGATGCCAATCAGTACGACAAAAAACGCGGTTTGGACGATGTATCGACGTGAGTTAAGCTGTTGCAATCCCATTGCGCACCACGGTTAGTCTAGGGGTTTTAGGGAGGATTTAAGTCCTATTGTATGCCCCCGGCACCGTCAGGGTGAGAGGGTACCCCCGACAAAACCTAGCTCTTTCCCAGATCGAGCACTCCCTGCCATCCCGGCGGTGGGACTCGCCGGGAGCGTTCCATCCGCTGAATCAGTTTTTGGCTAGGGCGATCGCGGTCGGCAAGGCCCGCGAACGCTTCGCGTGCCTGTGTCCAATCTCCCTCGATAAACGCTTGCAAGCCGTTTTGGTACGTCGCTAGATCGGGGGCGCTGAGACTTTCCTCGGCATCATTCAATTCAAAGATCGTCACCGCTTGGGTAAATCCCGCGGGGCGAACCAAGGCAAGTCGTCGCGTCACAAGCGTACTTAGCGGAGCAGGGGGGTTGCTCGAAGCGGCGGCCATGCCCGCTACGTCGACGCTCGAACGGGTCGTCGTGATCGCGGCCGCGGTAGCTTCGTCGATGATCGTTTGCACCCCAAATTGCTTGGCCAGCCCTTCCAATCGACTGGCAAGGTTCACCACGGGGCCAAACGCAGTGACTTTTACCTGGTCCACGGTACCGATTTGGCCCGCGACCGCATTGCCGGTGGCGATCCCAATGCCATGCGACAACGGCGTGTCCGGTGCCTGAGCGGGCGATAGGAGTCGCCGAATTTGCACCGCGGCGTGGGCAGCTCGAATGGCGTTATCGGTATCCGATTGAGCGATAGGCCAGCCCCAGAATCCCATCGCAGCATCACCGTGAAAATCGCCGATCACGCCACCGCTATCCAAGATCGCGCGGGTCATCACGCCCAAGGATTCACTGACTTGGTTCAAAAGCTCAAGCAATTTGTCGGCGTGCTGTTCACTCCGCTGCGTAAACCCACGCAAGTCGCAAAACATCACCGAAAGATTCGCCTCGCGTGGCCGCAGCACCTCAGCGGAATCTCGATTAGCCAAGGCATCCATCACGAGGGGTGCAAAGAATTGTCGCATCGATGCCTGACGCCGTTCAAGACGACGGCTTTGCCGCAGATTCGCAGCCATTGATCCGACGAGTTCCGCAAATTTCAAATCATCTTGAAGTGCGTCGGACGTGATCGCAGCGGGATCATACGAATCAAAACGAGCATCCGTGGTGAATCCCACTTCGGATTGGCCGGCGACGTAGATCGCCCATCCGCGACAAGCCTCGCTGCGCAACGGGACACAAAACGCCCAATCCACCCCCTCATTCGTCGTAAAGCCACTTTGAGATGCGTCTTGCAATGACCAAATCTGCAGCATGCTTTCACGATTTTCGATCGCCGAGCGTGCCAATCTCGCACTCACCTGAGCGGAATCATTCTCCAACGTGCGGCTATCATAATGGAGGATTTCCACCGAGCTTCGATGGCTGATATCCTGTTCGGCATCCGAGTTCGGTGATGCCGATGCCGGCCGATTGTCATGCAAAGTCGCCGGTTCATCCAAGGCGACGATCGCAACGGCAGTCGCCGAAGGCGTCGATTGCAACAACACATTGGTCATCCGCACCAACAACTCTTCATCGGTCTCACTGCTGGTGATCAAATCGGGCAATCGGCTCAACACTTCGATCCGGGAGCTAGCGTCACGAAAATGACGTCGTCGTAACGCGGTGTGATCGTAGGCCCGTTGGGTGACGTTTTGGTTGGACGTGAACTCGGAAGCCCCAGGGCGATTCACCACCGTGAATGTGGTTTCACCGATCACAAAATGTTCGCCCACGGTGAGTTTGAAGTGTGGCGATTGTCGCCCCCGATAGAAAACCGGATTGCGTGCAGACTCGTTTTGGAAAATTTCAATTTGACTTTCCAAATGCACTTTAATCCGGGCATGGCGGCGGGAAATCATCGCGTCCCAGGGCACATTCCAATCGCTGTTAACACGTCCAAGCAGAATTTCTCGACCGCCGGCGGCTTCCGGAAGCGCCCGTCGCCAACGTTGATGTTCCTGGGGACCTTGCGCGATTAAATCAGGCACGTTGTTTGACTTTAACTGCGGTGAGAAATCAAAAAATCGATCGTGAAGCTGCGTGCCAGTTCGTTCTTCATCAAAAAACTGTGAAGCACAGGCACGGTGTAGAACGCTTCAGCGCCGTCGAGCTTGGCCTCCTCCAGACTAACGACATAATCACTGGCACCCTCGACAAGCGGATTTTGAATCGGATGGGACGACAAATCGCCAGCAACGATGGCAAACGGAAACGGCGGCGTCGCCAAATGATCGGCCAAACCATCCCAGTCGGCCCCCAGTTCACGACAACTCTTTCCCGTCACCACGTCGAAGATGCCAGCCGAGTTGAGACGGCGAGCGATTGCGGCGCCTTGGTTGGGGGGACCAAGCATGACCATCGATTCGCAACGCGTTAACAGATTTTTTGCATCTCCATGACGTTGCAAATCTCCGATCAAATGCCGTGTGACAATGTTCCCCATGCTATGTCCGACGAAACTAATCTTGGTCTCCTCCGGTAACCGCTCGAGCAGTTCACGCAGGGCCGCAGCATGGTCTCGAATCGAACACCGTGTGCTGGCATACGAGAAACGAATGATCAATGCATCGTCACGCTGCTTCAAATCACGCTCTAATCGAGCCATCGAATGATGGCTTCGCATTAAACCGTGCACCAACACGATGACGCGTTCGGGATGGGGGCTGGAGGGTGCTTCGGCAATCCGTTCGGAGAGGCATGCTTCACAATGGGAGCGTGTCCCCCAAGTGAGCCGCGTATTGTCTTTGGAAAGTAACCGCCAATGGCCCGTCAACGAGTTCTGTTGAATGCGGTAACCCTCGACCCAGCAATGGTCCGTCCAGCACTGGGTTCCCCCCGCGGTCTTATTGAGCAACGAGAAAGGGTTGGTGCCGGCCACGGTTTCTAGCGATTCCTGCTCTCTTGGTTTTTCAATCGACTCGGACGGGGCGACGCGCTGCGAATCTTCACTCGAGATCGCCGAGGTCGGTGGTTGCGATTCCCCTCGATTCGATCCGAGGGTTAGTAGCAACAAGGTAATCAGAATGAACGTTCGCATGGTTGCCGCCCTGGATGACCGGTAAGAAAGAAATCGTGTCTTAGGCTTAAGAGACTGTAGGGGACAATCTCTTCGCGATTCCTTCCAAAATCATCTCAAAACGCAGCTCGACCGAGTTAGCGTCGTCGAGCGGTCACCGCATCCAACGATCATGGAACACGGTTCGTTGGGGTGCGGTACCTTTTTCGCAACGGCCCGTGGCCTCGATCTGCCACGCAACCATGCCGTTTCCGGAGAGCTACTTTGACTCATCCACCTTGGGGTCCTTGGTTGTCGGTGCCTCTTTGGCCGCCGAGGGCGCCTTGATCACTGGCGGAGCCTTTTTGCCTTGGGGCACGAACCTCATCGAAATCGAGTTCACGCAGTGGCGTGTGTTCTTTTCGGTGAATCGCTCACCTTTGAAAACGTGACCGAGATGGCCTCCACAATTGCTGCAGACAATTTCAATCCGATGGCCGTCGGCATCGCGGTGCCTATCGACCGCACCTTTGATTTCATCATCAAAGCTGGGCCAACCGCAATGGCTCTCGAACTTGCTATCCGATGTGTAGAGCGGCGCGTTACATTGGCGGCAAATATAGGTGCCCGGGTCCTTGAGGTTGGTGTATTCACCGGTTCCGGCTCGTTCGGTTCCTTTGTGCAGAATCACCCAAGCCTCACGCTTGTTGAGCGGATTGAAGGCAAAGGGAGCATCCTTCGCCCCTTCGGCATCGCCCGAAGCCTCCTTTTCGGCGTTGGCGGGAGCATCGTCGCTCGTTTCACTGACCGGGTCGGCTGGAGCCGAGACGAGCATGGCAGCGGTTTCCGGCGCGGTGGCCGATTCATTGCTGGCGGAGTCGTTTTGGGGGAGCGAACCGGTCATTTCGCATCCGGCAAAGCATCCAACCAGAAGGATGGGGAAAATGGCAGTTAATTTCACTCGAATGCTCCTACGCTGGAATCGGGGGTGGGAATGGCATTTTGGACTCGATCCAAGCATCCATCTGGTCACATTGTATCGTTCCAATCACTGATTGTGGGCACCGTTATTCGCCGCATCGATTTTACGCCACCAGCTTGATGCCCACCCGAACCCCCTCCTTCGAGGCTTCGCCCCCGTTCCTTCGAAGGGCATGAAGCTCTCCGCGGAGCTGCATTAGCAGCGAATCGCTTTCAAAACCTGACGGATAGGAAAGGAGGGACAGGGTCGGTGTCGCAAGAAAGCCTCAAGGCGAAGAGAAATGTCCGTTGCATGGTAAAAATAAAGTATGAATTCCATTACACTATGTAGGCATTAACATCAAATTGAACTCCTGTGTTCAATAGATTTCCTATTTCTCCGGACTGAACCCCTCCATGACAAACTCTCCCTCAGGGCAAATTGACCACGTTCTGATCGAAGACCGATTGTTTCCCCCTCCCGCCGAATTCGCGAAAAAAGCGGTCTTTTCGACCACGGCTCAATACGAGGAAATGTACAATCGTGCAGCGGAATCGCCTGATGAATTTTGGCGTGAAGAGGCTCTCGAGCACATGCACTGGTTCGAGCCTTTTGGCGAAGTGTGCAAGTGGGACGCGCCCAATGTGGAGTGGTTTGTCGGGGGCAAGACGAATGCCAGCTACAATTGTCTGGACCGTCACATTAACGCCGGGCGCGGCGATCGCAAGGCGATCATCTGGGAAGGCGAACCGGGCGATACCCGCGTTTTGACCTACTCCGAACTGCGGACCGAAGTTTGTAAATGTGCGGAAGCCATGAAACAACTCGGTATCGGTATTGGTGATGTCGTCAGCATCTACATGCCGATGACTCCCGAATTGACCATCGCGATGTTGGCATGTGCTCGTATCGGTGCGGTCCATTCGGTCATTTTTGCAGGATTCAGCGCCGAATCGATCGTCGACCGAAACAACGATGCAGGTGCAAAGTTGATGATCACTGCGGACGGACTGTACCGCCGCGGCAAGGTTTTACCGCTCAAGAAAACGGTCGACGAAGCACTCGAAAAATCACCGACGGTACAGCATTGCTTGGTGCTAAAACGTAGCGGACAAGACGACGTGCCGATGACCGCAGGGCGCGACGTATGGTGGCATGAGGTTGTCGACACCCAAGCAGGGGAACTGCCTGCCGAACCGTTGGACAGCGAAGCAAACCTGTTCATCCTTTATACCTCGGGCAGCACTGGGAAACCCAAGGGAATTCGCCACACCACCGCCGGATACAATTTGTGGGCCAAGCGAACGTTCGAATGGGTGTTCGATCATCGTGAGGACGATGTTTATTGGTGTACCGCCGATTGCGGTTGGATCACCGGTCACAGCTATATCGTCTACGGGCCGTTGTCCGCAGGGGCGACCTGTCTGATGTACGAAGGGGCTCCGAACTTCCCCGAAGAAGATCGCTTTTGGGATCTCGTCGAGAAGTACAAAGTGACCATTTTGTACACCGCACCGACGGCAATCCGCGCCTTCATCAAATGGGGCGACCAACATGTCGATAAGCATGATCTTTCCAGCTTGCGATTGCTCGGCAGCGTCGGCGAGGGGATCAATCCCGAAGCGTGGATGTGGTACCACACCAAGATTGGCGGCGAGCGTTGCCCGATCGTCGATACGTGGTGGCAAACTGAAACCGGCGGCATCATGATGAGCCCGTTGCCAGGAATCACGGCGACGAAGCCAGGTTCATGCACCCGGCCCTTGCCGGGCGTGGTTCCCGCAATCGTGGACGAAACGGGAAAAGAGGTCGACGATCATCACGGCGGCATGCTGTGCATTTCAAAACCATGGCCGGGGATGCTACGCGGCATCTGGGGTGATGAAGCACGATATGCAGAACAATATTGGTCGATGGTTCCAGGAAAGTATCTGACGGGTGACAACGCTCGCAAGGATAAAGATGGATACTACTGGATCATGGGCCGGATCGACGATGTGATCAACGTCTCGGGGCATCGGTTAAGCACGATCGAAGTGGAAAGTGCGCTCTGCAGCCACGAAGCGGTTTGTGAAGCGGCGGTGGTTGGACGCCCCGATGATATCAAGGGACAAGCGATCGCCGCGTTTGTCACCATCCGTGATCGTGAACCTGACGAGGCTTTGCGTGCCGAGCTGAAACTCCACGTGCGCAAACAAATTGGAGCTCTCGCTCAGCCTGACGATCTGCGTTTCGCGGCGTCGTTGCCGAAGACGCGCAGTGGCAAAATCATGCGTCGCTTGCTAAGGGATGTCGCCTCGGGCAAGGAGATCGGCGGCGATACCTCGACGCTTGAAGATTTCACGGTTCTCGCCAAGCTCAACGACGACGAAGCGTAACCGACACCCCAAGCAATCTCGGTTCAACGCTTGAGCGTTGAACCGAGATTTGAACCGCGTTGATTTGCAATGCGTATTTTCATTCACACGCAGGTCGTCCAATCGACGTCTGCGTGTAACGCTCGACGGTTGATTCGGGATACCCGTCGTAGAAGCGGCGAATCCAATGTCGCCCCGACCACTCCTCTAGATGCCGTTGCCAACCGTTGCGTTCGAGCAACCGGTCGCTGATACCGCCGTTGGTGACGTGCGCTACAATCGCAACGGAGTTTCGAATGCGAGCGATTTCTTCGAGCACTCGAATCGCCCCAATGAAGGTTTTGTAGCCCGCCCGCTGCCCCGAGCGAATATAGTCAAGCGTCAAAAACCCGGGCATCCCAAAGGGTTGGTGATAATCGAGCCAGCAAACGTCATCGTTCATCCGCCCATATTTGGCTTGCCACCAAACCTGAGCGACCGAGACGCTGCCCGCCATCCAACGACGCTGGACTTTGACAAAACGTCCTCCCTGCATCACGATTCGGGCACAACGCCAGCGGCGCAATTGCGACTCGCCCACGGTAATGTCGGTAACCAATCCTGCTGGAATCATCGGAGCCAATCGTTTTATGCGGCAGCTTGTTGTCCATTGGCGATCGGCAAGCGAATCACAAACGCGGTCCCGCGTCCCACGGTGCTTTGCACGCGGATGCGACCGTCGTGGGCGTCAATGATCTCTTTGCACGCAGCCAACCCAAGCCCCGTCCCACCTTTGCCTGACTCATCGGGTCCCGATTTCGTCGTAAAGAAAGAGTCAAAGATGTGAGGCAATTCAGCTTTGGGGATCCCGCTACCGCTGTCGCGTATCGTCAATTCGACCCATTGCTCATCGCTCGAACGAGCAAGCTTGATCAGAATCGTCCCCCCTTCGGGCATCGCTTGACGCGCGTTAATCAACAAGTTTAGCAGGACCCGTTGGATCTGGTTTCCACTGGCAAACGCCGGAGGAGCCGATTCATCGAGTTCGGTTTCAATGCTGATGCGGTACTTTCGCATCTCTCGCTCGAGCAAGACCAAGGAATCGTTGATGATGCTGCCCAAGTGAGTCGGCTCCATCGATTCGCTGCGATTGCGTGCCTGGGCCAATATGGTGTTGGTGATCTTGGCGGCGCGCTCGGAAGCCTCCAGGATCTTGGTGAGCGCCTTGTCGCGACTGGCGTCGTCACGGTTGCGAATCCCCAGTTTCGAATAGTTGATCACCGTCATCAAAACATTGTTGAATTCGTGCGTTGCCGTACTCATCAATTCCCCAAGCGAAGCGAGGCTTTGCAGCTTCCGCATCTCCGCGCGTAGGTACTCGATTTCAGCTTGGGCGTCATTGCTGGATGGCGGATGAGGTAAAGGCATAGTGATTCGGTTTCATGCAAGCGAGTTCGGCCGGTTCGTCATCACAGAGCAAGGAGAAGATCCGGTATCGCTGATCTCATTGCTGCTGTGAATGATCTATCGTCGACGCCCCTCGATCCGCTACACATCGTATTATCGTACCTGCATAGTTTGCCACTCTGACCAAGTCGCTCCGAAAGCCGTTCGCTCTGGGTAAACTGTGTCGCCTCGTTCGCTTTTTCTGCTCGTGTGACGGACCGATCGATGCTGAATCAAGCAAGTGATTCTAAAACCACCGAAGAAAACGTAGTGCAACGCCTACGTCGACGTACCCAACAAGCACGCGACCTTGGGTTTCACGTGCGGACCGAATTGCTCGATGGCCAAGAACCTTCATGGTGCATGATCGGTAAACGGAAAACGATCTTCATCGACCTTGCCCAAACCGCAGCTGAACAACTTCGCCAACTCGAAGAATCGATCAACGAGTACCAACAACGCCTGCGGCAATCACGCGCATCGATGAACCCGGCCGCCTGATCGCTGGATCGCTTTCCAGTCGATTCCCCCCAACAAAACGAGCCTTTTTCCGCTGCGCGCCGCCAAAATCTTGTCGCTGGCTACTTTTGGGGCTCCCGACACGACACAATAGGCACTCATGAACTGTTCCTGTTGACTCGCTGCGATTTTGAGGCCATTGCCTGTGTTTTCTCGCCGAATGAAGCTGTCCGCTGCCTCTGGCTTTTGCTATCGATTGGGGACCGGTCTTAAGGCGGGGGCGGATTTGCTAGCGATGCTGCAAAGCGAAGCCGGCTATGGCTCGCCACGTCAACGGGCGGAAATGATGTCGATTCGCGAGGCGGCCAAGCAAGGCGAGTTGCTCAGCGAATCGATGAAACGGGCGGAACCGTTCTTTCCGCCGCTGTTGATCTCGATGATTCGGGTGGGCGAAGCCACCGGGCGACTTGAACGCACCCTATTGTCACTGGCCGAGCACTACAAACACCGCCTGGCACTGCGTCAGAAATTCATCAGCTCGCTCGCTTGGCCCGCCATTCAATTGCTACTGGCCGTGTTGGTCATCTCGCTGTTCATTTGGTTGATGGGCCAATTCAATATGGCCGACATGCTCGGCTTCGGCCTAACCGGTACCACGGGCGTGCTGAAATTTTGGGGCTATCTGTTTTTCTTTGCCTTGCTGGCCGGCGGCGCCGTTTGGGCCATGATGCGAAACATCGGCGGCGTCCAGAATCTGATCCCGCTGCTTTACATGATTCCTGTCTTTGGCCCCGCGTTGCAGACGATTACACTTTCGCGGTTCTGTTGGACGCTATCGCTCAGTCTCGATGCGGGACTCGACCCGATTCGATCGATCTATTTGGCACTCGAAAGCACCGACAGTGACTATTACAAGAGTGTCGGCAAGGAAGCCGAAGTAGCGATCTTGGGTGGCGATTCCCTTTCGGGGGCACTGAAGACAACCCAACTGTTTCCCGACGAATTCATCACCCGAGTGGAGATCTCGGAGCTATCGGGAACCGACGCGGAATCGATCGACATGCTTGCTCAAGAGTATGACGAGAAAGCAAAACGCGCGGTCGGAACATTGGCGGGACTAGCGACCGGAACCGTCTGGCTCGGCACAATGGGCGTACTGATCTTCTTGATCTTGCGTATCGCGATGAGTATCGGCGGTGCCTACAGCGACGCATTGCAGCCAATCTAAGCAGATCGGATCCGGGTTACCTTCACCCGCGAACGCGTCAAGCGAACGAACTACCTATTCGGACTTCCAAGCCGAGCATGATGTACTGAGCCGACGACGCAACCGTGAGTGGACGACCGAGGCAAATGCTTCGAAGCCACTGAGGCTGACTCTGCAACCCATCAAGTACGGCTTGGGTATTGGATGGGCGGACGAGAAAGCAATGCTTGGTCCGGCCCACGACGCTGCGTCACGCCCACCAAACGCACCGATCAGGAATCGCTGCTCATCGTGACGATGCCATCGTCCACGGGAATGGTGTCGCCCGATGTGAGCAGACTGTCGTTCAACGTGAAGATTATGAAAATCGCGAGAAACACAAACGCCGAGATGAACACAACCGCGTTAAAGGGTTTGTCATACAAGACGTGCATGAAAAAGAGCACAACCAAGGATGCCTTGATCGTGGCGATCGCCATAACAATCAGAATGTCGTAGCTACCAAGATCGAAACTCGCCTGAGCCACCGTAACGATCGTCAAGAAAACGAGCGCCGCAAAGACGCCGAACAAAATCGGCAATGGCAACGGGTGAGCAAAATCGTAGCCTTCGCGATGGTCATCAGCGGCATGGTCAGCAGTAGAATGATCGTGAGCAGACATAGTTATAAATGGAGTGAGTTAAGGTTGTCCGGCAATAGCCGAGCGTCCGCGAATCGCGACACCGAACGGCCACACAAACAGCTGCGGCGTTAGCGAATGAGGTACAACAGCGGGAACAGATAGATCCAAATCAAGTCGACCAAGTGCCAATACAAGCCGACATAATCGACAGGGCCAAAATACTGGCGGTTGAATTCTTTACGAACCGAACGAACCAACAACCAAACCAACACTCCAATGCCGCCTAGAATGTGAATCGCGTGAATGCCGGTCATGCAATAGTAGATGCTAAAGAACACCCCAGCGCGACTTGGCGTCAGAAACTCATCAGGCACCGAGTCGATGGTGGCATCAATCTCGTATTGTCCCGTCACTGCCGAACCACTCGCCATTGCGGATTGCTTTTCCATGGCGGTCAATTCGTTTTGCAGTCCGGTGTTGGTGGAATCACCCGCCAATCGTTCTTGGACTCCGTATTCCGTGCCTGGGCCCGCATTTTCGATCGTCGCGATGGACTCCGCAGCGTTGGTTGTTGCAGCGTGAGCCACGTCTCCTTCGGCAGCATGTTCGCTGGACTCAGTAGCGTGAGCCTCGGTGGAGTCTCCACTCTCAAGCACGGTCCCCAGCACGACACCGCCAAAGAACGATGCACAAACCACAATCAACGGCAATGCCACAGCGGTTTGAAACTTGTTGCCTCGCAAGACGGAAATCGCGTACCAGAGCAGCACGCCAATCTGCGCGATGATGAAGGGAAGACAGATCCACAGCAAGTAGTTCGGGCCTCCTTCATGATGCGGATGGGCGGGGTCGTAGCTGAAAAAGCCCGCTGGCAATAATCCCATATGGAACTTGTGCGAGTACTCGATCGCTTTGACACCCAAGAAGACCATCGCACAGGAGAGCGTGGTTGCTAACAGTGCGGTCAAACCCTTGTGGTTCTCCGTTTGCGAGCAACGGACGGCCCAAGCCATCGTCAGCGAGCTAAACAGCAGAACGCCGGTATTGATCGCGCCGAGTTTTGTATTGAGGAACTGGCTACAACCTTCGAAAACTTCGGGGTGCAACATGCGAAAGATCGCGTAGGCACAAAACATGCCACCGAAGAACAGCACTTCGGTAACAAGGAAGATCCAAATGCCAAGCTTTCCACTGTCGAACTGTTGTTCGGGAGTGTCAAAATGATGCGCCAAGAACGACGGGTGATCGTGATCGTGACCATGTGCGTCGTGAGCGTCAGTCGCGGTATCAGCTTCGAGAGTGGACATGAAGATAGGAAGCGAGAAAAAGGTTGGAAGTGTCAGGGAAAGCAGCGGCCGGGAGCGGCCGCGTTCAAACATCGGCGTGCGACCTTAGTGCTTGTCACTAGCGTGAGCAGGCGATTTTGTCGGATCCGACGCGGGCACCAATTTGCGTTCGGGTTGAACCGTAACGTAACGCTCGTGCGACTCTTCCCACTCAATGTCGTGGAAATCATAAGGGTCGCCTACGACGGGAGCTCGCTCGAAGTTGTAGAACGGCGGCGGGCTGGTGCAATTCCACTCTAACGTTGCACCACCCCAAGGGTTGGCCGGAGCACGCTTGCCGCGGAACAGCGAAACCATCAATGTGATGAACGCCACCAAGATACCGATCCCCAACAACAACGCACCATACGTGCTCATTTGGTGGAGGAACGCAAACTCAGGGTCGTAAGTCGCGTAACGTCGTGGCATCCCACGGCTACCGAGTACGAACTGAGGCAAGAAGGTCAAGTTGAAACCAAGGAAGACCAAGACTGCGGAGAGTCGTCCCGCTGATTCGTTGAACATTTTACCGAACATCTTTGGCCACCAGTGGAACACACCGCCAAGGAAGGCAACCAAGGTTCCCCCCACCATCACATAGTGAAAGTGAGCGACCACGAAGTAGGTGTCGTGCAAGTGTTGGTCGGTCGCCAAGGTTCCAAGGTGCAACCCAGTCAAACCGCCAATCGTGAACATGAAAATGAAGCCGATCGCGTAACACATTGGCGTCGTCAAGCTGATCGAGCCTTTGTACATCGTCGCCAACCAGTTAAACACCTTGATCGCCGATGGGATCGATACCGTAAAGGTCAACGCACTAAAGACGATCGTGGTTAGTGAACTCATGCCGGCGGTGAACATATGGTGTCCCCAAACCAGGAAGCCCAACAGAGCAATCGCAATCGACGAGTAAGCGATGAAGCGATAACCGAAGATATGCTTGTGGCTGTGAACGCTGACCAATTCGCTGATCACACCGAACGCCGGCAAAATCATGATGTATACCGCAGGGTGACTGTAGAACCAGAAAAAGTGCTGGTATGTCACCGGGTCACCATTGAACTCAGGATTAAAAATCCCGATCTGCATAGTCCGTTCGGCAACCAACAACAACAACGTGATGCCAAGAACGGGGGTTGCCAACACTTGGATAATGCTGGTCGCGTACGTCGCCCACAAAAACAGCGGCATGCGGAACCAAGTCATGCCCGGTGGTCGCATCGTATTGATGGTCACAATAAAGTTCAAACCGGTAAAGATCGAACTAAAGCCGAGGATAAAGGCGCCCAGGGTCGCCATGATGACCGAGGTGTCGGTCGTCGTGCTGTACGGTGTGTAAAACGTCCAACCGGTATCGAGTCCGCTCGAAAAGAGTGCCATCACAAAGAAGACCGCACCGAAAACCCAAAGGTAGAAACTGCTCAAGTTCAAGCGGGGAAAGGCAACATCCTTCGCCCCTAACATCACCGGGACAAGGAAGTTGCCGAGCGCCGCTGGAACACTTGGGATAATGAACAGGAACACCATGATCGCGCCGTGCAGCGTGAACACTTGGTTGTAGACATTGTTAGCGTTCGCACTGGTGAACATCCAACCTTCGGGAGCCATTAAGTGCAACCGAATGGCCAACGCCAACAGTCCTCCGAACGCAAACGCGACCGTGACACCGATCAGGTACATCACGCCGATGCGCTTGTGATCTAGCGTAAAGATCCAGCTAAGAATCCCCTTGGAATTCGTCAGGTAGTTTTCTCGCTCGGTGGGAAACCCAGGGTCGCGAACGGTTCCAGCAGACATCTCAAATACCTCGTCGAACGCAGGAAGTGCGTCAGTCTTTTATCGTTGAACCGACAGGCGTCGGTCGTTATCTCAATTTGTTTCTTGTCACAGCGTAAATGTTCGAATCATATCGTGGGGTCGCAACCCATTGCGTTTGGTTGCGACCTACGATGCCAGGCTTGATTCTTACTCGGACTTCGTTTCCGAATCGGCTGCGGGAGCAACCTCGGCTGCCACCTCGCCCTTAGACGATAGCGACTTGATGTAGGCAATCAACGAGTCCAAGTCGTCATCGCTCAATTGCCCCTTATAGCTTGGCATCACGGGTTGGAACCCAGCAGCCACTTTTGCCTTCGGATTCAAAATCGACTCACGGATGTAGTTTTCGTCCACTTGGACCTTTTCGCCGTTGACGAGCTCACGCTCATTGCCAAAGGAGTCTTTGTAGGTGGGGCCAGTCGCGCTGGTGCCGTCCACGGTGTGACAACCGGCACATCCTCGACGGGCATAAAGCTTTTCGCCGTAGCCTTCGAGCGTGTCGTTGCCACGACTGCTGTACTGTTTGATCCACGCATCGAGGTCTTCTCGCGTTTCGTGAACGACCACGACCGTTTGCATTTCCGAGTGGTCTTGGCCGCAATACTCGGCACAGTACAAATCGTAAAACTTATAACCGTCTGGGGTGAACTGCCATTTGTCGTAGTCCCATTCGGTGGCACTTTCCTTGGTCCACTGTTGCGCCTTGGCCAATTCTTCGTCACTGACCCGCTCGGTCACCTTGGTGGGATGGAACCACATGTAATTGTAGCGACCCGGGACGATGTCCTTTTTAGCGCGGAAAGCCGGGATAAATAAGCTGTGAATCACATCGCTGCTCTGCATGGTCAACTTGACCGGTTCATCGACGAGCAAGTGCAATTCGGGATGGTAGGTGCCACGTCCGTAATCGACCGACCAACTCCATTTGGAAGATTGGATACCGAGTTCATTCGCCCCCTCGGGGATCGTTCGCATGTCCAAGTAAACTCGGGCCCCCATCACGAACATACCGACCATGAAGATCGAAGGGCCGATCGACCAAATCAGCTCGATTGGCGTGTTATGCGAAATTTGACTTTCGGCCTTGGCGCCCTTGGCCTTGCGGTACCGTGCAGCAAAGTAGAACAAGCAGATCGAAATCGGCACGAAAAAGAGGACGCAGACCCACGTGATGGCGTAGTACAACCAATCCGATTCGGCCGCGAAACTCGACGCGGCGTCCGGAAACCATGCATAGTCTTTGGTGTAATCGCTCAGTAAGGAAAATGCCGCAGGTAACATAGCCATCGTTTATTTGTTAGTCAGTTGCAAAATAAAATTTGTATTCAGTCCGGTCTCGTCTCAGTCGATCCAGACTACTCTTGTTCGGTCAAATGCGACTCGCCGTTCACCGTAGGAACTCCCTTGCGGCCAAGCCAATACGGTGCCAAGCAAGCAAGCACCAATCCGATTGTCGCGACGCCACCAAGTCGCATGAGGCGCCATGCATGCCATGTGTAACTATTCGAATCGGGGTCGTAGCTGTAACACCACTGAATAAATTGATCGACCGGCGAGCCCACCGTCCCTTCGCCCGCTTCGATCAGTGCCAACCGCAATTGATCGGTGGGAAAGTCGATGGCCAAAGAGTAGCGTGAAATGACCCCTTCGGGCGAAATGAACGCCAACATCGCGGCGTGGTTGTATTCCTTCGTTCTGGCATCATATCGGTAACGAAATCCGAGCACGTCGGCGAGCTTTGTAATCACCGGTTGTTTCGCGGTGCAAAAAGCCCAGCCATCGGATGCACTGGGATGGTTCGTCAATTGTTCAATGTATTTTTGCTTTGTCTCTCGGGCCCGTTCGGTCGACTCCTTGGGGTCAATGCTAACGGTTAAGATTTGAAAGTCAGTGCCGACCTGTAGGTCGAGCTTATTGAGCGAATCCGCCAATCGGTTCAACTGCACATTGCAAAGCATCGGGCAATTGCTGTAGTTCAGCGTGATAATGGTGGGTCGTTTGCTATCGAGATAGTGTCCCGTCTTTACCTTTCGCCCCAACGAATCGACTAGCGGAAGGTTCAAGGGAATCATGCCCCCCAACTTCTGCTCGACCGTAATCCCCTGCGCTTCTCGCGGCAGGAAGTTACCTTCGACCTTCGCGCTATCACGCACCGTGTCTTGCGCCGCCGCACTGGGTCCCATAGCGCCGCTGCCCAAAAGAGCAGTGAAACCGCAAAGGATCACTACACAAAGGGAGTTGCACCGGACCGCCGATCGGCTGCCGAGCACGCTACGCTTCGTTAGGCTGTGCATTGACATTCGCTGCTTTTTTCTCCGCGTCTTTCTTTTCGGTTTCTTTGCTTTCCGCCACGACAAGCTCAATTGCTTTGTCGATAGGGATGGTGATATTTCCGGTTTCGCCGTCTACACCGTAAACCGAAATCCGGTCGGCTTGTTCACTCAGGACGAGGTTCTGGCGGTGATAAGTGCTGTTCGCATTCTTCGCTTCCAGATGCCACTGGGTGAGCGAAAAGTAGAACACCTGGACTGCGAGCGCGGTTACCGAAGTAACGACAACCGCCAATACCCCGACGGTAAAAATGCGGCTCACATTCAAGTCATCGTATTGCGCCATAACTATTCTATATCTGTATCAAGCGTTCAAAGCATGGAAATAAACGGGGGCTGAGGAGCGGGGGACAGTGACGTCCATCTCCCAGCAACTACATATTCTCGAAGGCGATCGATTCACCAAGTCGGGGGTCACGCACCGCGACCACTCGAGTTTGGCTGGCAACCCGAAGCACCAATCCTGTGATCAGACCTAGCATTCCCAACACACACAACAAGCTGGCTGCGACCCCAACGAACCCGCCGGCAACCGCATGGGCACCTGGCTCACCTGCGTGGGCTTCTGGCATGATCATCCAATAGATATCGATGTAATGCATCACCAGGATGTACACGGCCCAAAAGAAAACCACGGTCGGGCGACGACGTGCGTGCCGACTCATCGTACCGAGAAAAGGCAGCGCCCAGTGCAAAAAAACCAAGACTAGCGACAAGGTGCCCCAGGTCCCGAGTTGGCGATGGTAAAACCACTCGGTCTCTTCGGGGATGTTCGCATACCAAATCAGCAGGTATTGGCTGAACGAGATGTAGGCCCAAAAAGTGATGAATCCGAAGATCAATTTGCCCAGATCGTGGTAGTGTTCGACGGTCACTTCATCTCGCATCGCTCCCGCTTTCTGCAACAGATAAGCGGCCACCGCCAAGATGCAGTGAGCGGTCAAGATCGACCCCGCGAACAGATAGACCCCGAACATCGTCGAGAACCACATCGGAGCCAAACTCATGACCCAATCGAACATGGCGAACGTCATACTTCCGCAATAAAGCATGACTGCGGGTCCGCTCCAATACTGCATGCGATCGGTCGCAGCGCGTTCCCCGGTCTCATCCTGCGTCACACTGCCGCGGAAGAAGTAAGCCGCCAATCCGATCCAGATTGCAAAGTAGATGCACGCCCGAACGGTGAACCAGTCCTGGGAGAGCCACATGGTCTTATTTGCCCACATGGTTTCACTGAGGTGGTTGTCCTGGGCGAAGCTAGGGTTATCCCAGCGATAGAGGGCACCATCGCTTGTCCAAAGCGTAACCAAGATCGGCAGAAACAGCACGGCCATTGGGATGACCATCACCATCACAAGCTCCGCGATCCGCCGCACTACCGTGCTCCATCCCGCACGCACAAGGTGCTGGATCATCACGAAAAACAGCGAGCCGAGCACGAGCGTTAGGCAATACATGAACGCTGTGAGGTAGGCCGACATACCGAACTTGGGTTCGTCGACGGCGTACGTTGCGATCAACCAACCCACGATCAACACCACCACACCCCCGAGGCAAAGCGGCAAGCTCAGAGCCGATAGGGAGGCGGGCAATTTGAAGGCTGGGTCGTCAGCCGGTTTGATGGCCGGTGCGTGCTTGGACATCTGTAGTTCAGCAGTAGGATTGAAATGAGTTTAAAAAGGTTCGTGCGGCGGGCCGTTGGGCCACCACGGGTTCGCGAGTCGAATTCGCGTTGCTACTTTTCTGCGGCCTTCGCGGCTCGCTCTTCTTCTTTCTTGCGTTCGGCTTCGGCCGCTTCCTTGAGTTGCTTATCCACTTTGTTCTTCTGTCGCTCTACCTTGGCAAGCTGGCTCGAAGGAACCAAGTCAATCGATGCGTTTTGGCTCTGCTGCAGAGCGCGAACGTAGGCCACAATCGCCCAACGATCTTGGACCTTGATCTGAGCCGAGTAACCCGGCATCTTGCGGATCCCGTTACTGATCGTGTTGAACAATTTCCCGTCGGGGTACTGATCGCTGTACAACGCTTCCTGATGCACGGAGGATGGCGGAATCCAAGCGGTCGCCATGATCTTTTGGGCGCGTTGGTTAACGAGACCGTTTCCGCGGCCATCCATGCCGTGACACACCGAGCAGTAGATATTGAATTGAGTTTGCCCTTGGCGCACCACGGCCTCGGTGATCTCTAGCGGATTGCGATCGAGCCAAGGCGTCGTATCCATCACACTTTTCGCAGGCGCTTCGCTCGCCGCCGGTGCGTCTCCCTCGGCAGCGATTGCCGTCAACTTGGTGGCGACCAAACGTTCGGCGCGATCCGAATCGAGTTGCGAGAATGTTTCCATGTCGATCCCGGTCAAAAAGTCCAGATCGACTGGCATTTGACCCCGTGCAACCGTTCCAGGCACATCAGGACGCATGGCGCGGTTATCGGCAAACAAGGTCGTCGTTTGCTGAGCATCACGTGCAGGCGAGTAGTCCATGTCCGGGAAGATATGGAAGCGAGGTTTATCGCTGTTGGTCACCCGCATCTTGGCGACGATCAGTGCGGGGATGATTGAGGCACCAATCAAGATGCACAATCCAATTATCAAAAACTTGGGGATCTTGGTTGGCGTATCGTCCTCGACAACCGTGTTGATGTAGTCGCTGCCGGTATCGGCCAACAACTTTTCCACCCCTTTGACGTCGAAGTTCTTGTCCTTCGAATCGATGTACAAAAAGAAGCGGTCATCGGTTACACGATCGAATCGCGGATCGGTAAAGATCGGATTACTGAACCGCGGCAGACCGTTGAGAGCCCACATTCCAAAGAACGTACAGAACGAAGCAAACAGGATCGTCAGCTCGAAGGCCACAGGAATGAAAGCGGGCAACGACAACACGTACGGCTTGCCGGAGATGATGTAAGGATAATCGATCCCGTTCATCCAGACCTGCATGGCAAGCGCGGTACAAGTCCCGGCCAACCCGCCACCCAGAGCAAGCCACGGCAAAACCGTCGGCTTGATCCCAAGCGCTTCGTCAATCCCATGAACCGCGAAGGGAGCGTAGGCGTCGGTTTTTGTGTAACCGGCATCACGAACTCGCCGGCACGCGGGCAGCAATGTATCGACCGATGTGAACTCGGCGACCATTCCGTGAATCTTCTTTTCGTTTTTATCGTCTGACATACTAATCGTCTGACATTCGCTATCGATGATTGAATGAAATCTGTGTTCTTTCGCAAGCGTACCGCCTGCGAGACGCTAACTGGTTTAGTGCTTCTCTTCGTGAGCGGACTGGTCGCCGCTGGCGTGAGCCATGTGGTACTGTTTTGCCAACGTGGACTTGGTCTCCGCCATGTTGATGACCGGCATCAACTTGCAAAACAGCAAGAACAACGTGAAGAACAATCCGAACGATCCGATCAACATGGAAAAGTCGACCCAAGTCGGCGTGAAGTACGCCCATGCACTCGGTAGATAGTCGCGAGAGAGGCTCGTGATCACGATCACAAATCGCTCAAACCACATCCCGATATTCACGAAGATCGTAATCAGCACAATGATCCAAGGAGTCGTGCGGAACTTCTTCACCCAGAACAACTGGGGGCTGATGACGTTACATGTCACCATCGTCCAATAGGCCCACCAATAAGGCCCGAAGGCACGGTTGATGAACGCGTATTGCTCGTCAGGAACTTGGCCATACCAAGCAATGAAGAATTCGGTGCCGTAAGCCAAACCAACGATCGAACCGGTCGCCAAAATAATCTTGCACATGTTGTCCAAGTGGCGAATCGTAATCAACTTCTCCAGCCCAAGCATGCTTCGGGCGGGCACCATCAAGGTGAGCACCATCGCAAAACCACTGAAGATCGCCCCAGCAACAAAGTAAGGGGGGAAGATCGTTGTATGCCAACCGGGGACCTGCGAAACCGCGAAGTCAAAGGAAACGATCGTATGAACCGAAAGCACCAAAGGGGCTGCGAATGCAGCAAGCAACGCATAGGCCTTTTCGTATCGCATCCAATGCCGCGACGAACCGGTCCATCCGAGCGAAAGGATGCCGTAGGCCATGCGGCGATATTTGTTTTTCGAGCGGTCGCGGAAGGTTGCCAAATCGGGAACCATCCCCATGTACCAGAACAACAACGAGACGGTCCCGTACGTGCTGACCGCAAAAACGTCCCACAGCAGCGGACTGCGGAATTGCGGCCACATCCATAGGTTCAAACTCGGATAGGGAGCCAACCAGAACGCCAACCAAGCACGCCCGATGTGAATCCCCGGGAAGGTCCCGGCACAGACGACCGCGAAAATGGTCATCGCCTCGGCCGCGCGGTTGATACTGGTTCGCCACTCTTGACGGAACAGGAACAAAATCGCACTAATCAGCGTTCCTGCGTGACCAATCCCGACCCAGAAAACGAAGTTGACGATCGGCCAACCCCAGAAAACGGGCGACTGGTTTCCCCATACACCAACACCGGTGTAAATCAGGTAGGCGATACAAATTCCGAGCCACTGAAACAGCGCAAACGCTACCAAGAAACCGATCACCCAACCTTTACTTGGCTTGGTCTCAGCAACTCGGCATACCGTTTCGGTAATATCGTGATAGGTCGTATCGCCGAGAACGAGCGGAGCGCGTTCTCCGGGACGTTCGACGGTATTGTCCAATCCGTTTGGGATGGCAAGGGACATGGTTTGCGATGGGGATGGAGTGAGGAATTAGAGATTAAAAACAGACTATCGTGGTGCTCCCCTCGACTCGAACTTCATTCAGCCCGAGCAGAGACGTCTGCATCACCAGGGTTACTTGGCTTTGGCTTCGCCATCGTGGTGGGCATCGTGCTTTGCATCCGCCGCGTGCTCACCATGACCGTGATCACCATCATCATGGCTGTGATCACCGTGACCGTGATGAGGCGACTTCATGTCCGCCAAGTCTTTGATTTGGTTGGTCGTCATCAATCGGACGTGCGGATTGCGGACGCGTGCCAAGTACTCGGTACGTGGCTTGATATTCAACTGGCCTAGCATTCCATAACTGCGAACGTCGGCGTGCTTTTTGGAGACCTTCGATTCGGGATCAGCAACGTTGCCGAACTCGATTGCACGTGTCGGACATGCCGATTGACACGCGGTCACAATCTCTCCATCTGCAACGGGACGACCGCCATCTTTGCGGGCATTGATCTTGGCCCCTTCGATGCGTTGGACACAGTAGGTGCATTTTTCCATGACACCACGACCACGAACGGTAACCTCGGGGTTCATCACCAACGCTTGCAGTTGGCGGTTAGCCGATTCGATCGTTCCGGGGAACGCCTTGACGCCATAGCCGACGCCGACTTCTTCGTTGTAGTTGAAGTAATTGAAACGACGAACCTTGAAGGGACAGTTGTTGGCACAGTACCGCGTACCGATACAACGGTTGTAAGCCATCGCATTGAGACCTTCGTCGGTGTGCACCGTCGCGGCAACCGGACAAACTTGCTCACAGGGTGCCGTTTCGCAATGCATACACGCTACGGGTTGCTGAACCACGTCCGCGTTTTCTTCGTCGCCTTGGAAGTAACGGTCCACTCGCAGCCAGTGCATTTCACGACTTCGGCTGACCTGTTCTTTGCCCACAATCGGGACGTTATTTTCACTCTGGCATGCGATCACACAGGCGTTACAGCCAGTGCACTTGGACAAGTCAATCGCCATCCCCCACTGAGGCAGGAACGGTTTTTCCATTTCGATTTTCTGAATCGGCTCTTGCCACATCGAGCCGCTACCTTCCTTACCCACCTTGGGAACGTGAGGGCCGCGAACCTCAGCGAACTCAGGCACTTTATCGAGCAACTGAACGGTGCCTTCACGAATCAACGAGAAACTACGACGCTCGGTTTCGTCACGCCCTCGCTCATCGATGGCCCAGTGATCTTGGGTTGTCGCCAACTCGTATTCACTAAAACGAGGGCGGGCCACCACATTGTAGGACACAAGCATCTGGTCGCTCGACCGCAACGGAGAAACATCCGTTCCAACCGCATCAACATCCTCTTCGGTGTAACCGCCGACCATGCCGGCGCGTTTACGACCGTAGCCAATCGCAACAGTCACAACGCCCGGTGCACAACCAGGCAACTCGTAGACTGGCATTTCAACCGTCGCATCGCCTTGAGTCAGCGCCACCACCAAACCGTGGTGAACACCAAGCTTTTTGGCGGTCGAAGGACTTAACAATGCCGCGTTATCCCAAGTCAACTTGGTAAGTGCTTGAGGCAACTCTTGTAGCCAACCGTTGTTCGCAAAGCGACCGTCATACAGCCCGTCCGCCGGAACAAAAATCACTTCAAAATTGTCGGCGTCGAGCTCTTCAGGAGTGATCGCGACAGGCGACTTGGCCGTCAACGCCTTCGCCTCACCGGAAACCTCCAGCGATTCACCGTACTTAACGTCATCTGAGAAACCGTCGTGCAACAACTGACGCCACTGGCGGGCACTCAACGCAGAACCCGAAAGGGCATCCGCGGTGCGACGCACAATCTCAGCCCCCTCGACCTCCTTCTCACCCAACATCGATGCAATCACTTCGATAGCGGCGCGGCCACCTAAGAGCGGCAAGATCTGGGGCTGACAAACGCCATAAAACCCGTCGCCGTTAACAACATCGCCCCATGATTCCAACGGGTGAGCCAATGGCAATGACCATCGACACGCAACGCCTGTCTCGTCGTCGTACTCACCGAGGTAAACCGTGTTTTCAACGCGTGCAATTGCCGCCAAAAAATCAACATCGCCAGGCGCGGTCGATACAGGGTTGCCCCCCAAGATCAACAGCGATTCGACTTCGCCACGGTTGATCGACTGAGCCAAACCACTCAACGACGCAAACTCACCTAGGTCGCCATCGACTTCGGGAGCAAACTTCTGCAACGAGCCAAGCGAGCCCAGTTTCTTATTCAACGCGATCCCTGCGGCGATCGCATCGGCACCCAAGTGATCACCCACAACAACCACCGCGCCATCGCCCGCTTCAGCAACGTCATGCGAGAGCACATCAAGGAAGCGCTCCAATCGCTCGGGATGCGTCAACTCATCAAACGCCTTGGTTTCTTCGCCATGCTCATGCGATTCACCGGCAGCGAGTTTTTCAACACGGCGACCAAGCTCACTCAAGAACGCCGGCATTTCACTTGGACGCAACGCAAGTCGCGAGTCAGCCATCACACCGGTGGAGGTAAACCCACCTTCGACCACGTACAAGCGACTCATTTCGCCTTCGATAGGGTCACGATGCTTAGCAAACGAGCGAGCATTGGCAATCATGCCTGTGTCGGCACCAAGAATGTCGGCCTGCAGCGTGACAATCACCTTCGCGTCACTAAGATCGAGCACCTGCTTTGCCGGCTTACCGAAGACTTGCTTCGTTGCATCACGCATCGCGTCGCCATACACACTGTCATAGCGAGCGATCGTTGCCGAAGGGCATTTCTTCTTCAACTCAGACAACAGACGAACCAGCGAAGGCGACGCAGTCGGCGGCATCAAAACCGCAAGCCCTGCACCCTTATTATTGGCCGCGGCCGCACGAATCAAACCCTGACCATACGGCTCAAACTCAGCCCATGTCGCTTGCTCACGTCGCTTCTCACCCTTGCGGAACAAAAACCCTTCGTCGCCGCGAGCGCGATCAGGGTCATATAGACCGAGAATCGAAGCCTGAGAATACACATCAGTACCGCTACCCGAAGGGTGCTCGGCATTCGGCTCAATTTTCAACGGCCGGCCATCGACACAACTAATCAGCAAGTTGTAAACGCGACCCGCGAGCTCAAAGTTAGTAGCTCGGCTGTACGACTCGCCTGGCACACGTCCTTCGGGACGAATCACAAACGGAGCAATCGCTTCTTCGGAGTACCGACACCCGCCGACCCCGGCAACCGCTAGCGACGCACCCATCAACTGCATCCACCGGCGACGCGAAACACCCTCCGGGTACTCGGACGCAGCCACAGGAAATTCACGATCAATGAACTGCTGAAAGTCCTGACTATCCTCCAACTCGGACAAACTTCGCCAGTAACGCGTACGTGGAGACGAAGACGAATCGCCGAACGCATCCTTGCTAGCCGAATCGCTCGCGGTGGATTCAGCCGCGGCGCCGGCCTGCGGCAAGTCAACAAGCATTCGCGAACCGTGGTTAGATTTACGTGGTGAGTGAATGGAGGTCATTGCAAAGATTTGCGATTAGGCGATACGAATTAGCTGTAAAAAACGAACTTCAGCGGCCTTCACCTGCAAACGCTAGCCGGCCAGCCAGCGGTGCGAGAAAGCCAACCAAAACTAACGATGACAAACCGCACAATGAACCTGCGGGTTAATGTTCTCGCCATCAGGATCGCGAGCCTTCTTGGCAAACGCCTCCTGATCCCAATCCTTGGGCGGCTCCCAGTCGAGCTTGGTCACAAACTCTTGGGGACGAAGATGGGGACCCGGGTTTCGATGACAGGTAATACACCAAGCCATCGAAAGCTCTTCATGCTGAACAACCACATCCATCTGGTCGACGCGACCGTGGCAACTCTTGCAACTTACGCCCGCATTGACGTGTGCGGCATGGTTGAAATAAACGAACTCAGGAAGGTTGTGCACCCGCTTCCATGCCATACTGCGCCCCGTCTCCCAACTCTTCTGAATGGGCTTGAGCTTGTCGCTCTCGGTGCGAACCGACGCCAATGCAGTGATCCCTTGATCATTCGCGGGGCTATGACAATTGATACAGGTCGCGGTCGGCGGAACAGCGGCATGAGCCGAGTCGAACACCGTATTGTGGCAATAGCGACAATCCATCTTTAACTGCCCCGCGTGAATCGCGTGACTAAAGGGGACCGGTTGTTCAGGTTGATAGCCAATATTCAGCGTCTTTGGATCGGTGATCAGCCCCCCCATGGCGGCGGCGTAGATGCCACCTCCCACAGCGGCGGCAGCCAGAACCATAAGAAACCGATTGACCCAGCGGGGAAAAAGAAACCGTTGCATAATGGATGGTCGCCGCGTGCGAAAACGCGACCAGATTCGCAGGGAAAGAGAGAAAATGGACACCGAGTGGTCGAGAGAATCGCCGCAATCATGCAGCGAGAGAGAACAGTATCGTGTGCGAACCCTCAACAAGGCAAGGCCAGCCAACAGCAAAGCGACATTGTGTCGCACGGTTGGCTCATCCAATCCGCGCGAAGCTCCTATTTAGCCAAAGCGTTGCAGGCCTTTTTTCGCCAAACGCCCGTGAATAAAAATGTAAATTTTTCGAGCCCAAGTGAGGCCCGCCAACCCTTTGAGCGCCCCCAATGCAACAACCGAAGCGGTTTCCCCGCAACGACGGGCAAACTTGATCTTGAAATGAACACAAGCGCCCCCAACCAGAGAGTGGCGACTTCGGCGAACGCTTCAACCGCGGCTCATCGCCACCATTGACCGTCCGGAGTGAGCGGGCGAACCGGGCATCGCATCGACACGATCGCCGATGCGATCTCGGTGACAGCCCAGTCGAGATTGTCGATCTCAAGTCGGTACTCAGGCCAACGACCTCCGGCAGGCCACATTTGGTGCGGCGCAGGCCATTGCGTGTCCGTCGCCGCCCACTGCATCCGGGCTACCAAGCGAGGAAGCGAAACATCCGAACTGAATGCCTCGCTGTATCCGTTGGCCTGGCCTCGCACGCCGATTGGCAACTTGGGGACGTAAGCCGAAACCCAGGGCTCATCGCCCTTGACCACGATCGGTTCGCCGCGACTCGATGCGGGCGACTTTGACGAGGCAACGGGATCCCCCGAGGCGGCCGCGGCACTCGGCCTTCGCATCCATCGCCCCGACATCGCCGCGTCCAAGGCGACACCCGATTGAACTGGCTGAGCTGCCGCAAACGTGCGAATGCCATGCTCGGCGCTGAGTCGCTCGCACAACAATTGCCGAATTGCGACGTCGCCACCTACCAGGGCTAACGATGCGTTGCCTGCCGATAAATGCGAGCTCAATTCGCCCAAGGTCCACCCAAAGCGAGGGTCACGGTAGTGCGCAGCAACGTCACAGGCGGGCTGAAGCACAAACTGGCGTGCGGTGTAGCGGGGGTGAGGCACGATCAGCGCCGCACCTCCCCCGACAAGATTACCGTGAAGCACAACATCCAGGTCGATTGACCGGGCGTCCCATCGCCGCCGCCGCTGGCGCCCCAGCTCATTTTCGATCGATTGCAAAAAACCCAGGATATCACGCGCCGAACAGGTGGTCTCAAACGCACCGACCGCGTTCAAGAAAGGCTCCTGACCCGCAGGCCCCCCGACCGATGGCGTTTCAAACAAACGACTCGCCGCGAAACATTCCACCATCGGCGAGGCGACGACCTTGCGAGCGGCTTCCGCGATCACGGCGTCGCGGTCACCAAGATTACTACCGAAGCTAATCAGACATTGAGAGCGTGGCGAGCGGGAATGGTGCGGCCGTGATTCCTGCGGGCCTTCGCGATCTTGCGCAGTGGACGTACTCATCAGCTTACCTGGGGAGTGGCGGGAAAAAGCTTGGCTCGCGTCCAACCAAAAGCTCAGCCAGGAAGCGTCTGTAGACTTTGCAAGCGACACGACGGCACGACAATACACCCACCTGAACCTGAACTTGCCGCTTCAAATGGATCGAGCTCGCCGCTTGCGCGATCGAAAACTCATCCTCATACATTTCGCAGGCAATTCCACTCTCGCCATCGACGCAACACAGAATCGCAGACCGCCGGGGGCCGGCGCTTACTCTGGGGATTCGCGGCAACGGCGTTTCACTTAATTCGGAGGCGACTGGGTCAGGCATGGTTGGGTCCATGCCCCTTAATCTATAAATCCACTCGCTAGGCCACTAGAGATCAATCCGAATTGGCGGCAGGGATTGCCGAATTGAGAGGAATGTCGAGCGGAAACCATGGTTCACGCCTAGTTAGGGGTGTGCCAGCGATCGGACGTAGCAATAATAGGGGCCAGCAGATGCTGTCGACCTGCTCGTTCGAGGGGGCACAGGGAAAGCTTGGCGGTCGCCCCCTTCCGCCGGCCATTTGCAAAGCGGGCGCCTCGTACTTTAACGCCTGCTGAGAATCTGCCGCCTCATCCATAGCCACGTGCGAACTCACCTGGCTTGCTCATCCCACCTGAACTCTTCTTCATTGGAGAAAACTTGATGTCACGCTTGCTTTTTTGCTCAATGCTTTTGCTCGCTCTTGCTGCCTCTGACACAAACGCTGCGGACGCCACCACCCAAACGGGGCTGAAGCAAGGGGACCCAATCGGCGTGTTCTATGTCACCAAAATCGCCGGTGCCGAGGACGACGGAGTCGATACAGAGCAAGAGATCTGCTACCGATGCCGCTACGGCTCGCGACCGATGGTGATGGTGTTCGCTCGCCAAACCGACGGGAAAGTCACAGAACTTGTCAAGCAGCTTGATTCCGCAGTGACGGAGAACCAGGACGCACGCCTGAGCGCATTTGTTTCGCTACTCGGCGAGGATACCGGAAAACTGAAGACATCGGCGATTGAGCTGGCCAAGAAGACATCGGCAAAGCAGATCCCTTTCGTCGTCGCCAAGGAATCAAAAACAGGACCGTTGAATTACCGCCTCGCGATCGACGCCCCCGTCACCGTGGTGGTCGCAAACGATAGCCAAGTGGTTTCGTCTCGAGCCTTCGCGACAGACGAGATCGACCTCGATGCAATCTTGGCAGACGTCAAAGCGATGCTGAATTAGCCACGATTAGACAAGAATGCTCGCTGCACGGCACTCACCTCGCTGTGAACCTATAAAAAAAAGAGACGAACCGTAGTTCGCCTCTTTCGCTTTATCATGACGGAAAGGGGATGGCTCATCGCCCGATGTCAATCGAATTGACATCAGACCGTTGAGCCGGTTTCCGCGATTAGTTACGGACGATAGTGCGGCCGTGCTTGGTGATGACAACGTCAACGCAGTGGTTGCAGCACTCGAACTTGTAGGTCAAAACACAGCGACCGAAATGGCCCTTGCGAGTGCCAACGAGGCATGGAACTTGGCCAGCACATTCAGCGGGAACGCAAGCGCTCACTTCGATTGGGCAGCAAGTGCGAGGGTTAATCACGCACCAAGTCACTTTGACTGGGGGAGCTGGGCAGCAAACTGGAGCTGGTTTACAGCAAACAGGCGCTGGAGCTGGCTCGCATGCGGGTGCAGGTGCACAAACAGGTGCGGGGGCACAAACAGGCGCTGGCTCGCAAACAGGTGCTGGTGCACATGCAGGCTCACAGGCTGTTTCAACAACGCAGCAGTTGTCTTTTTTCTTGCAGCCGAGAAGGCCAGCTTCAGCAACGCTTGGTGCAAGCATGCTTGCGATGGACAGGGCACAAACGGCGATCAAGACTCGTTTCATCAGTTTCGTTCCTCTAGTGGTAACTCATGGGGATAAAAGGGGACTCTTCCGGTCCCCCAGGCCTACAATAATGCGCAGTCACCCCGTTCTGTGCAACCGGCAAACACAACGCCCGCAACCCATTCTCTCAGGTTACCCTGGCGAAACAGCTCCACAGAGGGGCAACTTCGCCATGAACGCCAGATTCCCAGCCAGCAGCCCCCCCCCCAAAGCAAAGGGACAGAGCAAAGCAAAGGGACAGAGCACTTTGCTGGCGGCAAGCGAACCTCGATAGCCATCCCCCCGCAAAAGCGCTCTGTCCCTCAGTGAGAACCTCCAAGAGGGGACAGAGCATTTGGCCGGGGTGCGTGGCTCTAGCTCGGTCGATTGGACGCTGAGGATCCGCATCTTCAGACGGTTGCGGACGCCAAGATGGAGCGATGAGTGCCCCACCGCTCGCGGCTCGTGCGAAGCGCCAATGGGCAATGGGCAATGGGCAATGGGCAATGGGCAATGGCAAAATACAGCTGCAACCCACCGACGTGGGCAGCTGCTCTCTCGAACCCAAAAGAAGAAGGACGCGTGCTAGCTACGAAGCACTCGTCAACAGCTCACGCGCCCGCCGCCGGAGATGGTAGCGGCGGTGCGTCCGATGACTACGCATCGAATCGACACGCTCGGGTCGACCCGCAACCGTGCAAAACAGGC
>NZ_SJPT01000002.1:600000-871178 GCF_007860095.1 Novipirellula galeiformis | reverse complement strand
AGGTCGTGACAACTGCGTTTCATTTTCCTGTCACTCATCTTTCTGTTTATCTGATTTCCGCCGCCCAGACTTTTGGACGAGATCGCTAAGCACAATCGCGGTCAATCGGCATGGGGTTGTTCGTTTCTGGGGAGGTTGGTTTACAGGAAGATGATTGACAGAAAGATATGGCGAGTGCGTTTCATTTTCCTGGCATTCATCTTTCTGTTTATCCTATTTTCGTCGCCCAGACTTCTGGACGAGGTCGCTAAGCACAATCGCAGTCATCAAACTGGGATACGTCCCGCCGGCTGATTGAGCCGACTTATGAATGTCGGCGAGCATCGGTGCATCGGCGGCGGTGAGGGGGCGGCCTAACGCGAACTGAGTGACCTTCCAAGTCAAACTCTCCCGAACTCGATCGCTGTCGGACAACACTTTCATCAGCTCTGCGGACGATTGGTACTTCACCGGCTTGGCGTCGCCGGGAAACAGCACTTCGCCGTCGTCACGCAGCTTGTTTCCAAACTGGTCCTGCTCATGAGAGGCTCCCACGCCATCAAACTTTTCCAAGCCGAACGCCAACGGTTCAAAACGGATATGACAGACACCGCACTTCACGTCCGCGATGCGTTGCTCCGCGATACCACGCTGAGTCAATCCGGCTTTGGTGGGCGGTGGAGTTGTATTCACGCAAGGTGGCGGCGCATTGATCGTGCCACGCAGCAGATCGTCGAGCACGAACAACCCACGCGAGACCATCGAGGCACCATCGCCACCGACGGTCAACACGCTGCCCTGTGTTAGCAAACCGCCACGATCGGGAACGGACGACACGTCGTAACGCAGCAATCCGGTGCCCATGGGTTTCAGTCCATAGTGCCGGGCGAGCTCGGGCGTCGCGTAGGTGAACTGAGCGTCCAGCAAGTCGGATAAGGGGCGATTCTGATTCCACACCACGTCGTCGAAGTAGGCCAACGTCTCGTCTCGCATATCATCCGCTAGTTTTGCGTCCCAGTTTGGAAATCGCTTCGCATCGGGTCGCATATTCTGGAGCCGCGCCAGATTGAGCCATTCAGAAACAAACTCCGCTGATCGATCTTTGGCCAGCGGTGCATTGAGCATTCGTTTCACCTGAGCCTTCAATTTTGCAGCGTCCTGCAAGTCACCGCGATCGGCTGCTTTCAGCAAATCTTCATCTGGCGGCGCTCCCCAGAGGATGTAGCTCAACCGCGAAGCCAAATCGTAGCCATCGACTGCGTGCGAGCCGCGTGCGTCATACTGGCGTTCGATTCGATAGATGAATCGCGGCGACTGCAACATCGCTTCGATCATGTAGGTCATGGCTTGGTTGAAATCACCTCCGGCACTGGCGACCGTGGTCGCGATGCCGCTGTACGCGTTGATCTCGCGTTCGTTAAGCGGTCCCCGGAATAACCATTTTCCCATTGCCGCCACGTGGTCTCGCATCGTGTCATCGGTCGACAATTTGCTGCTTTTGGAGAATCTCGCCGCGAACTTCATCACATCCATGCGTTGGACCGTGATTTCGGCCAATCGTGCATAGGCCTCGACGTGCTTTAGATCGACGCTCAGATTGTATGCCGTGTTGCGAAATCCGTCGGCACGCAGGTCGGGCGGTAGAAACTCGTGAGCTTCCTTGGCGATATCGACACCTACGGCGCTGCGAACCGTGGTGATGTATTCCGTCACCGTCAGTCGCTGTATCCAGACGTCGCCGCTGCCACCGCCATGCATGTAAATCACAGGATCGATTCGATCGACTGAATACACTGCTCCACTATCGATCCACTTTTTGAGTGCCACCTTTTCCTCATTGCTGAGCGGTTCACGGTCCTTGGGCATTTCATTGGACGACACCGATTGATAGAGCAGACTGTCTGCGGCATTTCCTGGCACGATCACCTGGCCGCTTTCGCCGCCAGCCAGTGCCGTCGTTTTTCTAGACAAATCCAACTCACCTTTCTTGATCGCCGAGTCGTGACATTCCAGGCAGTGTTTCGCGAACAAAGGAGCCACATCATGGTCAAACAGGCTCGCTGAAACCGCGGCAAGACTTTGCGGCTTGGGTGGACTTGGCTTTGAACCCGCAGCAAAGTTCTGCTGCACATCTTTCTCAGCGAGCGCGGAGTCATAAATCGCTACCAGATGCAATTCGCCGAGCCATGGGCGGTCACCCGTCACTTCGTTGGCGAGTGTCAGTCGATGCTTTACGTCCCAATTGCCAAAGTCGCCTGCGACCTCCCCGCTGGCAACTTTCTTTGCATCCAGATAGATGCGGGCGGTGCCCTTGCGATCGCGAGTGAAAACAATATGGGTCAATGTTGTCAGCAGCGACTTTCGAGGACTGGCCGTCGAAGGCAATCCATTGCGGTCGGTCTTGGTCGAGCGTAACCGGACATCCCACAGGTCCTTGTCTTGGCCAAGCGTGACGTTTCGCTGACTCGTGTCCGAGGACAGTGAAATGAGACGAGCTGGTCCCGCTTGTGAATCGCTGGCGGGCTTGATCCACGCTTCGATTGTGATCTCGCCGGACCGCTTTATCGAGTCAATGATCTTCGTGGCGGGGGTAGCAGAGATCAGTGAGGTTGGTGTACGAACAACAAGAACGCCGTCTTTCCAGTCCGCGGTGTTTGTTCGAGTGATCTTCAGATCAAGGGGACGTCCAACACCAGAACGATCTCGCACGGTGTCGCCGTGCCCCTCGTCAAAAGTGTAAAAGGCCTGCAAATGACTCGAAACACGTTGGGCATTCGCCGTATCGATGAGAAAGAGCGATAATGTCGTGAGCAACATGCACGACAAGACTGTTCTCGTTCCCGGTAGCTTCATTTGAGCTAGTGTCATCGGTTTTTGGACCGCACTTGTGTGGCAATGGTAAAAACATCACTCCCATGTCTGTATGCCGCCCACCGGTGTCTGTGTCAAGGAAAAAGTGGATCTATTTTATTGGCTTCAATTTAACCCACGAGGCGATATGGCCAGCGTGGAAAAGCTGCTTCGTTTCGTGCAGGGAAAACGCCCCGGCTGTCGATGGTCACTCGAAAGTATTCCTCTCTGGCCATGAACAAGCTCGTGTCACCTCATTCCCAAACGTCAAGCGATGGTGCTTGTCCAAGGTGGAAAAACGCCAGTCCGGTCGCCGCTGGCCCGCGCGATTCCGTCCACGGGGAAATGAAGGGGGCGAGGAAGACTTTGTAGGCAAAACCCCCCGCCCCCTAAAGTGCCTTCATATTCTTAAGACTCGTCCGGCGTTTCAGTTGGAGCCTGGGCAACGTCATCGTCTGCGTCGTCTGCGATCTGCTTGGAATTCTCCGGTAGATTCTCATCTGCGCCGCTCACGCCTACTGGCGATCCGGGCTGGAGCGCGAGCGATGGTGAGTCATCTTGTGCGACCGTAGGATTTCGATCGCGAGAAAAACGGCGTAGGACCACGTAGAACACTGGCGTCAGGATCAAGCCGAACAGCGTCACACCGATCATGCCGCTGAACACGGCCGTGCCGAGTGCGCGTCGCATTTCGGAACCGGCTCCGGTGGCGATCACCAGCGGTACAACGCCGAGAATGAACGCCAGCGACGTCATCAGAATCGGACGAACTCGCAATCTCGCTGCGGCGACGGCGGCGTCAAAACGGTTCTTGCCGGAGTCTTCCTCCGCTTTTGCAAACTCGACAATCAAAATCGCGTTTTTACACGCCAGGGCGACGAGGACGATGAATCCAATTTGAGTCAGGATGTTGTTGTCCATACCGAGCAACCACACACCCGTGATCGCGAACAACAATCCCATCGGAACGATCATGATTACCGCCAGCGGCAACAACCAACTTTCATATTGTGCCGATAGCGCCAGGAAGACGAACAACACACAGAGGGGAAAAATGATCAGCGCCGTATTGCCCGCTTGTTTCTCTTGATACGACAGGTCGGTCCACTCGTAGCCAAATCCGATTGGCAAGCGTTCGTCGGCGAGTTGCTCCATCACCGCCATCGCTGCGCCGGTACTAAATCCAGGCAATAGTGCCCCGCTGACATCCGCCGAGGGATACAAATTGTAGCGGACGATTCGGTCGGGAGCGGTTCGCTGGGACATCTTGACGACGGATCCGAGAGGCACAATGGCGCCGTTGCTGCTGCGTGTTCTTAGCTTGAGAACATCCTCAGGCTCGGCGCGGAATTGCGAGTCGGCTTGGGCGGTGACGCGGTACGTGCGGCCCAGATAATTGAAGTCGTTGACGTAAACGCTGCCAAGCGCGGTTTGCAACGTGTCAAAGACATTCGTCAGTGGCACGTGAAGGATCTGGGCCTTGACGCGGTCAATGTCGGCATACATCTGTGGGGTGTTGTTACGAAACATCGTGTAAACCATCGCCATACCGGGCTGCGTCATCGCTTCGCCAACGAGATCGGCTGTGACTTGTTGCAATTGCTCCGAGCCCGCTCCGTTGCGGTCCTGGACCACCATTTTGAATCCGCCTCCGGTGCCGATCCCAGGCACGGGAGGCGGAGGAATGACCAGCACCATCGCCTCGTCGACCACAGCGGTTCGCTTGCGCAACTCGGCGAGGATTTGGTCGGAGCTGTGTCCCTGTTTCGCACGTTCGCCCGCGTCGGAAAGGGTGACGAAGACGGCTGCCGCATTGGAGTTGTTCGAACGCGTTGCGCCGCTGAACCCGACGATGGAAACCGCGTGAGCGATTCCAGGAACCTCCATCGCGATGTCCTTGACTTGTTCGGCGACTTCTTCGCTGCGGGCTAACGAGGCGCTCGGTGGGAGCTCGATGCTGACGACGATATAGCCTTGGTCCTGCATCGGGATGAAGCCGCCTGGTACGCTGGAGAAACCGAGCCAGGTCAAACCGAGCAGCGCGAAGTAGAGCATCATCCCGACCACGCTGACGCGCACCAAGCGAGCGACTAAGCCGGTATAGATTCCGCTACCCCAATCAAATAGCCAGTTGAATCCGGCAAAAAACCAACGCAGCGGTGACATCAACCAATAACCAACCTTGTGGACCAGACCGGCGTTCGCGGCTGGTTTTCCGGCGTTGGCGTTTTGAGATTCGGGCTTGGGACGCAACAACAACGCGCACATGGCGGGGCTGAGCGTCAACGAGACGACCAGAGAGAGGGTGGTTGAAACCGCAATCGTGACAGCGAATTGACGATAGAACTCACCACTGATCCCTGGGATGAAGGCGGTTGGGACAAACACCGCGATCAGTACTAACGTCGCCGCGACGAGGGCGGAGCCGACTTCGCTCATCGCTTTATGCGCGGCTTTCAGCGGCGATAGTCCGCGTTCGATCCAGTGCTCGACGTTCTCGACCACCACGATGGCATCATCAACCACAATCCCAATTGCCAACACCAGCCCGAACAGAGAGAGGTTGTTCAGGCTGAAGCCCATCGCCAACATCGCGGCAAACGTCCCGATCAGCGAGACGGGAATGGCCACGACCGGAATGATCGTGGCACGCCAATTCTGGAGAAACAGGAATACGGTGAGCACGACCAAAACGGTCGCTTCGACCAGAGTTTGGAACACGCCGCGGATCGACTCTTTGACAAAGTTGGTCGGGTTATAAGCGATCTCATGCTTCAATCCGGCGGGGAAGTCAGCGCTCAATTCGTCCATCAGCTGCACGATATTGTCGGCCGCTGCGACCGCATTGGATCCAGGCCGTTGAAAGATCGCGATGCCGATTGCTTCGCGTCCGTCGAGATAGCTGCCCGTTGAATAGTCTTGGGCTCCCAATTCGATACGGGCGACATCGCCGAGTCGCACGAGATTAGCTCCCTCGCCCGCTTTGACCACGACTTGTTTGAATTGCTCGACGTCCTCCAGCCGACCTTGGGTGCTGATGTTTAACTGGAACGCCCCTTGGGCTTGCTGCGTAGGCGGTTGTCCAATCGCTCCGGCGGCAACTTGGACGTTTTGTTCTCGCAACGCCGCAATCACGTCGCCGGTGGTCATGTCGAGTGTCGAGAGACGCTCGGTATCGAGCCATACACGCATGCTGTATTCACGTGCCCCGAACACCGTCACGTTTCCGACACCGTCTTGGCGAGCCAAAACATCCTTGATTCGCAGTAGCACATAATTACTAATGTACAGCGATCCGCGTGATTCGTCGGGCGAATAGAGATGCACCACCATCAACATGTCCGGCGAACTCTTCTGAGTGGTGACACCGATCTGGCGCACTTCCGCGGGGAGCCGTGGTTCGGCTAACGAGACGCGGTTTTGTACCAACACCTGAGCATCATCAAGGTTCGTACCTTGCTCGAAGGTGATCGTCAATTGCATCGTCCCATCGGCGGTCGATGACGATTCCATGTAAAGCATGTTCTCGACGCCGTTAATTTCTTGTTCCAACGGAGTCGCCACCGTGTTGGCTAACGTTTCGGCGGTTGCACCGGCGTATTGGGCCCTCACCACCACGGTCGGCAAGGCGATGTTGGGATATTGAGAAACCGGAAGATTGACGTAAGAGATCGCTCCTACTACGACAATCACGATCGAGATGACGGTTGCGAAAATGGGGCGGTCGATGAAGAAATTCATGTTTAACCTTTCTCCATGGGAGCCGAGTCGTACTTGACCGTATTGCTTTCATCTGCGGTGATCACTTCGGTTTTTGCTTCCACCGGCGCCCCAGGACGCACTCGTTGTAACCCGCCGACCACAATGCGGTCCGTTGCGGTTATGCCGCTGCGGATCACGCGAAGCCCCAAGGCGAGCGGTCCCGTTTCCACGACTTGTAGCCTCGCCGTATTGTCTTCATCAATTACGTAGACAAAGTTTTCGGACTGGTCCGCCCCGATCGCCGCATCGGGCAGCAACAAAGCTTCGTAGGGCAGGGTGTTGGCAATTTGCATTTTGCCGAACATGCCAGGCGTCAAAATTCCGTTAGCATTGGGGAACATCGCCCGCGCCGTCATCGTGGCCGTATTTGGATCGAAGCGATTATCAACGAAGTCAAGGTAGCCTTGGTGCGGATAGCCTGTCTCGTCGGCCAGAGCAAGATGAACGGGATAGTTTACTTCGCGGACATCCCGTCGTTCGCCTTGCAGCACCATCCGCTGGAACCGCAACACCTCTTGTTCGCTGGCATCGAACATGAAGTAGATCGGATCGAGTGAGACGATCGTGGTCAACAGTGTTGATTGCTCCGACCCTCCACTGATTAAATTACCCTCGGTGACGTAACGACGGCTGATGCGGCCACTAATCGGCGCTTTGATGTTGGTGTACTCGAGGTTTAGTTTCGCCTCGTTGACCGCTGCCTCCGCAGTGACAATCGCGGCCTTGGAGGTGGCGATCGCCCCTTTCGCCGACGCGATCCCGGCGTTGGCCGATTCGAGGCTCGCTTGCGCTTTACTCAATTCATTGCGCGCCTGATCGACCTCGGATTGGGACGTCGCACTACGGTTTTGCAGCGTGAGTTGCCGTTCCATTTCCGTATTGGCAAATCGCAATTGAGAGCTTGCGGTCTCCTTGGACGCGGTGGCTTGTTCGAGCTGTGCATTGGATTGCTCGACACGCGCCTTGGCCTCTGCGAGCGCCGCCTCGGCCTTCTCCAACTCGGCTTGAAACGGCCGCGGATCGACGACGAACAACAAGGCGTCCTTCTTGACATCCTGGCCTTCAGAAAAGTGCATCGAATGCAAATATCCGCTGACGCGAGAGCGGATTTCAACGAAGTCGACGGCCTCCATACGTCCCGTGAATTCCTTCCACTCCACGATCTCTTTCCGCAACGGATTGGCAACCCGTACCGCCGCCGGCGGAGCCTGAGGACGTTCACCGCTGGGCGGTTTGCTACAGCCGAGCATGCTCGCGGTTGATACGAATACACTGAGAACGAGGATAGTTCGCATTGAGTTCATGTGCTTTAGACAAGATGAGTTAGACGAGGACAAGCAAGTTGGCGAGGCAAAGGACTCGTGATCACGTCGCGGTCTCGGGTAAGGTCGGTTCGGCCGTCGGGGAATTCCTGCGGCCACAACAACCGTTGTCAATGGAGAACCGGCCAGGCCCGGTCATCAGTAACGACAGGTAGACGAGTAAGTAAATCGCCGCTAATTCTTTGGCCACCCACGGATCCGCTCTATGGACGACAAACAAGGCGACGACCATCGTCATTACCAGCGGCAGCAGGGCGAGACGAGTCGCAAAGCCGACGATCAGCAATAGCGAACAACCGACCTCGGCACCAATCGCAAGGATCAGACTCAACTTGCTTCCCACTCCGATCGGGTCTGGGAATTGGTCCGCCATCTCACCGAAGCCCTTCAGCTTGGCAATGCCGTGGACGAGCATCAGAACGCCGATGCCGACACGAAGAAACAGCAGTCCAGTGGAGGTCAACTTTTCCGAACGTAAGTTCATTTGTAATACCTTCGAAGGGGTTTTAAAAGACTTTGAATCCGTCTCGCAGAAAATGCGTCAGTGGGAATATGGCCAAATTCGGAGACGCCACGCCAACCGTGATCAAAAGAACCAGGTCGTCGGTGCGACGCAGGCCCTCGCCAAAAAACTCGCGGCAAAACACACAGCAAAACACACATGGACCATGAAAATATCTAAGGCGTAAACACCCCCATCAGCGGCATTTCAGTCGTGGAGGCGGCGGTCTAAATCACCGCTGCGATCGCGTGTTTTGGGCTCGCGTTGTTCGCCGGGACGATTGCTCCCTCGGGGGGAATCTATGCATGACGCGACCAAGTGACTGCTTTCCCCTGTTCATCATGAATAGGGTGACTTACATGCCCATCAATTCGTGTTCCCTTACGCGTTAATATATGACACGTAAGGTACATGGCGTCAAGCGACATTATGTGTTTTCGCAGCGTCCGATCGGACGACCGGTCACTGCGTTTAGGACAAGGTAGCTTGGTTACGGGATACCGAAGGCGAGTGGCTGAGCATGCGAATGGGCGCGGGTGGTTACAAGAACCCTTTCATTGAGCGGCGTGATCGAAGCCGACCCAGCGACGTCATGCTTGAGACCCGAGGATTGAGAGTAGCATTTAGTGAGAGTTGCGAACCCGGGTGTGGATACTCCCGTTGGAGATCATGGACGCGTGGGAATCGCGATTGATGACATGACCGGAAATCATGGATTGGAGATGCAAGGGAGATAGCGAGCGTCGACGCGGTGGGATCGGAGTGGCGATAGAATTCGCCGAGTCCAAAAAAATCCCCCCGTGAGATTACCGCACGGGGGGAAGGACTCGCAGTGGTTTTGTGGACGGCTACTTCGTCAATTCGCGAAGCTTCAGGTTTCGCCAGCGAACCTCGAAGGGCCCCTTTCCTGCTCCGATACCATGTACTTGCAGCCCGATGAAGCCTTTGGGATGCGACTTGAAACGCTCCTCATGTGTCAGATCTGAAATGGGGGTGCCGTTGATCCAGGTTTGAATTCGATTGCCATTTGCCACGATGCGGTAAGAGTTCCACTGGCCATCTTTGAATGCATCATGGGGTTTGCGGTCGGCGTCCGGTGTCATCCATCCGCCAGCAGCTTCACCGTAAACATAGCCTGCCATCTTATCGATCGAGATTTCGACCTGCGGACCATTGACGCGTCCCTCAGGTTTGTTGCCAACATTCTGTGAACGAATCTGAACACCGGAGTTAAGGCCCGAATCGACTTTGACATCGAATGTCATCTCAAAGTCGCCGTAGGATTTATCGGTACATAGAAATGAGTTTGGGCTGCCTTCGGATGTTTTTCCGACGATCGAGTCACCTTCGACACGGTAGGTGGCGGTGCCGTTGCGTTGGTTCCATCCGCTCAGATCTTTGCCGTTGAACAAGTCAACGAAGCCGGAGTCGTCGTTAGCGCTCACAGTGCCGATCACGGTGCACAGAAAACACAAAAATGTAAAAGCACGATGCATGTTAGCTTCCTTCGGAGGGGAGGGGATCGATCGCTTGGTCGATCCAGTCATAGAGAGTTTTCAGTTTCAATCCACGCCAAGCGGCGTGTGGAGGTTTCGTCACCCTTGATGCGGACTGGGGGCACACGTTTGCGGACGATGTCCCTCATCGGGTGACGACCGATCGGGGCGTGATCGAGAGCACACTGAGTTAGCGAGCCCGCACGCCCAGCCCGAATGTACCCGCGAGCGGTAGCTTACCGCCCAGGCGCCCCTTGGCTTGCGCAGTCGGGTGCATTCGCAATCAAGTTACCCAATCAACCTACCGGTTACGGTAACGGTTGAACTTCGACTTTGCGGATACTGACCGTGCTGCCCGGATCATGATGTTGAAAGGCGAAGTGGCCTTCCTTGAAGGTCTGCGCGAAATCGAGATATTCGTAAAGTTCATTGCCATCAATGATGACTTTGATGCGGGTCACATTGCGACCTCGCCATACGTCATCACGGACTTCGATTTCGTAAGCGAACCAGGTGTCAGGCTTGACGTGTTGCTTGTAGACATGGCACATCCCGTAGAGCGATCCAGTGCGAATCGGGTCGGTATGGGTGCTATCGATTTGCGCTTCGTAACCATCCGAAAATCCAGGTTCCGCGGTGGTGCGAAAGTAGAGGCCAGAGTTGCCCCCATCGCTGATTTTTACTTCAGCTCGGTAGCGAAAATTCTTATACGGGCCGCTGGTCGTGACCAACATGGATGCCGGTCCCGATCCGCTAAGCGCTCCGTTCTTGACTTCCCACACGCTCTTCTCATTCCCAACTTTTTTCCATCCGGCCAAGGACTTGCCGTCGAACAGCGACGTCCATTGTGAGTCGTCGGCAATCACATGGCTGGCGGAGAGGACGAGCAAGGCGATGACGGCAGTGATATAGCGAGACGGCGCGGCAAACATAAGCGGGATCCAGTATTTTCTAGAGCGTGGTAGCCGGGCAACAGGCGAGTTGCCCGTTGCGAGGGAGGAAGGAGGCCAGCAAGGTGGGCAGGGGGCCCGTCGTTGGGGTATTTCACTGTATCAGCACCGGCGGCCAAAGCAATTGTGCTAGCTCAGAAAAATGAGCAATTCACTTGATCAAATGGCATGGGACTTTGAGGAATGCCGGTTTTTCAGCCTGGATAGCAGGGAATTCGTTGGGCCTCCGGCGCGACATCGCAGGTAACGCTTTACCGCAACGGGGGCGGCAATCGCTTGTTTGATGCTGCGGTCAAGGAACGCGATCAAGAAGTGCGGCGTCGTGGATCACAACACGTCGCGATCAGGTTTGCGAGTTGCCATCCTATGGAAAAGGTCGCTGCGATCCGGTTGTGTCCGCTCGGATGCACAACCCCACACAGCGTGACGTGCGATGGGGGAACGATATGGAATGATCGTCCGCGGCGGCTACGTTTGGGGATCCGATTTGCAGCGCGTCACGACAGCGCGTCACGATAGCGAGGCACGATGGCTTGGTCTGTAGAACGGGACCGTTTATTGAGAGCGTGTTTGCAGCAAAGACGGAGATCACGGCGGCAAACGAAACGGCTTGCCTCGCGCACTCAAGCTAGCGGTGGATTCAAAAAACGGAATACGAAGAATCGATGTAACCGTCGCGCGCCGGATTCGATCGACGACGATCGAGTTGCTTGGCGACGATTCACGTTAGCCAGAAACGATCGTGAACGTGAATGCGTCGCCAATGCCGCCACGGCATCGGCGACGCGGTTTGGTTTTCTAAGGCAATGCCTCGGCCATGTCGCTGGATTCCGCAACCAACAATTCATTTGCTCGTCGCATCAATGAACCGTGGTCTTGGACTCCACGTGGGGGACACGCCGATGCATCGGTCGCGTGGAAATGACCGCTACAATGGCTGCAAGAAACGGGGTCCCCGAGTTGCTCGATGGGAATCAACATTCCGCGACCACAGACCGGGCAACGTTGGAAAAATCGAGAGCGAATCATGCCGTGGCTCCTTTTGTTTCGACCGCAGGAGGCAGCAGCGGGTTGCTGGCGGACCCCAGTTCGGTGTCAATTCGCAGAAGCAGTTCGGCGCGTTGAATCGAGACGTGTTTGGGCGCGTTGATGCCCAACTGAACCCGACCTCCTTTGATGCTAAGGACCGTCACTTCGATGTCATTGGCGATCGTGAGTTGCTGATTACACTTGCGGCTAAGAACCAACATGGCTCAACCTCCTTGAATAATGGATCGGGATGGCTTTGCAAAGCGAAAGTCGAAACGACTTTCGTGGCGTTACCGCATGAAGCCGAACGTGTTGGGGCCGACGAGACGAAAGGGCGCTCTCGCCCGATCCGTCTTGCGGAGCTTTCCCCTGACGGTGTGTGATGACCTGTTGTCATCGGCTGTCTGTTCGATCGCCCGCTCATGCGTCTGGATGCAACCTGCATCATTTGTGTCTCCATTCTCGAAAGGAACTGATGGAAATCGAAACCGCTAAGATCACCGTGTAGCGGAGAAGTCGCAGCGTGTCGCGGAGTCGGGAAGGACTCCGAAACGACGAGGCGCCATGCGTCTAGGGCAAGACGCGGCTACGTGAGCATTAGCGGCTCATAACACTGACAAAGCCGGTGTCACATTGAACCGATTGAATGAGTCACCCATCGTTGATTCATTCAGGAATCAAACTTGTAATCCCGAGGTGCCCGCTCACCAGGCGCGAGAATCATTCGTCGATAAGAGATGTACAAGAGAAAAGCGTGTCCGTCGCGAACGCACGATGCTTAGGATTGTACCCATCCCTTTGGGGGTGTCAACAAGATTTTCTGGACTTTATTAATTGGTGGTGCGACTTTCTGTCGTGTCGATAATTGCGGCATTTATGCGAGAGGATGCAGTGTGAGGCATGGCCACCGGTGAAGGATCAGGTCTCTTTTTTGCCCCCCGGGCGGCTTAGTGACCCCTACACGATTTGTCGTTTTTCGGTGAAGCGGATCGAAGCTCCCGCCAATCAAGCAGGAAACGCCCATCGGATGAAGGGGAACCGAGAATCGAGCAAGGGCTATTGAAGCGCTTGATCGGTCGCGAGCAGGTATTTCGCTGCCTCGGCCAACTTCCAATTGTTATCACTGGCCATTTTCTGAAGCCGCTTGAAGGCATCTGGTTCATCGATGCCGGCCCGTTGCATCAATACGCCCTTTGCTTTTTCGATTGTTTTACGGTCTTCGAGCGATTGCCTCAGCGAGTCGGTTTGTTGAAACAACGCTTGGAACTCAGCGAATCGACGCATCGTGACTGCAATCGCGGTTTCCAAATCCGCGCGTTTGATTGGCTTGACGAGGTAGGCGAGCACTTGCTGGTCCAACGCGCGTGCGATCGTATCGCTGTCGTGATGGGCGCTGACTAAAATGAACGCGATTGGTAATGTGTTTCCAATCGCTTTGATGGCTTCGAGTCCGTCCATCTCGGGCATTTTCAAATCCGTGATGACCAATTTAGGTTTCAACTGCCGACACTGCTGGACTAATTCTTGGCCGCTGTTGGCGATGCCGACGACTTGGTGTCCCAGCAACGTCAACGTCGTTTGCATGTACTCGCACATTGCGGGATCGTCATCGGCGACAACAATACGTAGCGAAGTGTTCATCGTTGACCCCTGGACAATAGGATCTGGAACCCCGTTCCATTGCGCGACACCGATTGCAATTCCATCGTGCTACGGTGCGATTCAAAGACTCGTTTGGCAATTGCCATACCAGGGTCGGTCTGCATGGGCATTCTTGGTGGTAATCAAAGGATCAAAAGGGATGGGCGAATGCCGATTCGCTCAGCCCCGATCGGGTGTGAATAGGTTTTAAGACGCGACATCGCATCGGTAGTTTGCCGAGCATTGAAGGCTTTGCGATCGGCGGTCAAGATTAGGACTGGATTGCGGACAGCAATTTGCGTTTCCTTGATCGTTTGGATTAAACGATGCACCGTAGGAGCTCATCAACGTCACCGCACCACTCATGTTCGTAAGCTCACGCTGTGAACGTCACGCGAACGACCGTTCCAGCTTCCTGCGATCGCTAGCATTCTAGCACTTGCCGCGGAGCGATGGCACTCAGGAGCACCGCTGTGTAACATGGTTTTGTCAGAATATATTGGCAAACTGCAATCCGGGACCGAATCATGCGGTGACAAAATGTTCAGCATTGACAGCCTTGAGGGCGTTCCGCTGCAAGCAGCGTACGTTGTGAGGGTTGCATGAGTTTAGTACGGCAGTGACATCGCCATTGGAGGCACGATTTTGGTTCATCGAGCATCTTTCGATGCTGGTCAGTTGGGGCAATCGACTTGCAACGCGACATCCATTTTTAGCGAGTAGCGATCGGTTACCCCGCGTCCAATTTGATTGCGTGTTGATAGGCAAATCGATCGAGATGGCTAGGATGCGTGGTTTGCAGTCCTTGTTGTGCTTCGTCGATCCGTGCTTTCGTGCTGGTCACAATCACAAGCACCGCTCCGTCGGCGATTTGTTGTTCATAGCTTTTTGAAGCGTGGCGATGGATGCCCCAGTGTCGAGCTTCGCCTAAAACCCCTCCCATCGTTGCCCCTCCGGCAATCGCCACGAGTGGCCCGGTAATGATGACGGGGATGATCATGGTCGCGACCGCAAATGGTACCGCCACCGCACCGCTGATGAACGCGCCCAGTGCCATCGTGGTGACGACGTCTTGCGCGTTCTGTGCGCCTTGTTCCCAATTCAAGTGTTCCAATGCTTCCTCCCGCCCACGCCAAACCGTGGAGACTGCATCCGAGGCAAAATCAAATGTTTCGAGGACCTCCAAGCCCACTTGTGCCTTTGCTAACGATGGATACACCGCAACTAAACATTCGGCATTCATGATCGTTCTCCGCTGTGTGGAAAGTCACCGAGGTCGTGTACGGATGACGGGAAACGGGTTAGGCAAGAGTGTGGAAGCGGTCGTTGATTCAATAGGCAAAATCGGGCGATCGCGAGAACATCAAGGTCATGAGAACAATTTGCGACAAGCCATCATTCCCGACGTCACAGGAGAATGTCGTCCGGCGGTTGTCACGGGAGGGCGTTGTCCAGTTCAATGGGCGACAACCGGAACCCGTATTCGCGTCGTTTCGTTCCGAACCGGTGGCGTTTGACACAATGAGCTTCTTGTTTGCGGATCTGCACATCTCAAGTGTCCCCTTGTGTAGATGTCTCGTTTGCGAATCCCAGATCACGAATTACCCGATTTCGCGTGATCCAGACGCTGCACGGCGCGTGACGGACGACGTACCGAGTGACACTTCCCATCAAGGCTCGACCGAGAAAATGGCGAGGAGTTTCTCCCACGATCAAGAGGTCACTTTGACGGGTTTCGACAAACGTCACCAAACCCTCACTGACATGCGTGCTTTCGATGACATGGGGCTCCGCCTGCGGCACGTCCTGATGCAATCGGATCAATGCAGATTGATTTGCGGTGGTGGCGATTTGGATGATGGATTCGGGATCGCGTTCGATCTGGTAAGCGATGCCGCTTGAGAATGAGATTACCGCAACGAGGTCGACTTCGGTTTGGTGCCCCCAGCCGGTTTCAAGAAATTCTTCTAATGCCGCTTGAGCTGAAGGCGTCGCTTCGTATCCGATGGCGATTCGCAAGGGGCGATCCGGTGCTGGTGTCGGTCGGGGGCGGACGACCAGCACACTGCAATGAGCATGCGTGGCGACAAACTCGCTGGTACTGCCGAGCAAGATGCGACCGACAAGAGAATGACCGCGGGCGCCAAGGACAATCAGACCCGCTGATAACTCGCGCGCGACTTGCACGATTGAGACGCCGCGATCGCCTTCACGAATGAGGTGCCGTAGGTTGACATTGGCTCCTGCGAACATCTGCTCAATTTTGGCAAACGACTCCCGCGCGTAGGCATGTTCGCGCTCCATGGACTTCAGCATCCATTCGGACATCGGATAGGCACGATCAATCGAAGGAATCTCGATCACCGTGACCACGGTCAATTCGACCTTGTCGCGATGGGGCAAATGTGCCAAAAATTCAGCGGCAACTTCGGCGCTTTTGGAACCATCGGTGGCAAGAAGGATGTTCTGCATGGCAACCGCTCCTTTGGGGTGTATCGTACCCCAAGAGGGACTGGCAAGCAAAGCCTTTCACTAGCAAACTTTGGATCGGACTTTGGATTGGCATCGCCAAGGGGGAAGTCGTCTGCAAATGTCCACCTACTAGAAAACGGAGCATCCGGGGGAATGTGAGTCTTGAGTGATCGTCGCCACCGCCAATCGGTCGGCCTTGAGAAACGAGTCCCCGCGCGATGCCAATCACGTCGCAGCGATCGATGTTCACTCACACGATCGATGTTCACTCAACGATCGGTTTACGATCGAACCTTCGTTACAGCACGATGAGCTCGCGGACTCGTGCACGTGCGTACGGAGGTTAGAGACCGGTTCGTTTGTCGAGTCTGCTGCGATACTGGTGATCAGCCCGAGTGATGGTAGAATGGCGGCGCTCCGCCCGGCGGGCATCAAGCAGGCGGGCAGCAAGCAGACCGGCGGGCATCAAGCAGGCGGGCAGCAAGCAGAACGGCGGGCATCAAGGTGAGTCAGCTCACTGGGTGGCGGACTCGCCCACAACGGAGCACGGCGGCGAACTTAACGCGGGGTGCGTTTTAAAAGTAAAGTGAACTCAATGCAGCATGCATTTGATCTGGTTCTACAGTTTGGCGAATTCTCGATGCTTGTGATCGCCGTCACGGTGGCCGCCATGATGTTGTTGGCATTACTTGATCGTCATCCTCGAGACGATCCGCCGGGCAAATCCAAGCCGAAGAAGTGAGCGTGAAGCTCATTTCAGAGGCACAGCCCCCCCGCTACTCACCTTTTTCACCAGACGACCATGCAGAGAATGAAATTTCGCAGCTACAAGCTGTTGTTCGAGAACCAAGCCTCCGCCGAATCGATGGTCCGTCAAATTGATGAGTTCCCGTCCTTCTTTACGCCCAAAGTCGACCGCCCGTTGATCATTGACTGCGGTGCGAATATTGGTGTCTCCGTGCTGGAATGGAAGACGCGTTGGCCGGGATCGGAGATCATCTGTTTTGAACCCGATCCCTTTGCGTTCCAAATCTTGCAAAAAAACATTGATCTCAATGATGTCCCGAGTGTGCGGTGTATCAACGCGGCGGTATCCGATCGCGAGGACACGGTTCCCTTTTATGGCGAGGTATCAGCGCGAGGCGATGCCCGCGGTAATTCCATTGATGCCGCCTGGGGACAACGTGAAGGGACGGCAGAGAGCATGGTCAAATGCAAACGTTTATCAAGCTACATTGCCATGCGGGATGTCAGTTTTTTGAAACTCGATATCGAAGGAGCGGAACAACGTGTGTTAGTGGAGATAGCCGATCAGTTGGATCGCGTGGAAGCGATCTACGTTGAAGTCCACGAAACCGACGACAGCGTTGAATACAATTCTGCAGCACAAATCGAGCAATTGCTGAAGGATACCGGGTTTCATGTCGAAGCCGAATCACGTTTCAGCGAACATGCGTTGCCAGTGCATCTGGATGCTTGGCGTGATAGCGTTGGAGCGCGACAGGTTCAACTGATGGGGTGGCGATAAAGCGGACTCACCCGTAAGCATGCGAGGGTTTTGGAGAACATCGACGAAGCGCCCGTGATTCAAGCCCCCGTAATCCAGGTGCATTGGACTGCAGCGGTCGATTATATGTGAATAGCGATATCCCGTTTCTTGTGATCGAATCGCTCGCTTGGCTTTGCCACGTTTAGATGCTTTTTCTTCGTCGTCTAACTCTTAATCCTAAGCTTCTTTGGCAGGCTTCGCTTCAACGCAGATTCGCAGACCGCATTGAAATTAGAATTAAGAGTTGCTCATTTAAGGATTAGCGGATCTCGGGCGCGTCGACTTCCTCTCGCAGCGCTTTTAATAGACTGATGCACATTAGAATGATCAGCACACAGAACGGCAAACCGATCGTGATTGAACCCGTTTGCAAGGCTTTTAAACCGCCAGCGAGAAGAAGTACCGAGGCCAACACCCCTTCCAAAATCCCCCAGAACAAACGCGTTCCTACCGTGGGATTGGGGCTTCCGCCGGAGGCAATGATGTCGGCGACCAGCGACGCGGAGTCCGATGAGGTGACGAAGAACAGGATCACACATAGCACTCCCAACAATGCCGTGACGGTGGGGAATGGGTAGGATCGCAGCATCACGAACATGGCCGTCGCGCTAGTGTCGACTTTGGATCGATGCGACGATGTCAGTACCGGTTCGGTTAAATAGCCCGATAGACTCAGCGATGCGTGCTCGGACTTGAAAGGTCCATGAAAGCGTTCTTCCACCGTTGGATGATACGGCGTCCACGTTCCGGCGTGAACAAGCACCCCGCGAACATACTCGACCGCATTTCCCGATTTCGTGAGGAGCCCTGAGGGGCTTTGACGCATTTGTACGCCTTGAGGACTGGCGACCCCATTTGCCGTGGCTCCGATTAGCCACGCTCCGTCTTCGCTCTGGGGGAGTCCGGACGCCGGGTCGATGATTTGCACATCATATTGCTGGGGTGTGTAGTCGTAGAAATTAGTGATCGTCGCAGCGTGCGGGTCAAGCGACTTGTAGATTTCCTGGTGCATCGCGGTGTTACCAAATCCAGTCAACCAAACAATCGCGACGCCGCTGGGAACCAACAATACGCCGGTAATAAATTCGCGAATCGTCCGACCTCGTGAGACGCGGGCGATAAACATGCCTACAAATGGTGACCATGCGATCCACCAACCCCAGTAAAACAAAGTCCAACTAGCAAGCCAATCGGATTTGGAGGACTCGGCATAGCTGGCCGTCCAAAACGATGCATGCGGCAAACGTTCGGCGTAGGCACCGGCGTTGTCCACGACGGCACCAAGCAAGTAGACCGTAGGGCCTGCTACAAACAGAAACACGAGCAGCGATCCCGCTAGAACCATATTCAATTCGCTTAAGCGACGAACGCCAACGTGTAGTCCCGATAGCAGCGATCCGACTGCGAGCATGGTGATGCACGCGATCAAGATAATTTGCACTGTAGTGCTTTGCGGCAAACCAAACACATAGCTCAATCCCGCGTTGATTTGTTTGGCCCCGAGTCCGAGCGAGGTTGCTAAGCCAAACAGCGTGGCAACCACGGAGAGAATATCGATCGAGTCGCCGAGCCAGCCATCAATCCGCTTACCCAACAATGGATAAAACACCGATCGGAAGCTCAGTGGCATGCCGCGACGAAAGCTAAAGTACGCGAGCGACACGCCGACCAACGAATAGAGCGCCCAGGGGTGCAAGCACCAATGAAACAAGGTGATCCCCATCGCACCGCGCGCTGCGGCGAGACTTTCGGCATTGGCGATGACGCCGTTGCGCAAGTTTGGTGGATCGACGAAATGCAGCATGGGCTCGGCAACGCCAAAGAACAGCATACCAATCCCCATCCCGGCGCTAAATAACATCGCGAACCATGTCATGGTCGAGAACTCGGGGCGTTCGCCGTCTTTGCCAAGCAGAATGTTCCCAAAACGACTGAAACAAAGGTAGATAGCGAATAACAGGAAACCAGTCATCGCCGCGAGGTACAGCCAACTGAATTGTTCGGCGATGGTGGTTTGCAAGTAATCGAACAGCATCATCGCGCGGCGAGGCGCCGCCGCGGTAGCGATAACAAATCCGACAACGATGATCGCCGAAACCGGAAAGACGACCGGGTGGGCCTCGATTTCGACACCAAGCACGCGGCGACGAATCGCTCGCTTTGGTTGAGCATTGATCAAACTTGGTTCCAGTATGTATTGAAGCGAACAGCACGGGGCGGATCGACGCTCGCGGTGAACCGAATGCCTCCGGAAGGAGGGGATTGCCAGCGCCCGTTTGATTTTAGCTGAGTTCGGACTTGGTAAAGTGGAAAATCCCCCACGCCAAATAGCCGTGATGACCGCCATCGATCCAGTGACCGAGTCCCGCTTTCATTCGTTGCAGGTAGTCAGGTGAAATCAGTTCATTGATCTCCATTTCGCGCGCGGTCGTTTCCTCGAGCACGCGAGCATAATGTCGCACCAACTGTGGCGTCAGGCATTCGAAATCGATCAAACGCATGCCCACTGCATCGCATTGATCGATATAGAATTTGGGGGACGCGAGCGTGTTCAAATGAATCCGATTTAGAATCGGTTGCAACACCCCTACGGGGCAATCATCGGCCTGCATCGGATCGGTAAAGACAAAGTCGCCACCCGGCTTTAAGACGCGCGAGACCTCGGAGATCACTTGCGTTCGATTTCCGCTGTGCAAGATCGCATCCTGAGACCACACCACATCAAAACGATGGTCATCCGAGGGAATCGCTTCGAAACTGCCGTCAACCACCTCGACTAAATGATCGAGGGATTGCTCGGCGTTCAATTTTCGACATCGTGAGTTTTCGGTTTCGCTCAAATTCAAGGCGACGACTTGGCAACCAAATCGCTCGGCGAGATAGCGTGCGGCGCCGCCGTAGCCCGCGCCGAGGTCCAACACACGCGAGTTTGGCGAAAGAGTGTCACGGAGCCGATCGGCCATTTTTGACACCGTACGACGGCTGGCTGTTTCGATGGGCTCGGCGTCGTTCGCGTAGCAGCCGATGTGAATGTCTTCGCCACCCCAGATCAAGGAGTAGAACGAATCGGCATCTTCACTGTTGTAGTACTCGCGTGCCGTGTTCACGGCGGTGGAATAGTTTCCGCTCATTGGCTTGCCCCTGCAACTTGGATGTCGATTGATCCTTCAAGCGACTCGTAGGATTTCTCGGCAACGTGAATATAGAAATCGGGTTCTTCATCGTGATACGTTTCTTGAAAATCACCAAACGTTTCGATGTTCTGGAAACCGACCTCTTGCATCAGCCGTCGCATGTAGTGTTTGCGTAGCGGAAACATGTTCAAGTGATAGCTGGATTGATCGGGAAAATCATATCGGAACCGCGCCAGCCCATCGTCGATGTGCTCCGGAGCCGCTCGGACGTTGTCGCCGCAATAGTAATAGGTGTGCTTGCTGGAGAAGCCATCGTCGAGAATACGATCGTAGTTCCGTTGGTCGAGAATCAGGATGCCATCGTGCTTTAGCATCGCGTAATACTCAGCGAGGGCCTTGCGGCGATCGCGTTCTTGGAACATGTGAGTGAACGAATTCCCCAGACAAATGATGGCGTCGTACTCGCCACGGACATCGCGATTGAGCCACCGCCAATCCGCTTGAACGGTGCGAAGAATGTGGCCTCGGTGTCGCGCATTCTCAAACGCTTTCACCAGCATTTCGGGACTCCCGTCGGCGCTGACCACCTCAAATCCGGCCTCCAATAAGCGGACCGAATGAAAACCGGTTCCGGTGGCGACGTCGAGCACCCTGCGTACATTGTGCTTTCTTAACGCTTGGATGAAAAAGTCACCTTCGCTCTCGGCACGACTGTCCCAATCGATTAGCTCGTCCCACTTGTCGACGAACCCTTTGATGTACTCCTGGGCATAGTTGTCGGTCTCTCGTTGCTTCACCGGGTTTTTGCCAAACCGCTGCTGTGGCGGCGATAGCGGCATCGAGTGTGTGTTTCCATCCTTCGGAATCGACATCGACTTCCTCTACTGATTTCGAGTCATGTCCCCGCGCCGAATTGCGTATCAACCCAACCCCGCAGCGAGTACGTTGGTTCATCTAGGCGTTTGCGTTATCGTGCCGGATTACGACGAATTCGCGGCAACCGCGATTCAATCCAGCGTGAGGCCGAAGCTGACAATCGCCAAACGTTGAGATTGAATCTAACAGGCCGCCATTGGCCGAGGCATCCTCGACAAGGTCGCCATGGAAACATCCACCGCTCGAAAAATGCGAGTCGGAACCCGTTCGTGAGGAATTCGTGACGTTGCAACAAAGGAATGTCATCGTGCGAGACCGATCGAAACGATCATCACTCAGCGACCATGACAGCAACATGATTCCAATCAACGGGTGTTTCGAGTCAGTTTTCAATCCCTTTCATTCGCCCCTGCACAACGCTCATGGAAAGCGTCTTAATGGCACTCCGACGTGAGGTGTGGTAACCAGTCCAGCGGAGGCACCGGGGCCAACGGTACGGCCCACTCTTTCGGGCCGACGAGCCGAATTATAACGAATCGTGCGGAGAATGCTACCGCTCATGAAGTAAACGCAGCGGTTCCACGATCACAGTACGGCGGCCCGCCATAAAAAACGTGGGCTTGTGTGCCCGAAGGAGCGGTCTCAATAACCGATACCCGCGCGAAACATGATCGCGTCATCTTGGGTGAATCGATTGTTCTTGTTCTCGTATAGAATCTCGCGATCGAAGACGTAGCCGACTTCGACAAACGCGTTTCGGCGGCCGGCGCGGATATACTCATGTTGTCCCCATTCCAGCCCAAGCATCACGCGATAGTCATTGATATCGATGAGTTGTTCGTCTTTGTTGTCACGTGTCACGGTCCATGAACCGCCGCCGTACTCGCCACCCAAATACCCCCACACGTCTTGTGTCCCAACGGTTCGCCAATAACGCGCCAATTTGGGTTGCGGGAAGAAAATGTCAAATCGTGTATAAGGGTTTGGTTGCCAAAGGATCCCACCGGCAGGAATGACGTTGTAGCGAATTCGATCCAAGACGTAGACGCCGCCTTTAAGTGTGGCCGCGGGGGTTAAACGAAAGTTCAGCAAGCCCTTACCAAGCACTCTTAGGCTGTCGCTGTTCGCCGTGTCAAAATCAGAGAACACGCCGACTCGCGCGCCCAGCTCCAGCCCTAGTATTTGATTAGGATCACTTTGCCAACCCACATCCAAGAACGCACTGTAGGCCTTGGAGGGGAGATCCGCATTCTGTGTGGGGGTGTTCTCCGGTCCGTTCCATTGATGCAACGAGAATGCCGGAGCGATCATCAACGGCTGGCTCGAATACAAGAAGTTCTGCCAAGCAAAGACTAACGAAACATCGGTGTCGTTGATTTCAAGTGAATCGGGGTCGCTGGTTGAACCTAAGTAGGTGTGTCGCAGCCGAGGGCCTTGGAGTAGTCGGTAGGCGCTAAACTCCGATCCGTTACCGAAAAAATCTCCGTTGCTGCCGAAGATCCCGCCAGGGAATAGGGTGCTCGGCCCGGTCGAAGGATATATCGAGCCGGGGTACGCGGGACCGGGAATGGTCGCCGGGCCCCCATAGTTCGGTGCGGGGCCATAGACGGGAGGCCCGTAGGCAGACGCCCCCGGGGCGGTTGCTCCATAATTCGCAGGAGGCAAGGTGGGAGCGGCCAGTGAACCACCGTAGCTGGCCGGTCCGCCGGGAAGGATGGGGGCGGACGCGGACTGCGAAAAAATGCGACTGAACAGACTTTCACCGCCAGGTCGAGAGGGTGGCAACAAGGCGCCCGGTGCTTGAACGGGGCCGAGGGTGCTGCCCAGTGGAACGGGCGACGATGGATAGCTCGGTGCGGGGTAACTTGGCAAGCTTGCCGACCCCGAACTCGCGTAGGGATCAAATTGGGCGCCCATCGATGGCGGTGCCGTGGGGGCTGGCGAACCGCCGGGAGCCCCCGCGAACGGGCTGCCCATCGGTTGCAGATTCGTTTGCGGGATATCGACGGGAGCTCGACTGCCGTACGGAAGCCCCGGTGAGATCGGTGTATTGCTTGGCGGAAAGCTCGAGCCTTGCGCGGAGACCTTGGTACCGCTGGTGACCAGCACGATCAACGCCGAAAACAACAGTCGGCAGATAGACCTCGTTGCTGGGATTGGCGACCGTGTTGTCGTGATTGGCGGGGTGGAGCAGCCGGTTTCGTCCGGCTTGCGACTTGCTAGACGTCGAGCAACGCGGCGCAGCAAGCTTACACTCGACAGCCCCAGGCGTTGGTTCTGTCGACAATTCATGTAGAAAACGTTCGTTGGGAGCCAGCGAATCATAAGATCCTGCTCAAAAGGTTCAACGAGTGGCTGCGCCACACGTCAATTCGGTTAGCGATCGATAGTTCGCCAGGGGACTTTAGACTAAGTTTGGAATACCGTGAAATTAATTTCGATGTCAATGGTAAAGTCTTCGTGAACATGCTGGCAAAAGCCTGACGCTCTGGTTGCTTCCACGGCGTTCCTTTGCTCCAACGAAGGGAAATTTGCCGGCAGTCTCACCTCACCCCTAACCCAAGAAATTCCTAATAATGGACGATCTCGACGCGGCTCGAATAGCGGAATACCTGCACGTGACCCCGGACCAAGTGGTCAAAATGGCTGACCGTGGCAGGGTGCCGGCACGAAAAGTTGGTGGCCAATGGCGGTTTAGTAAGGCCGAAATTCATCACTGGCTCGAGGAACGAATTGGGTTAAGCGCGGCCGATGAGCTCGACAAAGTTCAACAAGTGCTCGACCGTGTCTCGCCCGAAGCGGTCGATCGACCGATTCACGAATTGTGCAGCATCGACACCCTGCAAGTCCCATTGAACGCGCGCACGCGCGGCAGCGTGATTCGCTCGATGTGCAATTTGGCGGGAAAGACGGGGCTGATGTGGGACGCCCCGGCAATGGCCGAAGCGGTGCAGGCACGCGAACAAATGCATCCCACGGCACTCGATTGCGGCGTGGCGTTGCTGCACCCCCGACGCCCCCAAACCTCCATTCTGGCCGACTCGGTGATTGCGTTGGGAATCTGTCCTTCGGCCATCCCGTTCGCCGATCGTGGCCAATTAACCGATGTTTTCTTCCTGATTTGCTCTTACGACGATCGGATTCACCTTCGTATCCTCGCAAAATTGAGTCGCATGATTATCGACGATTCGTTTTTGATTGAGTTACGTACCAGTACATCGCCCGGCGAAGCGTGGCACGCACTGAAGGAGTGCGAAGAACGCGTTGACGAGCTTTGATAGCAACCTTGTCGCCTTTGTTTGATTGTCTCTATGTGGAATGACTCCCCGACCGCGGCACTGGCCACGCCTTGCCGTACGTTAATGTGGATTGGCCCCAGGGACTCGAGCGAGTTTCGCGAATGTTATGCGTTGGCTGAATCCAGCTCGCTGCAGATAGCCTATCGTTACTCGATTCGCGATGCACTTGAGCGGCCGGCTTCGACCGTCGATCGGATTGTGATCGCTCGGAGGGATCGCGGGGCGTTCGATTGGAACCAAGCAATCCAGTTAATTCGGCACAGCGTAGGCGCCGAGGGGGTCATCTTGCTCTCGTCGCTTTGCGAGGGCGTTCGTCACGCCGAGCGATTCGCGATCGCGGCTGCTGTGGACGCGATGTCGACGCCGCTCGTTCCGATTGTCAATGCAGCCGCTTGGCGGGATGTGGTTCCCGCATGGCTATCCGGTGCCGGGCTATCCGGTGCCGGGCTATCCGGTGCCGGGCAGGAGACGCCCCCTCAGCGGCCAGCTAGCAAAATGACGGTGGCGGTGCTGGCCTCCTGCCTTTCCGCCGCAGAACCGCTGTTGGACTTGGCGTCCATCGACGGCGCCACTGCGGTCTGGTTGCGCTCCGCCGAATCACAGCGGATTCGCAATATTGACCGCGTCATCTGGGACGACTCAGTCGCGCCGTTTGGCACGAAAGCCGAATGGCAGATTCGGATGGCGTCGGTCGATACGGTGGCCAATGCTTCGCATGCCTGGATTGCTACGTGCCCGAGAGTCCATCAGGCCCGTGAAGCCGAGGCTGCGGGGGTCGAACTCGTATTGAGCAAGCCACACTCAATCGACGGGCTGGTCACATGGATGCGTGCCCCACGCGGTAGTTTCCTGAGTCAGCGTTCACTGGCCCAGCGTTCTCTGCAGCGATCCGCAGCTTAGAGGTTTCTCGATCGAGTCCAATGGACGTCCCCGATTTCATGGCCTTGATTGAAGACGTGGCCGCAAGATTGTCGCTATGAGGCGGAGTCGCGCCTCGAGCGGTTGGCCTGAAGATGCGAAGGCGGTTGCAAAGGTGATTCCTTTGCTTGCGTTTTTGCACGCCTTGCCAGCTCTCCTGGGTGGACGAAAGGCCCGTGCCCAGGCGAGCGTTTAATTAGCGACGCTTGTCTAGCTTGGTACGAAGCTGTTCGCGTGGGCTTCACGCTTCGCCAGTTCAAGATCGTGCTCGGTCATGATGCGTGCGAGTTCTTCAAGGTTCGTCGTTGCTTCCCAGCCGAGTTTCTCTTTGGCTTTGCTCGGGTCACCAAGCAATAGTTCCACTTCGGCAGGGCGGAAGTAGCGTGGATCGATCTCAACGAAGTCTTCGTAGTTTAGGTCGAGTTGTTGAAACACGAGTTTCGCAAAGTCGCGCACGGTTTCGGTTCGTCCGGTGGCAAGCACGAAATCATCGGGCTCGTCGTGCTGAAGGATCCGCCACATGCCTTCGACATAGTCTTTTGCGTAGCCCCAGTCACGTTTGGCATCGAGATTCCCGAGGTACAGTTTTTTCTGCATCCCGACTTTGATCCGTCCGGCTGCACGCGTGATTTTTCTCGTTACAAAGGTTTCTCCGCGACGCTCGGATTCATGGTTGAACAAGATCCCGTTGCTGGCAAACATGTCGTAGCTTTCGCGATAGTTCACCGTCTGGTGGAACGCGAACACCTTGGCACACGCGTAGGGCGACTGAGGGTTAAACGGCGTCAGTTCGGTTTGCGGCGTTTGCATGACATCGCCGTACATTTCACTACTGCTGGCTTGGTAGACGCGAACCGACTTCTTTTTGTTCAGCAAGCGTGCCGCTTCGAGAACGTTCAGAGCGCCGACGCCGACGGTTTGCAAAGTGTAAACCGGTTGATCAAATGAGACGCGAACGTGGCTTTGCGCGCCCAGGTTGTAGATTTCGTCGGGCTCAATTTCGAGTACCAAGTTCGTCAACGCTTGGCCGTCCGTTAGGTCGCCGTAATGCAGGCGGAGCCTTGAGTTTTCGTGAATGTCTTTATAGATGTGCTCGATGCGTTCGGTCGAAAACGTGCTGCTGCGGCGAACGAGTCCATGGACGGTGTAGCCTTTCTCAAGCAGCAGTTCAGCCAGATAGCTGCCGTCTTGGCCGGTGATCCCGGTGATTAATGCACTTTTCGGCGTCGGGGTGCTGTTTGCCATGTCAATGTCGGTTGTTTAGGGGAGATTGCGAAAGGGGGAAGATAAAGAGGGTAGACAGTGAACGAAGAAATGAACTGTGAGGAACGTTTTGGGCAGCGTGATTGCCATAAAAACGCGGGCCCAGCGAAACGATGTTGCCTTGTCGATCGTTCAAGGATCTTTGAACAACGCATCAAACGGATCGGATTTCACCCGATTCAACTTCGCTCAGGAAGTGATCATACGTGGTTCGGAGTCCCTGGGTGAGTTCGACCTTGTGTTTCCATCCCATGCGGTGCAACAGCGATACGTCACTGCATTTAATCGGGGTGCCATCTGGTTTTTCGGGGTCGGTCTTGACGGCGCCTTCATAGCCGACCGTCTTGGCGACAAGTTGGGCGAGTTCAAGAATCGAAAGGTCGATGCCCGTTCCTAGGTTGACCCAGTCCGGTGGATTGTCTTGTCCCAGCAGAAATAGCAATGCATCGGCCAGGTCGTCAACGAAAAGGAATTCGCGACGTGGCGTCCCCGTGCCCCAGATTGTAACGCTCGGCGAGCCCGCGATTTTTGCCTCGTGGAATCGCCGCAGTAATGCGGGCAATACGTGGCTATGTTGGGGATGGTAATTGTCGCCGGGGCCGTACAGGTTGGTGGGCATCGCGCTGTGAAACATCACGCCGTGTTGGCGACGATAATATTGGCACAATTTCAAGCCCGCTATTTTAGCCAGCGCGTAGGCTTCGTTTGTCTTTTCTAGCGGACCGCTCAGCAGAGCGTTCTCCTGGATGGGTTGAGCGCAATCGCGAGGATAAATACAGGTGCTGCCGAGAAACAAAAAGCGTTTCACCCCCGATGCATAAGCCGCATTGATTGCAAATGTTGACATCAGCAAGTTATCGGCCAAGAATTCCACGGGATAGGTATCGTTGGCAAGCACACCTCCCACACGAGCGGCAGCGAAAATGACCGTGTCAGGTTTTTCTTCCGCAAAGAAATCTTCGACTGAGCTTTGGTGCGTTAGATCCAGCGCCTCGCGACTGGCCGTCAGCACCTCGCAGGTACCTGCAGCCGCCAACCGACGGCATACCGCGGAACCGACCATGCCCCGATGGCCGGCGACGTAGATTTTTCCTGAGAGTGTAGTCATGGAGCGAAATCGGGGTTGGGACGCGAAGGTGAGTCAGTTCGGTGACTGATAGCAAAATCGCGGGCTGCATTAAAAGACGAATTTTGATTCGTCAGAAGGGACCTTTATATCCTCTGGGTGGGTTGGGGGGGATGGCGACTTCTCGTCTTTTTGTCGGGTTTGAAAGACCTTTGTGGATGGAGCCGGTTGGATCGCCGATGCTAGTGTACAGCGGTTGATAAGATTTGCCACGGATGGCTATCGAGCGGGATAGGACCGTTTAGACAACAATTCCCGCCTATTCGAAAACGAGATCGGGATGCGCAAGGACGTTAAAAGATCACTGGTTTTATGGCCATTGACGGCTTCTCTGGTTATGGTCGCGGTTTCGTGGCACGGAACAATGAACCAAGGTTGGTTCGAGTCCCTAGGACCATCCGCAGACGATCAGCAACGACCGAGTTGGGATTCGCAAGTGGTCACGTTTCAGTCGCCTGCGAACATTCAAGGGCGGTCGTCGGTGAACGCGACCGCGGTAGAACGGACTCGCGAAACGCGTCTAGAGTCAACTTTTGAAGTTTTGCATCCGCAAATCGCCCCCACCCCCGCCGAAGTCGCTGCGATCGAACGGCCGGAATACGGCGTCCGGGGCATGCGTATGCCGCTACGTCTTGAGCGAGAGCTCGCTTCAACCGAGAAGCACGATGCCCCAAGCGACCTGTTGACGGAGGCCCGCAACCCGCATTACGGCGAATCGAACATCGCGAAGGCGGCACCGCGCGAATCGGATAATGAATTGGTGATCGATCTGGATCACATGGATCTCGAGTCGGTCGCGAGCGACGAGTATCGGCTCAATCCCAGCACGGTTAAAGCTCAGGCTTCCACAGAGGCCGACATTAAAGTCGCCCTGCCGTCCGAGAAACCGGGACGCCTAATCGCTCCGATCCGTGATGAGCACCAAGAGTTAGCGGGACACCATAGCGCGATCGCAGCCTCGCTTTCGGATTCCCTCGACGCTCCCTCCAGCGTCGATGGCGTTGCCGACTATTCGCCTCTGCCCGAAATTCAATCTCCGCTTAATACGATTGCTGCGGTGCAGCCGGAGGCCGTGCAAGCGGAGCTGGGCGAACGAAGGGCAAGCGACCGCAAGCGAGCTTCCGTGTTGCCGGAATCGATCGCTGTCCTTGCGAAAATAAGTCCTCGTCCGACAGTGAACCCAAAGGCGTCGAGCGTCGCGTCTGAGATGATCCCCGACGTTTCTTCGGCTGCCGACGCAGGCGAATCGTTCGACGCCGCTTCGGTATTCGAATCCACTCGTCGATCGCATCAGCTCAGCCCCGCGGGTTGGCCCGTGACCAACAGCCTTAATCGGCAACTAGACCGACTCGATGAATTTGTGAACTCCTATCGTGCCGAGCCTGGCACGCAGTCAAACTCGCAACTCCAGGAGCTCGCGGAGCTATCGAGTTGGTCCGAGCGAGTTCAACAAACGTTGGCTGAGTTGCGAACCGAGCCACGTCTTGGGGGCGCTCGCGCTGGAACGTTGATCGAACGGCTGGATACACTCCGCCGACAGGGTCAGGATACTGCGGAGGCGATGGTGACGCGTGAAACGCAGATGCATTTTCTGTATGCCTGCTACGCCATTGAGCGCCGCGTGGCCGTTTGGCAACCGATTTGGCAACTGAGCCAGACCGGGGATACCCAGATGTTGGCGCCGCGAAACCACGTGGCAACCGAAGCGGACGCGAGTGAATTTGTGGCCCAGGTGCGAGCGATCCTTAGCGAAACCGGTGATGCCGAAGGTTGGAATCGATTTTTGTTGTTAGATCCACTTGAATCGGCCGCCACGGGAGCCTCGCGTGAGGATCGTGCAATGTTGGCCAAGCGGTTCTTGGCGCGTCTCCGATGGCATGGATTGCATCCCGATCACCGTGAATGGCTTCGTGGCGACAAAATCGAGCAGCTTGCGATCGCTATTCGTCCTTGGACGCGTGGGGCGGTTGATTACGCCAGCTTGCTGAATCAACTTGAACACCAAGAGTCAAATGAAATTGACACGGTTTCTTTGGAGATTGCCGAAGCGGTCCAGACCCTTCGCCATTCGGACAATCCGATCGCAGTGAAGGTTGCTTCGGCGATTGACACGCACTACCGCAACGCCAATATACGTTTGGCGATTAGCCAATCGATGTTGCAACGGATGTTGCCTACCATCGCGCCTCAATCGGTTCCGATTCGCACCCAGGTGTTGGGAAGTCAAGTACGAGGAATCAGCCATGTCAAAAGTAACCTAAGCATTGCGTTACTGCCCTCGCCAAACCATTGGCAGATTGACCTCCGTACGTTGGGTAATGTGAAAACTCGATCGATCGGACACAGCGGGCCCGTCGCCTTGCGAACCGCTGGTGACAGTGATTTCCTCGCCTCCACGCCAATCGAAATTACACCCGATGGCGTTCAGCTTGGTGATTCATGGGTCGACGTTAATGGCAGAAATCAACTCCAAGGGATCGCGACTGATTACGACAGTTGGCCCTTGATTGGGACCCTTGTACGTAGTCTCGCAACGACTCGCTACGAGTCGCTTGAGCCTTTGTCGAACCAAATCTCCATTGAAAAAGTGCGTAGCCAAGTGGGCGGCGAAATCGATCAACGAGTCGATAAACAAATCAATGATTCGGCGCGTAGTTTGTCGAAGTTGGTCCTCGGCCCGTTGGGGGCGCTTAAACTTGATCCACAAGTGGCCGACATGCAGACGACAAATGACCGTTTGCTCGCCCGCTATCGGTTGGCTGGCGATTGGCAACTCGGCGCGTTCACACCACGCCCGCGCGCTCTTCGCAACAGTTTGATGAGTGTGCAAGTGCATCAGTCATCGATGAACAATACGTTAGAACAATTGGTTCCCAGGGATCAACCACGCCGGATCGTCGATATGATCCAAGAGGGAATGGTATTGTTCGGCCAGCAAGCATCGGCGATTCCTGAGGACATTCCTGACGATGTAATGATTCAATTCGCCAAGACGCGGCCGATTACCGTTGAGATCGAGAACGGTAAGTTATGGCTGACGCTTCGCGTCGTAAAATTAACGCGTGGCGAGATGCTTGATCTGCGCCGCTTTATCGTGCGGGCGAGCTACGTGCCCAAGGTTGATGGGTTAAAGGCGACGTTGGTCCGGGACGGGCACTTGAGCATCAGTGGACCGAATCTGTCGATGCGAGAACGTTTGCCCATTCGAGCGATCTTCACCAAGGTGCTCTCGCCGAATCGTGGTTTGCCTTTGACGAGCGATGTGTTGGCGATGCATCCCGCCAGCGAAAGTTTGGCGATTAGCCAACTCGAATTGCGTGAAGGATGGATCGCGCTGTCGCTAAGCGAGCTTGATCAGGCGAGGATCGCAACGCGACCGGATGCTCGCTAGGATGGCTCGCTAACGCGAGTGGGGTGGCGAGCGAGACGGTTGCACAAGCAATCTCCGCTCTCGAGCGTGAAGCAAAATCACCGCTCGCGGGCGTGAAGTAAGCCGTCAACGCTCTCGGTGGCGTGACGGCGGTTTCGGAGGCGGCGGTTTCGGAGGCGACGCCGGGCGGCTTAGAAGGCGATGTCTAAGCGGACCTCTTCAGCGCGAATCGCTTGAATGAATTCAGGCAGACTCGGCAACATCTCGCGAGCGTTACAGATTTCCCGGCTATCCATCCAGTGATATTCGGAGACCTCCGCGGGATTCGGGACCGGTAAAACGTCGGGTTCCAATGCTGACAACCACCACGCCAAGGTGGTTCCCCAGGGGGTCACGCTCCGCCACAGCAGGCGAATCGGTTCGACATCGATTGCCAACTCTTCCTGCATCTCGCGAACCAACGCAAACTGTTCGCTTTCGCCCTTTTCGATCGTGCCGCCCGGCAAGCAGAGCTTTCCCGGTGCGGTGACGGTCAAGGACCGGCGAATGATCAATAGTTTTTCCTCGCGGAAGATCACTCCCACGACGCCTCGCTTTTTTCCGATTCTTGGCATGTTGTCACTCATACGGGTGCTTTTACCTAAGATCGGGTTGGTCCACAATCGTAGATTCATTCGCGGCATCATCCGGTTTGTCGTATACCGATCGTTTTTTTCCAACACATACCCACACAATCGCAACGTTTTTGAATCCTACTTGCACCCCATTCGACTTCGATTTTTCCACGGAATCCGCCCAAGAAGCACTGCGCGTGATTCGTCGGTTGCGAGCGGCGGGTTTCACCGCTTATCTCGCCGGTGGGTGCGTGCGTGATGCGCTGCTTAATAAACATCCCAAAGACTACGACGTTGCCACCGATGCGACGCCTGAGTCGATTTGTGATGTGTTTGGCCGCAAACGAACCTTGGCGTTCGGAGCCAGTTTTGGGGTGATTGGCGTTCTACCGGATCGGAAATTGGCGGCCCCCCGAAAGCGGGCTAACGCGGCAACGGAGCATGGTGAAGAGGCCGCAATAACAAAGGTGGAACCGACCGAGGTTGCTACATTTCGTAGCGATGGCGTCTATCTTGATGGGCGTCGGCCCGACAGCGTTCATTTCGGAAACGCGGCTGCAGACGCCCAACGACGTGACTTTACCATCAATGGTTTGTTTTATGATCCGGCGATGGGGCAAATCATCGACTACGTTTCCGGCCACGATGATCTGAAACGAGGCGTGTTGAGGACGATTGGTGATCCGGATCAACGTTTCGGCGAGGACAAGCTGCGAATGCTTCGCGCGGTGCGTTTTGCCACCACGATTGACTTTGAAATCGAGCCCCGCACCGCCCAGTCGATTCGCGATAAGGCGAGCGAAATCGTGCGGGTCAGTGGGGAACGAATCGGAATTGAGATGCGACGGACGATGAGTTCGGAAAATGCGTACCAGGGTTTTGAGCATCTTCGCGCCTTATCATTGGCGGCGTACGTGTTACCCGAGCTTGAGAACATGGATGGCGATCGACTCGCGCAATACTTCGCGCACAAACGACGCCGCTCCTTTCCATCGGCGCTGGCATGTCTGTTGTTGGCCAGCGAACACGCGCTGGCGGATTTGCGGTCGATTGCAAAACGATGGAAATTGTCGAATGAAGAAAAACGCATCGTGACCGCCGCGATTCATGGGGCGCCGGTGTTAAGCATTGCTCACAAGTTGGCGTGGTCCAAGGTTCAACCGGTCTTGATAGATCGTGACATCGCGGTGGTGTTGGATGTTGCATCCGAGTGCGTCAGGGCGACGGGATTGGAAAGCGACGGAATCCAGCTTGTGCAAAAGGCGTTGTCGCTGCCTGCGATGGTGCTTGATCCCGCTCCGTTATTGACGGGTTCCGATTTGGCCGGACTCGAGATTCCCGCGGGGCCGGCGTATGCGAAAATCTTGAGTCACCTGCGCAACCAACAACTTGATGGAGTGCTACAGACGCGAGACGATGCAATTCGCGAACTGCGGAAACACCGTTGGAATTAAATTCGACTTTCCAACGTTTTACGCGGCTAAGCTGCTCGACGGTGATCCATCGTCTCCATCGCTTTAGCTGCACCGCGCGTCCAGAGTCCTAGATCGTTCAGGGCACCCAACCGTTGGGGCGATGGCCCACCGTCATCGAGTGTCGAGTAGGCCGCGAATTGGCTGCGGAGGTGCCGGACAGCCTGGGTGATCTGAGGCGGCGAGGTGGAATGGGAGGAGTTGGAGGTGTCGAGCTAGATTTGGGGAAAGTCAATTAATTCGATCGCGGGCCGTCTTGGCTAAAAGGTTCGCGTCGATTTGCGTGTTGAACGAAAACTTGCCTCGTCCAGGAGCGTTGTTTTTGAGGTTTGAGCTTTGCTTGGGATCTCTCTCTAGTCCCTCGAGTTTGTCTTCTTTTCCCACATTCCCGTCCGTCCTGGGGGGGCTTTGGGCTATACGCGGCAGTAGAATTCAGTAAATTGAACCGTAGTTGGTTGGTTGATCGTGCAGCTCGTAGCCGGATTTGTAGGCCGGGGCGTGCAGTTTTCCTCCGTCCCACTTGGTAGGTCTCTCCAGAGACCGCTGTCTTTAATGCCCGCAACTTCCAACGGCGGGCGGTCAATCCTTGCACAGGAGTTTAGCGTTGGGAAGGAAATTGTATTGTGGGAACTTGAGCTTTGCTGTCTCAAGTTCGGATCTGGAAAATTTGTTTTCAGAGTTTGGCACGGTCGAAAGTGCCCAAGTCATCACCGACCGCGATAGCGGTCGTAGCAAAGGCTTTGGGTTCGTCGAAATGAGCAGCGATGCCGAAGCACAGGCGGCTATCACTGGGTTGCACGAGAAAGAACATGACGGTCGTTCCTTGACCGTTAACGAAGCTCGTCCTCGCGAAGAGCGTGGCGGCGGCGGTGGCGGTCGTGGTGGTTACGGTGGCGGCGGCGGCGGTGGTCGCGGCGGTTACGGTGGCGGCGGCGGCGGTGGTCGCAGCGGTGGCGGTGGCTACGGCGGTGGCGGCGGTGGCGGTCGCAGTGGTGGTGGTGGTCGCGGTGGCGATCGCTACTAAGACCTCACGGTTGTGCTGTTGATTCGCTCGCCCTTTTCCGAGGGCACGTTTTGATACGCTTGAAATATCGAACGGCTTGCATAGGTCTTCCTAAGCAAGCCGTTTTTTTATGCGCAGCTGGAATGTTTATGCGCAGTTGGAATGATCGCGAAATGCTCGCTTGAATTACATCGAGGCCGACTATCGAGAGCGTGCACAAGCTCGAGCCATTCGAAAAATGACGTGGGATTCAAACTGTCGCTGCATTCGCCCAAATGGGGTTCACCGATTGGCGACGGTAACTACCGCAAAAAGATAAATGCTCTCGCAAGTTGTCCGAAAGCGGGAACGCCCGTCGCGGTGTCGACTCCGGGCCGATACAGTTTGCGGCCGATACAGTTCGCGGCCGATACAGTTCGCGGCCGATACAGTTCGCGAGAAACGTCTCGGCGGTATCGCCGCTCAACGTTCGTGGATCAAATCGAGCCGCGTGAGACGTTCGCATTCTCGTTCCGCGTTGGCGACGGCCGATTGACTATCGCGAGCGATGACGTTTGAAGCCGTCGCTGGGAAACGCTGGTAACGAAATCGCGACCAACAATAAGCTGGCGGCTACGGGAATCGGTGCCACAAAGAAACCACAGATCGCTACCAATGCTAACCAAAACGCGGGATGCGACGTCATGGCGTCAAAGTAACGTCTTAGCGGCCACAGCAACACAATCACCGCCATGCCGCAAAGCAAGGAGATGGAATTCGTGATGATCGTACGCAAATCGGTATCGGTAGGGGCGTCAAGCGTGATCGAGGCTAAGTCCAATTGCGAATCAATCTGCTCAATCTGTTGTACCTTGTAACCCTTCAAATTCGCACGATTGGAGAATAAGAACGCAACATCGTCCGAAGGACTCGAATATCGTTTGACGTGAACTTCCATTTTTGCATTGAGCTGCTCCCAGCTCAGCGTCTCTAGTGATGGAGGGTTGGAAACGACTGAGCGAGGTGATGCCTCCGTTCCAACGATTGGCGGTTGAGGACCTGAGGGACGGGGGGCATCGGAGTTGGATCCCGATTCGGGGTTGGGAGGGATCGCCGCCTGAGACGCCACCCCCCACTGAACCGGATGCCCGGCTTCGGCAGCTAAATCCTCATATCGTGCAATCATCGGCCGAATCCAAGTGGTCGACTCGGCAGTCGGACGCTCGGCGAGAATGTCGCTGGAATCATTGATCATTTGCACGATCGAAGCGGCCAGCGACAATCCGCGTCGCTGGATCATCTGTGTTCGCTTTTCATCACGCGTCCAATGGGGATCGCTTGCATTGCCGATGGGCTTGTTTTTGACCCCCGCCGGCGTGCTTGGATCATTGGTGTCAGGCGAATCGGACAAGGCATAAGTCGAAACCCACGCTTCCGAAACAGGAATGGCCAGCATTCGGGCCGCGTAGTCACCTCGATGGGCCCGCGACAACGGTAGTTCAAACAAGACTTCGACACTTTGGGCGAGTCGGCTTAGCGAGAGAGGTAAACGTACGACGTTGTTCGCTGAGGGGTTATCGGGCGTCGCTTGCGAAGTTTCCTGCGCGCCGACGGTCATTGGGTTGACGGCTTGGTTTGCCGTCCATGCGCCCAAACAGGTTGCGTCTTGGGGTAAGGCAAGTTCGACGTCGTCAAGCGCACCGGGGATCAAATCAAATCGGGACATCACCACGATTCGTTCGTGCCCGGGGAACACACGCGTCTCCGCGGCCAGCACGATGGCGGTCCGGTTTTGTTGCTGAAGCGGCGCCAATTCGATCGACCAACCACTCGCCGCGACCGCATACGTTGCTCGTGGGCTGAGCAAATCCAGATTCGTCGAAGGGGTCACCGTCGACCAGAATGCGGGTAATTCTGCGGCCCGAACGGAACTTGAACGCCATCGAATCGGCTCGTTCGTTAAACGGCTTGGTACGGAAACGTGAACCGAGCGACGCCCTTCACCGAGAATTTGAATCGAAGGAACGCTGACGCGAGATTTGTCTGCTGACGCTAGTGTCCCGCTGATCGAAATCACACGACTCTCACGCACCTGCTCATCACACGAGACGCGAATCAATTGGGTGGAAACATCGTTCGCCGGTTGCCGTGACCATCGCACCGCCGAACTGACCTCCAGTGATTCACACCATCGAGTTGGTACTTGAATGTCAATGAAATCAGGAAGTTTTCCGGGGGCGAAACGAGTCAGTGATTGCATGGTCCAACGACCGTCGCTCCACGACAACGCGATCAATTGATTTGCATCGAAGCGTGTTGGACGAAGTGACGATCGCAACACCAATTTAGGTAGTTGCATCGCATCACCCACGATGCTTGAATCGAACTGATAACCCACGATCGGCACCCAGCCCTTGGCCAAATGATCGAGGTCGCCGACCGTGACGCGTTCGGTGAACTCTTGGGGGGCTTGGGAGGCGAACCGAACGTCGAGTGATTGGTCACGTGTGACGAAGTAGCGATCCGTCGTCGCGGAGCTTGGGTTCAGCGTGAGTCGGGGAAGGGTGAACTTTCCGTTGGAGGGTAGGTTAGAGACTGCGATGGCTTCGACCACGGTGGTTGCGGGGTCGGAGAGATCGCCAAGCATCACTTCCGTAAAGTTTTTTGAAACCAGTGGTCGCGATTGAAGAGGTTGCCCATCGACGAGTAATTGACGCAACGATACTCCCGTGGGCAGCTTTAGGATCCACCGCCGTGGCCGCTTGCCGTGATTCGTGATCTCAGCGCGATAGCGAATTTCGAGTGCATCGACCGCAATATGGACTTGATGCGTTTGCGCGATGGTGGGCGGTGGATCGGGGATTTGCACCAATTGAAACGAAGGGAGCTGGCCAAAGGCGACGAAAGTACGATCTGGTTTATTGCCACGATATCCCGACCAAACGGCGAGAAATTGATCGTCCGTCAACGCGTCGAGCGGTTCACGCGTGATGGGCTGGACGCGGATTCCAGGGTCACTATTGATTCCGACCCACGCAGGTTCACTATCACCGGCTGCTGTGGGGGCGACATCGGGAATGACCATCGCTATCGCATCCTCCACCGCGTTGGCGTTGCTGACTCGCGAAGGCAATGTCCACAGCAATTGTATCGGTCCAGGCGCATCGAGCAGTGCCGCCAAGGTGACTTGACGGCGGGTGGGGCTCAATAAATCAGTTTGGCGAATCTCCCACGAGCTCGAAACCACGGTCGGGAGCAACGAATCGCGTAGCAATAGCGACACCGTATCGCCGGAGGAGACGGGATAGGCGGGCTCGACTTGGCATTCGACGATGGTTTGCAACTTGCCCGCGTGAAGCCAGTAGCGTCGTCGCAGTGGTTGCGATGTCGTGGGCGTTGCCGCGTTGCCTTTGTTGAATTCAAACTCGATGGCCAGTTTTTTTATTGGGCCAATGTCCGCGGTCCAAATTTGCAATTGACGTTGTGAGACGACTTGTCCGGTGACCCCGCCGATGCGCACTCGCTCTAGCTTACCGCTGCCTTCAACCGTCAAACGTGACGCTGCAATCGGAGGCAGTTGGATATTCAATTGCCCTTTGTTGTCGAAATTTTCAGCGATCACCAATTCGGGGATCAGCGTGACGCGCATTCGAAATCGATCCCCCAAAGGTACGTTGGCGATGACATCGGTGGTCGAGTTTGCCACAAACTGAACAATGCGGTCTTGGTCATCTTGGACTAGTTCGATTCGGCGAATCACTGCGGGAGTGAATGGCAAGCGAACACGATCGGTTGGGCGGTCGGTGTGGATGATGTAATCAGCGTCGAGCAGCAACACGCCCGGGCGAAGCGATTCCTCACTTGATTCAATCCGTAGGCGGTAGTTAGCGATTTGAAAACGAGCCTCCTCCGGTGCCAATCGTGATGACATCGCCAAGAGCGAGGATTTTAGTTCTCGGGGAATATAGAGCTTGTCGCCGACCACATGGCCATCGATGTCCACGGGAACTAACAAGTCGACCGCTGGCGTGGGACGTTCAACCGCAGCGGGGGGAGGAGCTGGCTTTGCATCCAGCGGAGGCGACGCGGCTTCCTGAGCCGAGGTGGTGGTCACCGACAAACTCAAAAACGCAAAAAGTATCATGCCGCCGACCGGTGTCGACACCGAAAACTCCGTCGAGTCCTCCGCGGCCATCTCGGCTTGACTGTCCGCCTCGTGTTGTGATCGCAACCGCTCACCTCGTTGCTCGACGCGGTCCTTCCAACGGAGCGTGCTGACTAACAATGCTCCCATCAGCGAAGGAACCAAAAACCATCCAATGGTGATCGAATGCCATGGCCACCACACGCTCGCGAGCGTGGCCAACAAAATGACAATCATTGCGCACAGGTAAAGGGATCGACGTGCAATCCACCAACACAATGCGAACACCAAGATTGCGGTCAACCATCCGAAGGCCAACGCATTGTTGCGACGAACCAACAGCACGTTGCCACCGGGTTGGATCGGCAACGTCCAACGTGTTGCGGTTGTCGGTGAGCTAGCCCAGAGAATTCCCGGCAGAAAGGAATCCGACGAAGCGCGGACTTGATAATGCGATCGCATCACAACGCCGGAGAGCTCAATGAGCGGAATGGTGCAATCTCGCCACCAATTGCGATGAAACTGTTGTCGGCTCCAAACCAAACGGATCCGTTGTTTCTTGATCGGTTTGGTCGCTCCGATCAAAAGTGGGCGCCGATGGAGATCGATGGAATCCAACAGCGTTCCATCTTGCTCGACTGAAATCAGTCTCAAGTCATGATCATAATCAATTTCGAGCGGTTTAGACGCCGTCACATCCAGCATCGCTTCGATGCGATCGGTACCGTGACTCGAGGCAACCAGGGTTACCTCTTGGTCCCAAACGATATTGACGTTGGGATTCGCGGCGTTTTTAGTGATCACCAACGAGGGTTGATCGACGGCATCGTAGCGCAATTTCGTTTTGACAAAGTCCGCTTGTGTCGACGATCGCGATGCGGGGTCACCGGCTGGGGAGTCCGTTTTAGCGGCACCGGAGGCGTCGCTTGGCGGGGTCACTGCGGCGTCGTTGTCGCGACGTCCTTCGAGCAACTCGGCCAGTCGAACATTCGCATCAACGGAAACTCGCAATACGGAATCATGACCGTGTTTGACACTCAATCCCTCGCCGATCAACACTTCGGCTGTTTGGGACGTGGCATTGGGGACGACCGGTAGACGAACCGAGAGGTCGTTCTGAATTGAATAGTGGCGGCGTCCAACCAAGCGTTGTCCACGTAAATTCCACTGAGAAACGTCGATGGTATAGACACCGTCCGAGTCAGGCTTGTCAAGCGAGACGTTCGAGACGGGTAAACTGACCGCGGCGCGGCCATCGGATTGTCGAAGGCTCCATGTGAATGCAGGACGATCAAGATCGGGCCCCGTTTGCGCGGTGATGGTTTGCGGCGATGGACTCGTGGCCGACATCTCGATGATCAAGTCCTCGAAAACTTCCTCACCGACGAGCCGATATACCAATGTCGTTGCGACATCGAATGCGACGCTCGGTGGTTGCAACACGAGTGCGGGCGTGCGCCCGGTCACACAACGCAGAAACATCGCGTTCTTCGTTGCCGAAGCAAAAAACTCTTGAAATCGTTCAGCGATGTCGGCACGTTTGATTCGCTGGCTCAATAACGACATCTGGCTCGACCAATCGAGATTGCCCGGAGGTGTCACCGCAGCTAGAAATTCACCTTGGACATCCACAAATCGCAGAAACCAACTTTGCGGAACGATGATCTGCGGATCGGCTTGTATGATTCGTGATTGTCCAACGGCTTGGATCAGTAACTCAGAATCCGAGACATCCGTCGCTTCAGGCCAAATGGTGAATTGGGAAGTTGTCGGGTTAATCGAAGGCGTTTCGATCACTCGTCCAGATACGAGTAGGTTGATCGATTGCAGCGTCCAACCCCGTTGCAATTCAATCTTGATTGGTTCCACACGCCGTGGATCCAACCGCACTCGCAATTGTGACGTTGCCGTGATGATTCCATCGGCCAAAGAAAGGTTGATGACGGTCGAAGCATCGCGAAGGGGCGACTCACGAGCGATGCGGACACGCGACCAGACTGGGGGTTTGATGTCCGTTGTAGCTGCCGGATCACGATCGGAACTGGGCTGCGTTTGCTCGCTCGATCCGCCAGCGTCTGTTGCATTGACGGAGCTGTAATGGCTGATGACCGAATCGTCCAGTGTCACCGGAGGACCGGAGGCCGAGATTTGTTTGGTCTCTTCGCTTTCGGTCGTTTCCCTCGACATCGCCCAACCGTCGGGCAATTTCCACTCGATCACGCGCAATGGATCGGTCGTCTTTAACTCAACCTTGCTCGTGACTTCTGATACAACCAGTCCGCCGACTAGAAATTGGGGCTGAGGCAGATCGCACCATCCATCAGCGTCCCGCCATACCGCTTGCCCTTTGATCGTCAACGACGTCGGTGAATCGGATTGTGGCAGCGAGCCGGTGGGGACATTGATGTCGATGCGATAGACACCGTCGCCAATCAATGTCGAGTTGAATGGCGTGTCGATCGCATTGACTTCGATCGACGTGATCGTGCTGTTGCCAATCACCATCGACGGCAACCGATCGGGTACCTGAAGTTGTAAGATCGCTTGGTGAGACCAGACCACGCGAGTTGCGTCGATCGAATATTGGGTGTATTGGTTGCGAACCAACAATTCGTGTGGATCGTCACGTGATCCTTCGCGTGTCGTCTTCAAACGCACACGCGATAACCCACCAGCGTCGATCAGGTAGTAACGGGCGTCGACGCCCAACGCCCGCACTTCGAGCTCAGGCGGAGGGCTCGGTGACAAGCGGACAACGCCGTCAAGCGATTCAACCGAGATCCCCTTGGGGACTTGTAGTACGATTCGCGTCTGTGGTGAGGGTGGCAGCCGTAAATCGAATTGCTTGACCAAGCCCGGGGTTTCACTCTTTAACGTCCACGCAAACGCAAGCGAGGTGTCACCATTGACCACCGCAACCAAATTGCCATCGGCGAGCGATTCAAGTCGAGGTATCGAGGGGCTATTAACAAGGTTGCCACCGCGTGAGGACGAGTTTATTGCTAAGTTGACCTTCCCAAGGTTGCGATGGACGGTGTCTTTCGTGTCACATTGGATGTCAAGCACCGACCGCTCACTGATCAACGTGTCATCAACCAATTCGATGACATACAACGCGTGTCGAACCCGGCTGGCATTTTCGTCAGGCACCATGCTGGTTGCCAAATCGATTGCATCCTTGAGCCGCAAAATCGAAATGGGCTGGAAATTCTCGGGGACCAATTCGGTCAATTGAGAATGGAATAACGCGATGGGTCTCAACCGAGTTCCATCGGGTAACTGGTCGGGAAGCACCGCCAAAGGGTTGTCACGGACGAGCGGGGGAGCGGGGGCCGATGGAGACGGTGTCGGTTCCGGTGAGGGTGTCTCAGAAACGCTCTCGTCCATCGAATCTTCCGCTGCGTCGCCTTCGGGGGCGGACGATGCCATGTTATCCGATTGCGACGTTGCGGTCTCGGGCTGAGGCGGTTTTCCATCATCGTTAGTGCGGGAGGGCGATTGCCCCGTTTCCGGGTCGGTCTGCTCCGTGTTAAGTTCGGCGTCACTCGGTTCACCGTCGCTAGCCTCGCCCGCTTTGGTCTCGCCTTCATTCGAGGCGCCTTCATTCGACGCGCCCTCGCTGGTCTCGCTGGTCTCGCTGGTCTCGCTGGTCTCGCTCACCTCGCCTGTGATCGGGCTTTCACCATCGCCGGCTGGCTCCGCCGTTGGCGGTTGCTCGGTGGAGGTCGATTCTTGGGCAACGCACGGCAAGGACGCCGCCCCGACCCCAACGCCAACCAGGATGCAGGCAAAGAAAGCGTGGCGAACGATCTGAATCACGGCGTCACCTTGTTCACACTCGATGCATGGGCCAACGAGCGGGTTGCCGAAAGCGTGCCGCGACTGGCTCCGGAACTGTCCTTGTGCATTTGAGTCGAGTTATCGATCCGACGTGATCGGTGCCGTGAATCGAGTGCGCTAGGGTGTTCACGCGACTGCACCATGGTGCGGATGGCGGACATCACAATCACGAGCACCAGCGCGATCATGCCGAGTTGTCCAGCCAACACGGCGGCATCAGGGGCGATTACCAACATCCCGGAAAACAAGACCCCCGCGGTAACCGCAAACAAAGGATGGCGGGTTTGCGGTACGAACGATAGTAAAACCGCAATGAACAAAACGATCGATCCGGTCACGCCCCATAGAATGGTGCGTGATACGACCACGGCGTGAAACGATTTTACGTCCGCACCCACGTACAAGTACCGGTTTCCTCTAGGGACTTCGATCAGATCATGACCGCCCACCCAGCTTGCTAACGAACGTGAATTTTGAGTTGATTCACGATACAGTCGCCAGCGATCAAATCGCCACGCCATCGACCGACCGAGCGTCGGTGACGCCCAAATCACATGCGAATCTTGAGGCGCGGCAATTTCCCAATAGACGCGACCTACGCGAATCGGTAGCTCCAAGGCGGGCGTAATCGCCTCGGCCATCATGGACGCATCGAGCGGCAACCAGACTCGTAAATCAACCAAGTGCGACTCACCATCGTCAGGCAACGCGATTAACAACGCATTGGTTTCACGACGAACGGTGACGAAATTGCCATCCACGAATGCTTCGGTCGAAATCGAGTAGTCACCCGGCGGCAATCCCAGGCGAAGTTCTTGACTCCCTTCGACGCTGGCAAGCAATTGTTCCATGCGTGTGGCATACCCCACCGCCGTTCTCAGGACAGCGCGTGAGACGAATATATTTTCAGTTGCGGTTTGTCGGGCGCGAACTCGCAATCGTAGCGGTTCGCGAGGCAATGCATCGAGAATCATGGTGGATTTGTCGAGGCCACGATTCGACGACGGTGGTGGCCCCGTTTCCTCCGCTTCGGGGTCTCCCTCGACGCTATTCCCGTAATGACCGATGGCGTCGGCCGCCAGGATTTCGGTGGCCGCGTCGCCTTGCAGCAGCACTCGCATCGTTCCTCGGAACGTCGTGTCGACCGCAAACGGGCGGGGAATGGATACCGTTTCGATCTGGTTGTCGGAGGTGGGGGCGTTCAGCGGCCGCAGCAACTTCCAACGAATCGCCATCGAGCCACTCGATAGTTGATCGGAGATCAATTCATAACGATCATCGCCTCGCGATTCCAAGACTGCGGGGCGATTGTTAACTGTGACGGTCCAGTCGCTAGGAAGACTCGCTGAGTTTGTCTGGGCGTCGGCGGAGTCGTCCGGCAGATCCTCGTTCGTCGACGGATCTCCCGCACCCGATTTCTCGGTTGCGTTAGTCGCCCGAGCGGACGCAGCGGCGGGCTTGGAGGCGGCGGACGCGATAGGGCCTTGCGCTGGGATTTGGATCGGTAATCGGCCTTCCAGATCAAGCGATGAATTTACGATCCAATCGAGTGTTGCACGGAGACTCCGTCCTTCGACTTCGATCGACGCGTCACCCGCTAGCGAAATCGTGGGCGATTGCTGAACGATCCGTCCGATCAACTTACTTGCTGCGTCGGGCGGGATGACGCGGTAATGCGAACGAGGCGTTTCCACGGTCGCGGGAGTGTCGGCGTTGATCACGCGATCGATGTTTTGCGAACCTTCCAAGTCGACGACGAACGACAATCGTCCTTGGTTGGCAACCGAGACTGTAGAGGCTTGAACCAACATCGTGTCTTCGATATCGGTGATGTGGGGCAATTCGAACACGATGTCTTCTTGAGCGGCACCGCCGGTCAACGCCCCATCTTTGGGCACCAGTGGCAAATCGTGTTCGGCCACAATCCGAATGGGAGAGGGATCACCGTTGGCCACCGATTCGAGATAGATTTCATGGTGCTTGCCATTGAGCCCAGACTCGATTTGTTGCGAGGTGTCTTCGTTCTCGATCGAACGCAAACGCCACGACCCCATGTCAATTTTCAGCATCGTTCCTTCAGCGGCACGTCCACTGGAAACGATGCGATACTTAATCCGAGCGATCGAGTCGTGAAGCGAAATCTCCGACTCGGTGGAAAGCCTCAATTGTCGACGTGTCGTTGCCAACCAAATTGGTAAATCAAACGACGCGCGATCATAACGAAACAAATACGATCGACCGGTCTCGTCGGTCGGTTGTCCCAAAATGCTTTGTACCCATGGACGTGACCGCCATCGCAATCGGTAGTCGTCGCCGGTCGAAATTTGGATCTCTCCCCGTTGCCGCAGCGCTCCGATGACCTCGGGCGCGCGGAAACTGAGTGGAGTCGCTGCGTTGGGATCACTCGCAGAAAACTGAATGTCAAAATTCAAGTCAATCCGCTGCTGACGTTCTTGCTCAGGGATGACTATGTCTAACAGTGCTCCTTCCCCATTGCTCGGGGAACTGGCCGGCGACGTGGGGCTGACCAGTTCGACCGATTGTGCATTCGGGCCTAAGGTCGGCATGTCCAACAATACTGCATTCTCGGGCAATCGAACCTGAAGCGTGTTGATGCTGCCACGCACACTTCGAATGATCATTTGGCACGCGGCAATGGGTTGGTCTTGAGGTGAGTCCCATTGGACCACGATCCGGCTGTTATCGATTTCCAACAGCGGTGATCCATCCGTTGCTCGATCGCGTTTTCCCCAACGCAACGAAAACGTGCCTCCGCCACTTTCAATCACGAATTGAGCAGGACGCCCCGACTCGCGTTTGGTTTGCATCACCTCATCGCCACGGCCGACAATCTCGCCGGTCACTTGTTCGTCATCGGTGGTAATGCGCACCAGCGAAGGCACATCAGGAAGTTGGAATTGCAAGGCATGCGTCGGGCCTGGATCGACGCGTGCCGCCACATTCATTGTGATCACCGCTTCACGTCGACGATTCGTCTTGACCATCAACAAATGTCCCGACTCGTTGCCCGAGACGGTCATGCGAAATTCATCAAGTCCGCTGACGTCGGGAGGCCCTAACGGGAAAAAGTTTCGCATTCGCAATGGAATCGCCACGGTCCGCCCCGCGGTCGAATCAATCGTTAAACGGATCACAATGCGAAGTTCCGCCCGAGTTTGCGAAGCGGATCCCGTGATCTCGAGCGATTGAAAGTCGAAAACTTGGCTGCGGGCGTCGACTCCGGCTTCCAGATTTTGTAATCGTTCGATCTCTTCAAAGGAGGTTCCTGGCATCAAGACGGGCACGCCCGAATTGTCCAAAAACAAAAATCCCTTGACCCGCAGCGGACTGCCGTTGCCGGGGTCGACCGATTCACTACCCGATTGCAGGATCTCGCGCGGGGGTTCGGCGCCTGGCCCCTGGCCGATCACCTCAGTACCCGAATCGGCAACAATCGATAATGCGAGTAGCAATAGCCCCGTCACCCGTCGCCAACACGGAAGTCTTGGTTGCCAATATTCACGCGTCGACCCGATGCGTGTGGCAAGACCACAACACGAGAAGCGCAAGCGGGATAGAGGGTGAATCGATTGGATCACGGAGGAGTGCAAAACAAATAGGTTTGCGGGATGAGGGAAGACAGAGATAAGCAAACAACAAGGTCGGTGACGTCGGGCCAGCAGTCCGGTTGGAAAGCAACGGCCGCAGGCAAAACCCAAGCGATGAGTCTACACGCCGATGTTATACCCTATAGTCTACGCAAGCTTCCTAACCCACAAAAGGAATTGAGCGGCGATCGGATGTATATTAGCTTCGAAAACGAAAAAACAGAGTATAAGACTGATAACCGCGCTAATCACACCCCCCGGAACACCCCCTCGTTTCGAGGGGGGCCACGTCCAAGCGAGGCCCTGCCTTACAAAACATTCGTATACGTTAGAAAGCTAGCTCTCATTGGAGAGGAAGGAGAGTCTTAGCGATACGATGCCGTTGGGCATCAAGTGTCGGGCGTCACAGCGACGCTCCAAGCCACACCGCGCAAAGGTGCGTTTACCACCTTCGCGGGTTTCCAATTGACCCCCCCAGAACTCAGCAACCTCAGGCGTGGCACTGACTCAGGCGTGGCACTGACGCCTTCTCGCAGCTCCCATGCCGAAGTGGTGATTTCGGCTGGCGGGCGGAACGTAGTTCGAGCCGGGGAAGATGATGGCTAGCTTGGCGATTCAAAGCAGCGATGGCGACGATATCGCCTCTCGAAAGGCCTCGATCCCCTGTGCTGAGGCACCGCTAAGCAGGTAGGCAGGAGTCTTTCGGTAGATTAGCCGTTTTGGCCGTTAGCCGCGGTTCAAGCGGTTCAAGCGGGGGTAACGCCCAAGCGGCTAATGGGATTTCACCCAAGGATTCCTGCCTACCTGCTTAATCGCATCCCGATGACCGCGGATAGTGGCCGCGACGTGCCTCATTTGGCCGTCGCGTATAAGGAGGGGGAACATTGTCCTTTCCCCATCCAACGCTGTTTTCCGATTTTGCCAAGGTGGATCCTCAGTTGCCCCATTGTTTGCGTTGCCGAATCTAAGCGTCGACGGGGCTAGCGGTAGACGGGGCTAGCGGTAGACGGGGCTAGCGGTCGGCGTAGGCGACAGCAGTCGGTTGATGGGGATGTCGCAGTGCGACTACGAGAACCCGATCGTCGATGAACAATCGATACTGCGGGAGTGAACGGTCCAAACGCTTCGTGACGCTGGAGCTCATGCCGTGATTCAATCGATCAGCGTGTGGCCATAGTTGATCGGCACCTTGAATCGCGCCGCATCCCCGCTAGAGGAATGAACCGAAACTTGGTTTTTCATTTGATTGTGCTCGCAGAGTTTGGAACCGTGGATGTGGCGTCTCGATTTACGGTGCCACGCTCGTTCGCAAGAGGCCGTCGCAATGAGGAAGCAGGGATCTTTGCAAAAGGACTGCGATGGGCGTAACCACGTCGGGAGCTATGGATAACGTTTTCATCGTTTTGCGATGCGAGTCTCGCCTGTTTTCAGTCTGGTAGCGAAGTGTGTTGTAACACGACGATGGAGATTCGTTACAATTCGATCTTTCGCGTGGAGGGAGTTCTGTGGTGCAAAAGCCTTGTCAATGGACTTGCAAAATCATGTTGTGAAATCGAGTTGGGAGGGGACGATGTGCAGCGAAATTGAACAGAATCTACGTTTGCACGTTGACCGGATCGCCGGTTTGATCGGACCACGCACGCTTGAGCGTCCTAAGACCATCCAGGCCACGCTCGGATACATCAAGGGGCAATGGTCCGGGATGGGATATCCAGTGCGTGACGAGTCGTACGAGGCGATGGGCGAGATAGCGACGAACTTGGTCGTTGAAAAACAAGGGACCAAGCAAGCCGATGAAATCGTGCTATTAGGCGCACACTACGACACGGTTTGGTCGACTCCGGGAGCGGATGACAATGCGTCGGGCGTTGCGGTCATGATCGAGGTCAGTCGTTTGTTGAATGATCATTGCGGCACTAGGTCGGCGCGTTACGTCGCCTTCGCTTGCGAAGAGATGCCCTACTTTAGCCTGCACGCGATGGGCAGTCAGTATCATGCGCGGCAATCACGAAAACGCAACGAGAAACTTGTCGGCATGCTCTGTTTGGAGATGTTGGGCTATTTTCGTGACGAACTCGGTTCCCAACAGGTCCCCGCATCGATTCCCCAAATACTCCATCGGTTCTTCCCAAAGCGGGGAAACTTTCTGGCCGCGGTCGGCAATTTGCCTTCTTGGAAACTGAATTGGGCATTCCGCCGTGGTTTCAAATGCGGTTCGCAACTGCCTCTCTTTTCGATTGTGCTGCCAGAGAAAATCAGCGAGATCCGCCGTAGCGACAATAGTTCATTTTGGGATCAAGGCTACCCAGCATTGATGTTGACGGACACAAGCTTTCTGAGGAATCCGAATTACCACCGTCAATCCGATACGCCCGAAACGCTCGATTACACACGGATGACCGAAGTGACGCTTGGCGTTGCCGCAGCAATGAAGCGATTGTTGCGTTGAGAATCCAGCTAGATTTGGAATCCATCGGGTTGGCAAAAACTCCCTGGCTAAAACGTAAATCACGGTAGCACGCACGGAGAGTGAAACGGAGACCTGCGCCGCACCGCCGACCATCAATGAAATCGGTGGGGCCCTTTCTGGACCCACCAAAGGACCGACGCGCTTCTGCGAAGCGAGTAAACGCGTGTGCGGCCACCGTCGCCGTGTCGAAAGAGAATTGCCAACCCATTTAACACGGTCGACTGCTTGTGCGTTGACGCACGCACCAGAGGAGGCAACGTGCGGGGTGGAGCGTTTCGCAACGTGACAGCGACCGAATTTGGCCGCTCGTGAAGCGGCATTCAAATTGCCCCAGCATCAGTTGTAGAAGCAACGTGCCAACCATCCATCGATTCACACCGGAGCCCATCATGCGAGTACTGTTAGCCAACGATGCGTCGAAGCACTCTCAGGCGGCGGCCGACTACCTACGTTCACTGCCGTTTCGCAAGCCGATTGACTTAGACATCGTTTCAGCGGTCGTTCCTCCGATGATGATCGATGCGGGGACGATGTTATTGCCTTCGGACCTTGGCTTGTTTATCGAAGAAGAACGAGAGGCGGCGCAAACGCGTGTCAAAGAAACGGCCGATCAATTAGCGGGTCCCGTGCATTCGCTTCGGTGTCATATCCCGATCGGATCGCCTGCGACGGAGTTGCTCGATCTGGCCGAGACGACGGATGCGGATTTGGTCGTTCTGGGGGCCGTCGGTCACTCGGGGCTCGAGCGTGTGTTGCTGGGAAGTATCTCGGATTACGTTGCCACGCATGGTGATATTTCCACGTTGATTGTTCGTCCGCCTCGTGAATCGAGCGCGCCTCCGGAACTGCGGAAAATCATGCTCGCGTTGTCAGGCAGCCCAGAGGATCAACGCATGATCGATTGGCTAAAAGGGTTCAAATGGCCCGTCGGCACCGAGGTCCACTTGGTTCGCATTCTGCTCTTGAGCACGTTCTATCGCCAAGACATTCGCCAAAAGGCGAGTTCATTTTGGAACCAGTTGTTGCAGCAATCTCATGCCCAATTGATCGATCTTGAAACACAGCTCCAGAAGCTGGGCGTGAATACGGAAACGCATTTGGTCGAAGCCAATCACGTCGGCGAAGCGTTAGTCGATTACGCTGAAGAGCACGGGTGCGACTTGGTCGTAACCGGTGATAGCGACAGCGGACTGTTGACGCGAATGTTTCTGGGTAGCACGTCGCGGTACGTGTTGCGACATGTGCATTGCAGTGTGTTGATTCTAAGAGATAAGCATGTCCGTCGCGAAGCGAAACAGCAAGCTGCTGAGAACGCTCAATCGGCACCCTGAAAATAGGGTGCCAGTGCAAAACGAGTGTCCCGTTGCCAGTGAGTCGCAGTGTTGCGGACGCGAAATTCATCGTCACACAACGTCAAAGCTTTTAGGAACGGAACATGGCAGGACGGAGCGACTGACCATGATGATGAAGCAATCGAATTTCCGGTCATCGACAGGACGTCTTAGGAGGCTGATAGGACGGCGCATAGAACTCCCGAATTGCTGCGGCGGAATGGGAGGGCTGATATACTCGGACGATTCCCGGTTCGAAGGGCAGTCGTGATGGACGGGTGCCCCGCAGTGTGTGCCTAACGACAATGCCTCTTTCTGCACGGAGTGATGCGATGAAGCGAAAAACGGCGAATCAGTTTGATCCAACGGTATTGGATTTGTACGACGACTATGCTCACGGGCGATTGACGCGGCGGGAATACGTCAGCCGGTTGGCCGCGTTCGCGGTCGGCGGTGTTACAGTCGAAGCGCTGATTGCCAGTCTCAGCCCGAACTACGCTTGGGCACAACAAGTTGCTCCCAACGACCCCCGCATCAAAACGGAGGTGGTCGCCTACGATTCTCCCGACGCCGACGGTGAAATGAAAGGCCTTTTGGCGATGCCTGCGCAGGGAAGTAAGTTTGCCGCCGTATTGGTGATTCACGAGAATCGGGGGTTGAACCCGTATATCGAAGACGTTGCACGTCGTTTGGCCAGTGAAGGATTCTTGGCCTTTGCCCCCGACGCACTGACACCACTTGGGGGCTATCCAGGCAATGATGACGAAGGCCGCGTGATGCAAGCGAAACGTGACCGTAACGAAATGACACAAGACTTCATTGCCGCTGCGAGGTTTCTCAAACGGCATGATAGGTCCACCGGCAAGGTTGGCGCAGAGGGTTTCTGTTTTGGCGGCGGGATGGTGTATCAATTGGCGGTGCGGACTCCCGAATTGATCGACGCGGCGGTGCCGTTTTACGGCAGCCAACCTGAGGTCAGTGAGGTGGCGAAGATCAAGGCGCCGTTGATGATTCACAATGCGGAGCTTGACCGCCGCATCATGGCGGGCGCCTCGGCGTTGGAAAAAGCGTTGCAGGAGCACGGCAAGTCGTATGAAGCATTTGTCTATCCCGGCGTCAATCATGGGTTTCACAATGACACGACGCCTCGTTACGACAAGGCCGCTGCGGGCTTAGCGTGGCAGCGCACGATCGCGTTTTTCAAAAGAACGCTCGCATAACCCCTCCGGCCGGGAAGCCTTCGCGTGCTCGGTGAATGGAAACGAGGCCGGCTGGGCTGGCGAGTTGTCGGGCAGCAAAAGAATTCCTACGGAGCATCGGTCGTTGGAGAAACACGGCCTGGAACGAGGCCGCCTTCCAGCACGCTCGCAATCGGGTGTCGTCATTGTGACGCCTGTGGTGGTGTCGAAGTGATGGCGCCTTGGGTGCATGAACCGCAGGTTTTACGCTGTTTATGCGTTGGCACGCCATGTGCGATTTAGTTTTCGTCCATGGCGGCCTTCTCCGTCACAGGAATCCTCCCTCCCAGGAATCAATCATGAAACGCCTCTTCGCAATCGTTCTGACCGCGGCCGCACTCGCCCTCTTTGCAACCGCTCCGACCGCTTCGGCGGCAGATCACCACTACGGACACGGCGGGCACTACGGTGGTCATTCAAATTATGGGCATGGTAGCTACGGGCATGGTGGCGTGAGGTATGGTCAATCGAGCCACGGTTACCACAACAACCAACATCGCTCGATTCACTCCCACGCTTCGCGATACCAATATGGATCGTATCCGCGCGGCTATTCGTCGGGCTACCGTGGTTCTTCGTCGGGGTACCGCGGTTACACTCCAAGCTATGGCCACGGGGGCGGCGTCCACTTGGACATCGGGCGATTCCACCTCGGCATCGGAAACCATCACTAAGCTCGAGGATGGCTTGATCTTGAGAAACGCTTAGCGCCTCGAATCGGATGATTCGAGGCCATTTTTTTGCTTAGACGGCTTTAGCCGAACTGACGTAGAGATGATCGCGAAGCGGGCGATTGAGAATCCGGCGCCGTGAGCAGGCTTTAAGAAGAGATCGAGATGCGATTTGAAATCTTTGCTACGCCCGGAGTGGTCCGAGCGATCGACAAAGCGGAGGCTCGCTCGTTGGGATCCTCGACGGTTCCTGATAGTTGGATATGCCCGTTTGACTCACTACTTACTTGAATGTTGCTAAAGCCAAGTCTCTGCAATGATGCTTGCAATCGGGATTCTAGGCTGTCGCTCATATTGATAATTCTCGTAATGGCTGATCCGTCACTATTGATCCGCAGCCATTTTCCTTCCACGAACGTGGTGCTGCGTGACAAATGGCACGTGGCAATCCTAAAGCTGGATTCATCCGAACTAGCGCCAGTCAAAGCAAGCTTAGCTGATGTTGGGGCAACGGCCGTCAAACTCACCCCACTGAGACGATCTTCGCTGTCAAAAGGTTCCGATTTTTCCAATCGGGCCGGTCGCGACGGCGGTCGCTCGAGCCTTTTGAGAAATGAAGTGGGTTTCAAGCCGTCGCTGTGTTCCCTAGCACGTGTTCCCCAGAACGCGTTCCACCGTCTGGCGATGTCGCTACATTAAAATCAAACAAGCTCCCTACGCGGCCGATCCCTTGAAGCGACTGGACGCCGCCATGGCGCAGTGACGTTCCAATGTTGCGGTGATTCAGCGGGCTAGGACATGCTTCGGCGCGTGATTTCTTCGGCGCGTGATTTCACGTTCGTCCGATCTGCTCGGTTCGTTCAAGTCGCCTCGCGTTAGCGGCCGTTGTTTGGCGGGGGGGGCGGCAATTGGAGCGGCGGCGCGGGATGTTGAATCGCTTGTTGATAGTGTTTCAATAGTCTGTAAACCGATTGAAACTCGGGACGGGCGGCGAGACTTTGAAACTGTGGCTCACGGACCGCGACGTTAAAGTGGTCGATCGTGGTTTGAAGTTCTTGCGGTGATGTCGCGGCACCGCCGGCAAGCATCGACGAGGGCAACGCCAAATAACTTTTCCATTGCTCGTCGAGCACCGCGTAGAGTTGCGGAGCTTGTTGCAGCAACTGAGCGCGTAACGCGTCCGCTTCCACGGTGCTTGCGGGGGACTGCGATTGGGATTGATGATTTTGTAATGCCACCGGCGCTCCCGTTGCCACGGTGTTGCCGGCAAAGCGTGCGATCGTTAGCGTCAATTGTTCGGCCGTCGGTGGGACAACCACAGGTAGGCCCGGTGCCGGGCTGTGATAATAGGCTCCGGTCGACCGCGGATCGACTTGCACTACCGAGCCGTCGATCGATACGCCGGCGAATAAGCCGCGGGTACGCGAGTAGGTGTAAATCTCAGCCTGTAATTGCCCATCGGTCGCAACCGCGGTTTCGCGGCCAACCGGGCCCGCCGCGGCCGCGGCATCGGCTCCGAGGGTCAACTTTCCTGATAAAATTCCCTGCACGCTCCGTTCGGTCTTGAATACAAGAATAAGGTCCGAGGATTGCACGCCGATCTGCCAGCCGATGTTGCCACCGGTCAGTGTGATAAAGACCGGGGCACGCCAAACCCCTTCGGGTTCACGCACAAACAGTAGCCCTCGTCCGTGCCGCGCCCCGACAATAAAACTTCCTTTGATCACATTGGGGACGATCGCCACCCCATATGCGTTCGCTAACATCGCCTGGGGAACGCGGTTCAAAGGCGTCGTCATGGCTTCATTGAGCACAACGGTGGAGGCGAGTACCACCTGTTCTTCGGGCGACTGGCCCTGCGAAGTCGGCGTCTGCACGAGCATCGCGAAGGCGAGCGGGATAGCAGCAATCAAGCCGGTGCGATTCATCATGTAAAAAGGTGTCTTCGAGGGGAGGACGATGGGGGCTTTCGTTAACCGTAAACGAGACGTTCCCGTGTGGCTGCGTGCTGAAGTGTAGAGGATCGAGGCGAAGAAAAGAATACAAACGTGACCAAGCCCACAGACGCGAACCGCCAGCGGGGGCATTTTTCTTCCGTTCCGATTGGCTTCTCGCCAAGTCGACAGATCCGGGGCCCTGCTCACCGGCGCGTAGCCTCGCCGAGTGGGTACGCCGGTGGTGGCCGTGTCCACGCCTCCTTGGTCGCGGCGTTGCCGATACGGTCTTCTCGGCCCGAAACTTCGTCGTTAATCCGAATTCGCAGGCATTCCGGATGTTGTTATCCCCGCCGATCCCGAGCTCCCCTTTTTACAGATTCAATAGCTCTGTTGTTCCATCCCGTGCGGGAGCGAGGAAAATCCGTGAGGGAGCGAGGAAAAGTAAAATTGATCGCCCACCGGGTTGAGACACCTGGGAAGATCCCCCTAAGCTATAGTGTCAACACTGACGGGGGGTGGCCCTGCGTTTTTCCGAATATCCAGACCGAGGCGGCTGTTGATGAGATTGCTACAGATGTTTGTGTTGCTCGTTTCACTCTTGGGCGTCGATGCCCTCTGTGAAGGCGCCGATTTGGCGTTCCTTGAGCGCCAGGTCTTTGCCAGTGAAGATACCCTAGACGCACGTGAGGAAGCGTCGGCTGACGCGCGTAAGTGTCTCGACGGTTTGCTCTGGGAACCGGGCAAGTTTGAAGTCAAATGCGGATCTCCGTTGGCATCCAAGGGCGATGCCTTGGTCTCGTTTCCATCTCCGATCTCCAGCGGCGATGCGCTCAATGATCGCGTCACAATGGAATGGTACTTGGCTCGCGACGACGATCAGAAACCGGCGGTGCGACCGGCGGTCGTGGTCGTTCACGAATCGGGATCCAACATGGTTGCCGGCCGCGTGTTCGCTCGCGGTTTCCAGGCCAGTGGGCTGCACGCCTTCCTAATTCATCTGCCCTACTATGGGGAACGACGAACCGCGAACCAAGATCCCGATCGACGCAAGCTTGTCGAAGCGATGCGTCAAGCGGTCGCCGATGTGCGTCGTGCTCGCGATGCCGTCGCGGCATTACCCTTTGTCGAGGATGGCAAGGTGTCATTACAGGGAACAAGTCTGGGAGGATTCGTCTCGGCGACTAGCGCTAGCCTCGATAGTGGATACGACGACTGCGGTTACGACAAAGTCATTATTTTGTTGGCCGGCGGGAATCTGATGGACGTGATTCAAAGCGGCAAACGGGACGCCGCCCGGTTCCGACAACAACTCGAACAATCGGGATTGTCGGTCGACGAGATCAAGTCGATTGTTGAACAAGTCGAACCGCTGCGAGTGGCCCATCGGCTGAATCCAAACAACACTTGGCTCTATTCAGCGGACTACGATCAGGTCGTCGACATCAAAAACGCGGTCGCTCTTGCCAACGGGATTGGTCTCTCTCTGAATCATCACGTGCGCATGCTGGCGGATCATTATTCCGGCATCATCTTCGTTCCCTTCGTGTTGCCACGAATGGCGCAGCACATTCGTGGAGAGTGAAAGCGTGTGTTGCCGATATCCATTGAACCTCGATTTTCAGCCTGCTGTGTTTGCTCTCAGGATCCTTCCTCGGTAACCACCATCACTCCGTTCATAACCATCCAGTGACCGGGAAAGGTGCAAAGGAAAGGATAGCGACCGGGCGTGGCCGGCGCGACGAAGTAAATCGTCTGTTCCTGCCCTGGGGCAACGATGTCGGTGTGAGCTAGGACCTGGTCCGAGTCGGGGATGTATTGCTGAGCGAAGGCCTGCGGATTTGCGATCATCTGATTGCCAAGCTCACCGACGTGCTGTAACGCTCCACGTTGCACGAGTACCCAGTTGTGAGGAACGACATCGGGATTCGATAGCGTTAACGCCACTGCTTCATTCGCTCTGACGGTGAATTGGCCGGTGGTGTAGCTGAGATTGCTGCCCGTTTCGATTTGGATCTCGCGGGAACCGGCAATTTTTCTGTGCCACGGATTAGGCGTGCGATCGGCCATCGATGCCAAGTCGACGAGCAGCGGGTGGACCGCGATTTGCTTTTCTCGCGGTTGGTAACCTGCAAACTCGGTGAATGGGATGTCGAGTCGATGGACGGTCACGAACATGTCATGGCCGCTGCCCGCGGGATTGCAAGAAAACGACTCCTCTTTATTGACGTGCATTCGCAGGTGCAATTGATTGACCGGTTGCAGGTCCGGTATTTCCAGAAATAGCGAATGGCCATCGTCCAAGACGTGGGCAGATTGAATCCGCAGCGGATCGTGCCCCGGCGTTCCCCGATGCGTGCTCGAATACTCTGGGGAACCATACCCGCCGCTGTAACGGTAGTTCCAACATTGAGCAAAATGGCGAGTCCGATCACCGGCGATGGAGGCGTCGAGGGGGGCAGCAAACGTGATGCGAATGCCGTTTTCATGAGTATGGAAGCCGACGGGGACTTGAATGGCGTCACCTGTATAACGAACGCGTTGGAAGCATCCATCGTCGCGAGTGTACGATCCCCATCCGGACATTCCGGACACATACAATTGTCCGTCCAGCGGATGAAAACGTCCGCGATGTGCCCCCGACAAAAAATCACCGGCAAGCGGAACAACCGCGCCTTGAAGTTGATCGCCAACCTCGTCGTCAAACTCGTCGCCAAGCACCGCGAACCACGCCCCAGCCCCGAACGAAAAATGCAATAATTAGCCTGCGAGTGGACCGAAGGCATCGCTGGTGACCTCGACCTGGCCACCGCTGGAGTTATCGAGCCCTCGGGGCAGATAGGCCAAGGGTAATTCCGGTGGATCACCATGCTTGGGGCCACGGTATCCGTGGTGAGTCGGATCATCGGATCTCCGTGACGAAGCATTCTGGACCGCATGGATCGCGGAACTCGGCGTCCATTCGCCCTCGGAAACGGGCACGGTGACCGTGCCGTTGGCCAGGATCCCCAGACCGTCGGGGTTGCGAAAACCGGTGGCAATCACTTCCGCTGCTTTCCCGTCCGGCGAAATGCGTAGTAATCCTTGGTTGCCCGATGCGGTAAAGAAGTTGCCTTGTTCGTCACGCTGCAAACCGCAAATGAAGTCATGTCCGGCCGGCGACGTAATGAACGCGTTGCTAAAGCACTCATAGAAATCGGCCTCGCCGTCGTTGTTCAAATCGCTCAGACGGGTCAATTGGTCTCGGCATTGAACATAGACTTGCCCCTCGGTCACGACCAATCCCAAGGCATGATGCAGCCCCGACGCGAAACGCGTCCAACTCGCCACACCGGGTTGATCCACACCCGAATTCAATCCGCTGACTCTCCAAACGTCCCCCTGCATCGTGCACACCAACGCACTCCCGTCGTCGAGAAAGTCGTGTCCTCCGCAAAAGACGAGCGCATCCCATGGGTTGTCATATGGCAACTCGATCGTGTCGATGGCATAGGGCCGCTGGGTGCCTGGGGTGATCTTCGTTTCGGTCACCTCGGGCCATTGTCGCGGTCCCCCTGCCATGATTTGCCGCAGCGGATGCTCGTTCGCCGGCGCGACGTTGCGAACAAATTCGCCGTGCTCAACCCAGGCGGAATCGAGATACTTCACCTCACCAATCGTGTAGGAAAAAACAACCCGTTTACCGCTTCGATAAAAGCCATGATACTGAAATTGGCCATCCATTTTCTTGCCCGGCAGCACCGAGATCAGTTTCCCGTCCGCTCGCAGCCCTCCGACGAATCCGTAACGAACCGCATCGAATTTGACAAAGCCGCCCGTCCAGACGGCATCGAATGACAAGGTGTCAGGATTGAAGCACGCTGACATCTCGCCATCGTCACCGAGCCGGACGCACACACCGCGTGGGACCGTAATTGCGTCGGCTCGAAACACTCCCGCTTGTAGCGATCCCAGCTGTGTTGCGTTCCAGCGATCATCGGCCCAGTCCGGTTCACTCTGGTTGCCCCAATGTCCCTGCGCGCCGCCATCGAGGCCTGGATAGGGAGCGATTAGCATCGGCAGGTGGGGTTGTTTACGAAAATGTTCAGCTTGTTTTGTATAGAAGTCGTAGACCCGATCTCGATTCACTCGGTGGGTTGCATGAGGCCAATTTGCGGGCTGCAGCGGGGCGGATGTGATGGGAAACTCAACCGGGCCATGCATTTGGCGATGAGCGATCGCGCGTTGCAGCGCCTCCGCCAGCGGTTCGCCATCGCGTCCCCGTTCGCTGCGTCCTAGTTCGCTCAGAAATCGAATCAGATCGACTTGCTGCTGATGTGACATCGCGGCGGTTAACCCGTCGGGCATCACCGAGCCCACCGCGATCTCCATCTCGATGTCATCCTCGGCCACCGTGGTCAGTTTGCCCGATCCGGTATCTCGAATCACCCGTGGATCGTCGCCCGAGCCGGTTTTATAGCCCGTGACGATGTCGCCATCGGTCGTCAGGATCTTCCACGTCATGAACTCCGCTGCCACCTCTCGCTTTGGCCAGAAAATCGACTCGACAATCTTGTTCAACTTGCGATCTTTCGCAATCGTGGACAAATCGGGGCCGACCGTTCCTCCCTGCGATCCTATCTTGTGACACGACAAACAGGCCAATTTGGCATCGGCAAAGACACTCGCTCCGCGTAACGCGTCACCCGAGGTTTGTGCCTCACGGACCAGTCGCGGTGCCCATGCCGGATCGTAGGGCAAGCCTGCGACGCCCGCAGTTGCCTTTAACTCATTTTCGTCAGCGGGGATGGCACTGAGATCATCCTCGCGAGGCGAGTCCGTCTCGCTGGGGTTGTCAAATTTCCACAAGCTTTGCGTTGTCGCGTCGCGTGAAACATCGACGAGGGGCTTCTTCGGAATCGTTCGCACTCCCTTCGAAATACGCAGCCAATGAATCTTGCCGTCGCATGCCAAACGGCCCTCGACGAGTCGCCCGATGCCGAGGCCTCCGGGCACGGGCGACCCGCTACCGGTGTCAACAATCGCCTGGTCGGCGACCTGCTCTCCATCGACATACAATCGGACGCGACTGGGTTCATAGATCATCGACACCGTATGCGGCTTTGCGTCACAGATCATCGCTTGGGAATGGACGTGGTCGGGCCGTTTGCCGGGCAGGTAGGCCGTCAATCGGCCGTTGCCGTTCATGGTAAACAACTCCCAGTGATCGGAGGATGACTTGGGGTCACTCGCCACTAGAATGTTGTAGCGCTCACGCTGCTGAATCGTCACGCGAAGTTCGACCGTGATCGGTGGCGTTCGGTAGACGTCCGAGCCTGGGTAGATCCGGCCTGAGCGGGCCTCGTCGGGCGGGCTTGGTTTGACAAAGTTCTGCGGCGTCGGGGGCAGCGGTCCGGCACTACCCGGAGTGTTCAATTCTTTGCGAATCCACTCGAGGCCATCGCGATTTTCCTTCAGTGATTCGCGTGCATCAATCGCTTCGCGGTGATCCAGAATCCCGATCGGTCCGTCATAACCACTTTCAACGACAACCCGTATCATCTCCAATTCGTGCTCCCCTTTGCCGATACCGAGAATCTTGGGCTGTTCCATCGGGTTCATCCCGTTCAGATTGACGCAGAGCAAAAATGGCTTCATCAATGCAAACGAGGCTTCCCAATTGGTCAGGTGTGCGTGAGCGTGGTGAAAATTGTAAACGATACCAACATGAGCCTGGCCCAGTTCGTGCAATCGCTTGCAAACCGCGACGAGATTCTGCGGTTCGCCTCCCCAACCCCCGTGGTTATAGAGCCCGAGCGAACATCCCATCGCAGCGGTGCGGTGGGCAAGCGGCAGCATGTGTTGGGCCGCGGCTTCGACTTTGGCGGCCTGGGTTTCCCCGACGCTGTCCCCCGACGTCTGCCAGATTTGAGGATGCAGGTCATACTTTTCAAACAGTTTGAACGCATCCTCATGCACACTCCAAAACGCGAAAAAATCGATGCCGTGCTTCTGGTACTCCCGGATTTCCTGTTCAAACGTGGGCACGTGTTGAGCTCGCCAATCGTAGGCAGAACGAGTTATCCCCAGCTCCTTCAGCATCGCAGCCCGCTCGGCCGGATTGCGGTGTTTTGCGTCAAAGGGAACGATGCACCAAGCCACTTGATTGCTGCGGCGAAGGACGCCGCCGTCATCTGCTGCTGTCCCCCGCGGTATCAGAGGATCCGTGGCTCCAGAGAGAAGAATGGCCAGCACGCAGAGTAGAATGGGTTTTTGATTCACAGCGTGGAATTCAGCGGGGTGGAGGGACGATTGCGAATTCAATGCTCGACAACGCGAATGGAATTTCGCAAATCCAATAGCAATGGTCGGTATTGTATCACGGCATCGCCACCGCGCTGGGTTACCCACCCGTGGTGCGAAAACAATGTGCTCATTCGATCAGGCCCGCGTGTGCGTGCCGTTGTCTGGGGGTGTACACTTGGTGTCACCACTCGCGTCAGCGGATTGCTGCCATCCACACTCTGCCGGACCAGCCATCGCAATCGACAAACAAGTTTGACATGGATCACTAACAATGACATTGCAACCAATACCGCGTGCCACCGAATCCAAGCGTCGCAGTGCCACGTCGCTGGACGCTCACTCACTAGAATCGGACGATACACGCGTTCAGTGCGGCGATGCATATTTTCAGCGCACTGAGCGATCTGCTTCGCCAACTCTCAATCGACGTGGCTTCGTGTCCGCCGCTGGCACGTTCGCCGCACTCGCACCAGCGCTCTCCTTGGCCGCCGCTGATTCCGCTGCGCCCGAAGCCGATCGCTTGCGAGTCGCGGCGATCGGGCACACTGGGCGAGGTGGATTTGGACATGGTTTAAGCACGACTTGGCTAAACGTTAGCGAAACGGTGATCGTCGCGGTTGCCGATGTGGATCAAGAAGGTCTGAAACGTGAGCAGCAAAGAACGAGAGCCAAGCATGCGTTTTCAGACTACCGAGAAATGATCAAGCAGATCCGTCCCGACATCGTCGCGGTTTGTGCTCGTCACGTCGACCAGCATCACGAGATGATCATGGCGGCGATCGAGGGGGGAGCACAGGGAATCTATTGTGAGAAGCCGTTTTGCCGCACGCTCGAGGAAGCCGACGCGATCGTCGCGGCCTGTGAGCGGAGTGGTACAAAATTGGCACTGGCCCACCGCAACCGCTACCACCCGGCGCTCGTGGCGACCCAAGCGGCGATCAAAGCGGGAGCGATCGGCAAACCGTTGGAAATTCGCTGCCGTGGTAAGGAAGACGCACGCGGAGGATGTCAGGATCTATGGGTGCTCGGCACGCACCTGTTTAATCTCGTCCCTGTTTTCGCCGGTAACGTGACCGCCTGTTCCGCAGTCATGATGAAGGGGCACGAACTTGTGACCCCTAGCGATATTGTTCAAGGCAACGAGGGCAATGGCCCAATCGCAGGAGATCGCCTGCACGCGCGTTACGAAACCGAAAGTGGCATGCCCGTCTATTTTGACTCGATCCGTAATCATGGCGTCGGTGCGGCTGGCTTCGGTTTGCAATTGATTGGCACCGAAGGGATCGTCGATTTGCGTATGGATAGTGAGCCAATCGCCCACTTTATCCCTGCGAATCCCTTTCAACCCGCATCAAAACCGCGGCCGTGGATTCCGATCAGCAGCGCCGGAATCGGCAAAACGGAACCGATCCCCGACATCGTCAATCAGGTTGCCCATCATATCTTGGCGGTGCGTGATCTGCTCGCTGCGATCAACGAGGATCGGCCTCCGCTGTGTAGTGATGTTGATGGCCGAGCGACGCTCGAGATGGTTCACGGGGCGTACGCCTCGCATGTCGAGGGTGGGAAAGTCGTGCAGTTGCCGCTCGCCAAACGCACACATCCGTTTACAAATTGGCAGGACAATGCATCATGATTCGGGATAATCATACGCAGGTTCTAGCGTAGCGGAAGTTCAACATGGCTTTCGTTTTCAGGGGTGGTGGAAACACTTGTCGAGTGACGCGACCCAAATAATATTTCGTCATTGCGTTACGCGCGATACACAAGCCCCAACGATGAAGGATGATTCATGGACCGTAGAGTTCCCTCACGCCGAAACTTTCTGCAAGCCACCGCAGGCGGCTTGGTTGTCTCTGCCTCGCTTGCATCCGCTGACACTCAGGCGGCGGAAACGGCGCAGGCCACCCGCGTTGTGAATCCACTCAGCGGCGATGTGTTGCAGACTCAGGCGGAGCTTTCCGCGGACGCCCAGCATTTGATCGAGGAACAGCGATCGATTCCCGTGGTGGGAAAAACGGATGTCCTCGTCTGTGGCGGTGGTCCGGCTGGAATCGCTGCGGCGTTGGCGGCGGCGCGTGCTGGGGCGACCGTGCAGTTGATCGAGGTCGCAGGCTGTCTGGGCGGCGTCTGGACGGCGGGCTTGTTGACCAAGATCCTTGACGCGGAAAATAAGTCGGGGATCATGCCCGAGTTGCTAAACCGATTCGCAGCCCAAGGCAGTTCGGTGGCCAAGCAGACCGACGGCACCGTCTACGATCCTGAAATCGCCAAACTCGTACTGGAAGAACTTTGTGTCGAGGCGGGCGTGAAGATTCGCTTGCACACGCGGCTTGTCGGTGCCGTCACGGACTCTAACCGTCGCGTCGTGGCCGTGTTGACCGAATCAAAGTCGGGACGCGAAGCATGGCTGGCTGAGCGATTCGTCGACTGTAGCGGTGATGGCGACTTGGCGGCCCATGCAGGGTGTCGTTTCGAACTTGGCGTGGGACAGGATTGTGAATGTCAACCGATGTCGATGATGGCGCTGTTGACCGGCATCGATGCGGATGCGGTGCGGCCTTACATTCGGGAAACCGCCTCGTCGGCAAAACGCTTGCTGCTGAAGTTGATGGAAGAACATGGGATGACGCCATCCTACCGTGCGCCAACGTTACGTCATTTGCACAGTGGCGTCTTTTCGCTGATGACGAATCACGAGTACGGTGTTTCCGCGTTCGACGCAAACGCGATTAGTGAGTCGACCATCCGTGCCCGTCGCGAGATCCATGATCTTGTGAACGGGCTGCGCCGCATCGGGGGTGTATGGAAAGACATTGCCGTCGTTGCGACCGCTGAACAGATCGGGATCCGCGAAGGTCGACGCATTCGCGGTCGCTACCAAATCACAGCCAATGATCTGGCCACAGGTCTCAAGCATGAGCAATCCGTCTGTACCGCGAAGTTTCCGATCGATGTGCACGCATTGAACGCGCATGGAAACAAAGAGATCAATCGCGAGTTCAAAAAGGGGGGGCATCAACCGTACGATATTCCTTATCCCGCGCTGGTTGCCGAGGATGTTGATGGACTGCTGCTGGCCGGTCGCTGCATTAGCGGCGACTTCATTGCCCACTCCAGTTACCGAGTGACCGGTAACTCCGTCCCGATGGGCGAGGCGGCGGGATTGGCCGCTGCGGTCTCGATCCAGAAGCAGCTCATGCCGCACGAATTGAAGTGGAGTGAGATCAAATCGTAACGCGATCTGCAACGCAATGCGCAGAAAATAGCTGAAACGCGGTGGCCAACGCTATTCGCTCCTGAAACCTGTGTTGCCTTCCGCGTCGTTTTAATCTGGTACCGCGGGCGGAATACTCGTTATTGAGCGTTGATTCCATTGAGCGTTGATTCCATTGAGCGATTCCATTGAGCGATTCCATTGAGCGATTCCATTGAGCGCTCTGACACCTTTGGTCGCTCCCAGGAAAGAAGGCATCAGTATGAGTTCGAACGATTCTGTGCAAAAGCCACGCTTCGTGCCGCGGCTGCTGACGGCGGGGATCCCGTTTCTCGTCGTGTTCTGTATGACGACCGCCGAGGCTCAGGACAAGCAGATTCGCTATGCACCAATGCATCGATTGACGATGGATGAATATGAAGGCACCCTGCGATTTTGGCAAACCACCTACCCGCAGTGGGTCACGCTTGAGTCGCGGGGGCTCAGCGGGCAGAACTTGCCTGTCTATCTGGTCAAAATTACGGATCGTGACGTGTCCGATGAAGACAAACAAATTTGCCTGATCACCACTTTACATTGCGGACCGGAGCGAACCGGGGCCTCGGGAGCCATGGCGTTTGTCGAGTGGATGTTGAGCGGTGACCCACTCGCAGCGGAGACTCGCCGCCGACAGATCATTCTCGTCATGCCGGTTGTGAACCCTCTATCGTTGTTTCACACCGACCGCTGGCGTAATGAACACGGCGTCGAGCCGTATGCCGGACTGGATCGAAAGGGCAAACTCTGGGATGTGAAAACGCTCACGATACGCAATCCGCAGGATGCACCGGAACTGATGGCCGTGCTTTCCGTGGTCGACGAATATCAACCGGAGGTTCACGCTGATTTTCATGGCACCGGGCTTCAGGAATACTCGCCTGATCAACTTGGCACGCGGCGAACCTATCACGGTCAAATTATGACTGAGATTACGGGAAGCGCTTATTCCAACAATGCATTGCGGCCCTGGGATTGGCGGGTCACCGAAGCCATGATCGAAGCGGGCAACGCAGCCGGATTCCCCTCGGATCGATTTGAGGCCGATGCGCAGCGCACCTTCTGGGGAACGGAACTCGATCCATTGTCGAAACGATTGTGGCAAGGAAAGCCAATGTTCTATTCCCAGCACTATTCCTATGCCAAATACCACACGATGCTCAGCACTCATGAGGTGGCGTGGGAGCAAAGCATCGTCGCACGAATGAAGGGACTGCTAAGCATTGGAAACAATGTCTGGAATGACGAGCGACAGCCAAGCTATCCGGTCAATCGAATAAAGAATTTCGTCGGGCACTTTGTGACCGCGTATGGAAACACGGCGGCCCAGCGCCGCAAGAGCCGCGTTGAACTGTGGTCCAAACAAGCCCAATTCTCGCTCGGATTCCTGTATCCGCAGACTGTGGGGCGCGAGAGCCTGGTTTGTACGACCACGGCTGCGGCGAAACGGGCCGTTGCCGCCGCTGATTTTCGCGAGTTGCAGCTTAATCTGCACGACCATTTCGGTGCTGACGCGGGGAACATTAGGAATTTCATCGAAGCGGGCCCGGAGTTCAAATTGGGCATGGGCACCCCGCGCTCGCAGCTGCTGGCCGCAACAGATACCGACGATGTGAGGATTGAAAACGGTATCAGCTTCCGTCTGCGACTGCCGTACCGTAATCCATCTCAGCTCGACGTACAGCTAAATGGACAAGCCCTGAAACCCAGCGCCACGGATGGTTATGAAACTTGGTTCGCCGATGGCTTCACGCAAGTGCACGTGAACGTGCCCCCTACGAAGGCCAGCAAGACGGAACTTTATTTCATCACCTGCGGCTACGAACCGAACGAAGTCCGCCCCAACGGATGGATGCCGCCGGCCGCCGTACAGCAACGATTTGCAACGGCCAAGGCCGATGCCACACCCGCCACATTCACCGACATGCCCTACGGAGAACATTTTCGTCAAACGATGGATCTCTGGTTGGCGCCAGTCCCAAACCCCACACCGCTTGTATTTTATCTCCACGGCGGTGGCTGGGCAGCACAGGACAAGACCGATATTCATCAACACCTCGATGTGCGTGCCCTTTTAAACGCGGGCATTTCCGTCGCCTCGGTGAACTACCGACTGTTGCAGGATGCCAGTGCCGCAGACGTCAGCCCGCCTGTGCAATGGCCATTGAATGATGCCGCACGAGCACTGCAGTTTGTGCGTTCCAACGCCAGCCAGTGGAGGATCGACAAAGCACGCATTGGTGCCTGCGGCGTCAGTGCTGGCGGGTGCAGCTCGCTGTGGTTAGCCCTGCATGACGACATGGCCGAGGCGAACAGTGACGATCTCATTGCCCGCGAATCAACGCGACTTTGGTGTGCCGCGGGAAAAGCACCGCAAACGTCTCTCGACCCACTGCAGTTGAAAGAATGGATTCCGAACTACGAGTACGGGGGCAGAGCGTTTGGGTTTCCGGGTGCGACCCGGCCGGATGCGTTCGCGCCGTTCCTGGCCGCACGAGACTCGCTTCTTCCGCACATCCGACGTTATTCTCCGATCGAGCACGTCAGCAATGACGACCCTCCAATCTTTATGGAATTCCCGGAACAGGACAAAGATCCCATTGCTGGCGAAAGCCAGGCTGACCCCACGCATTCAGCGGTGTCCGGCCTCATGCTGCAACGAAAGTTGCAGTCACTCGGAGTCGAGTCGGAGCTGCGCTATCGAGGCGATCGTAAAACCGGCGGTACCGATATGCAGCAGTTCCTGACGCTCCAACTGTTACGGGACGAATTGAGATGAGGGGGCGGCGGTTGCTCGATCGATGCCTTTCGCTGCGTTTACCATTACCAATCTTACGTGGGCGGGTGCACCTGTGCGGAGAGCTTCGTTTTTCAACAGCCTCCTAGCTGTTCATGAAACACCGCACATGCAAGCATTTTTAGTCTTTAGGTAGGCTCGAGAGATGCACCTTCGTTCGCCAGAACGTGTTCCAGACGTCTGGCGAATGACTCGGCGCAAGATTCATGACCGTAGGGCGAACTCGGTTCGACACTCCCGCGAACCGCTTTTCATTCATCGTCCTTGAGTGATCCGTGGGCGCGCTCCGACCCATTCGGCAACCTGGGAATCGGCCAGGGCGAATCAAAGGCGTGGTCGTCCTGCGGCTTGCGAAAGAGACCGTCCCTGGCGTGGGCCACGGTTCAGAGCGTGAGCGATCCCACCCGCTTCGTCAGCACGTTTCGGGCGTCCCACCGGCACATGCGGACACCCTTGTCGAAGCCAGGAAAACGTCATGACAATGCGTTGATTGCTCCCGCTGGATCCCAACGGCAGGCGAAGACGCACGGAATAGGTACGGACAACAGCGAAGGTTGTTTGTCCAATAGCCTTGAATGATTCAACTTACCTCGCTTAGGGGAGGGGGCGATCTGCGAGCGTTCTTCAGCTCGCAAGTCCCTGCCCGACGCGAACGTTTTGAAGTCGCGTTATTCGATGCGCTCCTGGGAAAAACACTGCAATTTATTGCGTGGATCTCAACGTACTCGATTTGCGATGCACACGGATTCAAAGCGTTCGCGTCGGTTTCATGAATCGACAATCCGTAAGAACCGGAGGTTCTTTCACGGTGTGGTTTTGCCACTAAGCGATCGGTGCCACGTGTTCGAAAGGAGACGATAACCGCAACAATTGGATAAAGTGGCCTGGGATTGGTGCGAACTTGTTGACCTGCTGGTGGGGGGCCGTTAAGCTCGTTAGCGTGACCGTCTGCGACGTCAATCTGTTCCTAGGTACATAGGAGAGCCGTTATGCGTTGTTTTCTTAATCGCCGAGTTGTTCACCGCGGATTTACATTGGTTGAATTGTTGGTCGTCATCGCCATCATCGGCGTCTTGGTTGGTTTATTACTGCCGGCGGTGCAGGCCGCTCGTGAAGCCGCTCGGCGGATGCAATGCTCCAATCAGCTCAAGCAGATGGGGCTAGCGTTGCACAACTACCACGATAGTTTTGGCTCGTTCCCGCAGAACCAAGCGTGGGTGACTAAGGGAGCCAACCCCAATCAAAGTGTCAGTAGCCCGAATGCATCGAGTTCGATCAGTTGGCGGGCGGCAATTTTGCCATACATTGAGCAGTCCGCTGTGTATGAGCAGATTGACTTCAGCCGACCGGTTAGTAGCGCGGTCGGCACGCCATCAAATTTGGATCTCGCTCGCCAACCGATGTCAGCGTACCTCTGCCCTAGTGATCCTTACGGTGGGGTAACCAAGTCAGGCAATCAGTATCTGTGGAGCAACTGGGCGTATCCACACTCCTCGAATCCTCGGGATCAACCAGTTGGCGTAACGCACTACAAAGGGGTTCAAGGCAACGGGTTTGATATCCCGTTCTCGACGAGCAGTTATCCGCACGGAATGTTCGATCGTCGGGAGGGAGCTCCGCTAAAAATACGAGATGTCCTCGATGGGACCACAAACGTCCTGTTCGTCGGGGAGATTTCCCCCGAATGGTATGCTTGGCCGACTTGGATGGCTTGGTCCAGTCCGATGAGTACCCAGCGTGGCGTCAACTATGTTCATCGTGTTTACAGCGGGGGCAGCCAGCGGACGGCGGCCGAACATGGGTGGTCAGATAACCTCACCGCCAATAGTCGCCACCCTGGCGGCGCTCATTTCTTGATGGTCGACGCAAGTGTTCAGTTTGTCACTGAATCGATCGATCTCGTGCTTTACCAAAACCTGGGGCATCCCCAAGACAGTAAGCCGATCGGAGGGTTTGCGCTATGATTAAGACAATCTCGAGAATGACGCCCACGTCGCGAGGCGCATCGGCTTTCTTGCCCATGATTTTGGGCTGCTTGATGGTTGGTTGCGGTCCATCGCGGGATCCAAATTTACCTGCGACTGCGACGGTTCGTGGGCAAGTGCTGTACAACGGCCAGCCCTTCACTCAGGGGACGGTCACGTTTCATCCGAGCGGTGAAGGGAACCCCGGCGTAAGTCGATTGGACACCGAAGGGCGTTTTTCATTGTCGACCTACGGAAGCGACGACGGCGCCGTCATCGGAGAGCACGTGGTGACGATTGACGTTCCGCCGCCGCTCGACGGTGAAGACAGCAGCCAGGCGGCTACGATACCCGCCAAATATGCAAATGTTGATACATCGCCACTGAAGGTGACCATCCCCGAAGGTGGCGATGACACGCTGGAATTGGTGATCGAGAAGTGAAGGACTTAGGCTAGCTTCGTAATTTTAAATTGACAACTTTGATAAGGATCTAATGGAATGTATCGAGCAACTTTGATTCCCGTTTGCGCGCTAGCGATGCTGCTCGCGACTTCAGTGGGCAGTGGTGCATCGGGTGGCGATTTGGAATTAGTCGAAACGCGTAAGATCTGGGATGCGGGGCCACACAACGCGTTTACCGATTTGGTCCGCTATCAGGGAAAATGGGTTTGTGGATTTCGCGAGGCACCATCGCACACGGGCGGTGTGAAGGACTCTCGGATTCGCGTGATTGTCTCCGGCGACGCACAACAGTGGGAATCGGCGGGCGTGATCGATGACCAGAAGCGCGGAGACATTCGCGACGCCAAGTTTGCCTTGATGCCCGACGGTCGATTGATGCTGTTGACCGCGACTCAGTTGTTTGACAAGTCCAAGCAAAGTCATCAGTCACACGCTTGGTTTACCAAGGACTTAAAGAGTTGGGATGGACCGCACGATGTCGGCGATGCGGATATCTGGGCATGGGGGATCGTGTTTCATGAGGATGTCGGCTACTCGATCGGCTATCGCACTAAAAATCCGAGGTATGTCAGGCTGTACTCGACCCAGCAGGGGACGGACTTTGATACTCTCGTCGAGAACCTGGGGGTGAAGGACCCCTATCCCAATGAGAGTGTGATTGTCTTTGATCGGGACAGCGACAAAGCCTACTGTTTGTTGCGCTGCAAAGGACCGGCCCAATTGGGAGTCGCCACGCCGCCTTATGACAATTGGCAGTGGAAAGTCGCCGATCGCGCCATCGGTGGTCCTGAAATGATCCAAGTGCCCGATGGCCGACTGCTTGCTGGCGGACGTTTGTACGACGGCAAAGTGCGAACGTCGCTGTTTTGGGTTGATCCCGAGACGGCGGAGTTAAGCGAAGCCCTCAAGCTGCCCTCAGGAGGTGACACTTCTTATCCCGGTTTTGTGATCCAGGGGGACACCTTGTATGTCAGTTACTATTCGTCGCACGAGGGTAAATCAAGCATCTACCTTGCCAAGGTGAAGATCCCTGGAAGCGACGCCTCGGATGCTGTGAACGATAATGGTTCGTAAGCTGATAAGGACCGCTTGATAGGTCGTTGTCGTAATGGATCTCGTCAAGGGTTTCGATGGTCACTTGTCCTTTTCTCTAACGCTGCCGGTGGTACCTATGGTGTTCTTAGTTCGTTGTCTCACGCTGGTTCTGGTGATCGGCTTCGTCACCGCCTCTAACGCTGCGGAGCCGATAGCGATCGGGTCGCGTCTTGAGCCGTTGATCGACGATTTCCTGATCTCGGAAATGAGTGGCGATGTGCATCAGCAATTGCAGCAACCGACGCCACGCGAAGTCGTGCTGGTCACCGATCAGCCGTGGGAGGGAAACACTAGTGCGTACTACACCATTTTCCAAGACGATGATCGGTATCGGATGTACTACCGGGGATCGCACTCGGGCAAAGGGAATGGGAATGCCGAGCATCCCGAGTTCACCTGTTATGCCGAGAGTACCGATGGCATCCATTGGACAAAACCTGATCTCGGTATCGTTGAATTCCAGGGATCCAAGCACAACAACATCATCTTAGAGGGCCTCGGCACTCACTGTTTTGTCGCTTTCAAAGATACGAACCCCGACTGTCCGCCCGAATCAAAATACAAAGGGATCTCGCGCGGTCATATCTCGCAAGGCAAACCGGGAGGAAAACATGGGTTGTACGTGTTTGAATCTGCGGATGCGATTCACTGGACGTTGATGGAAGACCATGCGGTGATTACGCAGGGAGCTTTCGATTCCCAGAATCTCGCGTTTTGGGATTCGTTCCACAAACGTTATGTCGATTACCACCGCACATTCACCAAGGGGAAGCGAACGATCGTAATGTGTCACTCGACGGATTATGTCCATTGGTCCGATCCGGTGCCGCTAACATATCCAGGTTCACCCGTGCAGGAGTTGTATACCAACGCGATTCGACTTTATCCGAGAGCGGACCACATTCGCATTGGTTTCCCGACTCGCTATCTTCCGCACGAAGGGCAACGTGTCGAACCGCTGTTCATGTCCAGTCGCGATGGAGTTCGTTTTAATCGTTGGGATGAGCCGGTTATTCCGGGGACGGCTCCCGAGGATCGCATGGGCAATCGTAGTAACTACATGGCCAATGGATTGGTTTCGATGAACGCCAATGACCGTGAGTGGTCGGTTTACGCGACTGAAGCGTATTACCAGGGGCCCGATAGTCGACTGCGTCGGTTTACGTACCGCGTCGATGGACTCGTGTCGGTTCGCGCTGGTGAGGAGGGCGGTGATTTGCTGACCAAGCCTCTGACGCTGAGTGGCATGCCGTTGAATCTTAACTTCAAGACAGGAGAGGGGGGACAGATTCGCGTGCGTTTGGAGTCGCCTAGCGGGGAGATGTTGGCCGAATCCGCATGGATCACAGGGGACGAGATTGCTCATCCGGTGCCATGGCAGGCGGGGACTGGCCTCGACGCACTTCAGGGCCGCACCGTTCGATTGCGTTTCTCGATGAAGAACGCGGATCTCTACTCGATTCAGTTCGGACGGGCGGCGAGTCAATAGGGAGACGCGCACATTAGGGAGCCACGCAAGAGCAAAACTCCCAAAGGGGTAGCGTGTCTGGCGAGAACTCTCGTGTTCGGGAATCTTTCGTGAGATCCGCTACGCCAGTTCGTCGGGACGTCGACTCTTCGAACGCTATCCAGATAGGCGTTGGTGAGAAACCCAGGTACAGTACCGCAAAGGTGCGTACCCTAATTCAGGTCAATTAGATCGTCATGGCAAAGTTTACGAGTTCAGGTGGCAGTTCGATGGACGACTCCGGTGTGGCGGGGGGGACGCCACCCAAACACGAACAGACTCGCGACTTGATTATTTCGCAGATCCAGTCCGGTGAACTCCAAGCCGGGGCTGCGTTGCCATCGGAGATGCGTCTTTCAGAGACTCTGCAGGTGGCTCGTAGCACGGTCAGGCAAGCCTTGGCCGCCTTGGAACGAGATGGCTTGGTGCGGCGGATTCATGGCAAAGGGACCTTCATTCACGAGGAGGCGTCGCAGCGTCTGCGCAAGCCGCGGGAGTTGTTCGCGCTCGTAGTTCCTGAGACGGAGACGGCTTTCTATCCATCGCTGCAGCGGAGTTTTGAGCAAGCGGCCGCAGCGTTTCACAATCAAGTGATCGTCTGTAACTCGAACAATAATTTGGACAAGCAGGCCAGCATTGTCTTGCAGTTGATCGATCTTAAAGTCGCCGGGGTCGCGATCGTGCCAACGACCTCCGCGGCAACGCCTGCGTTCCACATCCGGCAATTGCAAAAGCATAACATTCCTGTGGTGTGTTGTTCGCGTCCGGTGCTGGGCACGGAATCACCCTTGATTTCAATCCCGTTTGAAAAGGTGGGGGGACTCGCTGGTAAGGAGATACGCAAGGCTGGACATCGCAGGGTGGCGTTTTTTAGTAACGGGGTCACCGAAGCGTCGGCGGCTTATGAGACAGGCTTGCGAAAGTCACTCGGCAGCGATGCTACGATCACCGTTTTCACGGCGTCAGGCTGCGCAGCGACAGACTATCAAAGCGTGACGGAGCAAAGTGCCACCGCGCTGGACAAGATGCTCGCGTCCGAACAGCCGCCGACTGCGATTTTTTGTTCGTTCGACTCGTTGGCCGAAAGCCTTTACGTGTTGTTAGCTCAGCGTGGACTACGCGTTCCTCAGGACATTTCGGTCGTCGGTGTCGGCGGTGTCTTTCGCGGCGGCGGGCTGTCGCGTCATTTGGCGTCGGTCACGGTTGATGAGCTTTCGCTCGGTAAACAGGCGATCGAATTGTTAACCCGCATGCGGCGCAATGAGTTAGCGATCGATTCACGCGAGGTGCGGGAACTGACCTTGGCGTTCAGCACTGGGAATACCTTGGGCTGTGTTCCAAAAGTGGGTTGTGCACGATGACGTTTCGATTGAGTTCACCACCCAGCCTAGCGTGGGTGCAATGGATCCGCCGACGACGTTTACGGTTTGGTCGATATTGGCGGGCATGCTAACGGCAAATCTAGCACTGGATACTGCGGACCCGATGTCGTATTAGCGTTGATGTCGTATTAGCGTTACTGAGTGTCCGAAGAGGAACGAAGTGCACGACGGTCGTTCATTTTGGATTTGTGCAGCGTGATGCTTGTTTTGACCCTCTTGATATTGCCGGGGCTCGCCTTGTCCGTTTGGTATGAGATGGTCGTTGACCAAGCACCGCCTACGAACGCAGATCGTGTGTTTTCCACTTTTGTCGCAACGTACTTTCCTGTTGGTGCACCAGGGATTTTTTTTTGCTGCGATCTTAGCAGCCACCATGAGCAGTATGACCAGTAGGATCAACTCACTCGTAGGATGCTTGACGATGGATTTCGTAGGACGATGGAAGCCGAACGATGCACATCGCAAAAAATGGTCGTTCGCACGCAGAGCCTCGGTCATGATTGGTATGTTGGCGGGCACGGTGGCCGGTTGGTTCGTCGCATTTTTGTCAGCGTCGAGGTTGTGGGTTGCTCCCACGGCGACGTGGGTGGCGATCAGGCTGGTTGCCCTCAGTATCGCTCGGTATCATTTCAACTTGTCGGCACAACTTAACTCTTAACGAGAACAGCATATTCAATGCGCGACCGTAAACTACTTGATACGATCCGACCTAGCAGACCCGTTTTCAGGGGGCCTCTGCATCTTGGTTCTTCCCGTTTGTTTGAGATGGCCAGTTGGATGAGATTCAATGCCATTTGGATGGACCTGAAACATCACTCGAGCGGTCTCGAAAAAGCATCTCAATGGGTGCGGGTATCACGGGCGGCCACCACGGGGGCGATCGCCCACGCGGATATTGCCGAAACGTTTTCCAAACAGGGTTCCGGTGAGCACAACGGACAGCCAGCGGCGCAAGACTGCGAGGTGGTCTCGTGACACAGATGAAACACCATGTCATCGTCATAGGTGCCGGCTCGATTGGCCATCGCCATATCCGTTGCTTCGGAGATACCAAACGGACCGCGGTTTCGTTTGTCGAACCTCGTGAAGAGATCCGACGAGAAATCGAATCGCTCTATCCCAACGTTCGTTCGTTCGCGTCGTTGGATGAGATTTCTGACTGGGATCAGTTCGATGCAGCGGTGATTGCAACGACGGCGCCACAGCACCTGACTCATGCCCAAGCGATGCTGGAACGTGGAATAAACGTGTTGATCGAGAAACCGTTGGCGGTTGATGTCGCAGAGGCAGAGGCGTTTTCACGCACTGCCGAAGCACATGGCAAGGTCATTGCGGTGGCCTATGTTTATCGAGCCAATCCATTGCTAGTGCAAATGCGAGATGCAATTCGATCGGGCGAATACGGTAAGCCGTTGGAGTTCATTGCGTATGGGGGTCAGCACTTTCCCACGTACCGCCCCGCCTATCGCGAGACCTATTATCGCAGCCATGAATCGGGTGGAGGTGCCATTCAGGATGCCTTGACACATGTGTTCAATGTCGGGCAGTTTCTCGTAGGACCGATGGAGAAAATTGTCGTCGATGCGGATCATCAAGTACTCGATGGAGTGGAAGTCGAGGATACGGTGCACGCCCTCGCCCGGCATCGCGATGGAGTCATGGCCAGTTATGTTTTGAATCAACATCAGCCAGCGAATGAGATGACGATGACGGTTGTTTGTGAACGAGGCCAGTTGCGAATGGAAAATCATCGTGAACGATGGCGAGTTTGCACCGCACCGGATACCGATTGGCGTGATTTTTCTCTGCCAGTACCTTTGCTGCGAGATGAGTTGTTTGTGCGTCAGGCAGATGCTTTTTTGGATGCGATCGAAGGCAAAGCAGCACCACTGTGTGATTTGCAGGAAGGACTGCAAACCTTACGCATGAATGTCGCAGCGATTTCGAGCTGGCGGGGCGGCCAGTGGGAAGCAATCAACCACCAATGTGAGAAATGATCATGCAAGCGGAAACCAAACTCTTCGATCTCAGCGGTTTGACTGTGTTACTGACGGGGGCCACCGGACACCTGGGCCGTGCGTTGGCCCATGGACTGGCCGAAGCCGGGGCCAGATTGGTTGTCAGCAGCCGGACAATGGCTGCGGCGAAATCTGTTGCCGACGAATTGCCATCGCCATCCGGCGCGCGGCATGTGGCGGCCCAGATTGATCATCTCGATCAGGACTCGTTGCAAAACGGCTTCGAGCGGGCGGTCGCCGAAGTAGGAACGCTCGATGTGTTGATTGCCAATGGACATCAACCAACGGCATCGGACTGGAAATCAGTGACCGACGATGAGTTCAATCAACAGATGCGAAATGCGACAGGGTATTTCATGTTGGCGCGGCTGTTGCGAGAGCACGTCGTGTCTCGCTCCGCGAGCGGCAACGTCATCTTTCTCGGATCAATGTATGGTTTGGTTGGCTCTTATCCCGATGCCTATGCGGGAATCGGACCGGCCAGTCCGGTGGCATATCATGCGCTCAAAGGCGGGATCATTCACATGACGCGGCACTTGGCGGTCTATTGGGCCGCTGACAAAGTACGGGTGAATTGTCTTTCTCCGGGGCCGTTCCCGGCACCCACGGTTGCCGATGAACTGGTTTCAAATCTATCGCAGCATTCGCCAATGGGCAGGATGGGGCGGGCGGAGGAGCTTGTCGGCCCAGCGGTCTTTTTGGCTAGTAATGCGTCGAGCTATGTCACCGGACATAATCTCGTCGTCGATGGAGGATGGACCGCATGGTAAACACTTTCGAGAATGCCAAAGAACGCGTTACACAAACACCAAGCTTGGTGATCGACGAGCATACCGTTCGTCAAAACTTGAGTCGCCTGCAAACGTATGCCGATTCTCACAAGATTGCCATTCGCCCGCACACCAAGACGCATAAGTCGCAACAACTCGCTCGCATGCAACTCGAGTCGGGGTGCCGTGGTTTGACCGTGGCCAAGGTCGGCGAGGCGGCGGTAATGTCCGAGGTCTGTGATGACATTCTAATCGCTTACCCGGCGATCGATTTGTCACGCCGAACTAGGATTGCGGAACTCGCACGAAATCACACCATGCGAGTTGCGTTGGACTCCTTGCAGGGGATCGATTCGCTGGCAGAATCTGCGACGGCGGCAGGCTCGTGCGTGGGCGTCTTGGTTGATGTCAACGTGGGCATGAATCGTACCGGGGTATCGACAGCGCAAGAGGCGTTGGCACTTGCAACCGCGGTGGCTCGCTACGAGGGGCCGCTTCGGCTCGATGGCATCTTTTTCTATCCGGGACATATCTGGGAACCTGCCCAGGAGCAGCAGGCTCCGTTGCAGGAAGTGGACGAGCGTCTGGGCGAGGTGATTGAATTGTGGCGTTCCGCTGGGCTCCAAGCATCGATTGTTTCGGGGGGCTCCACGCCGACGGCGTACCAATCTCACTGGGTTTCTTCACAAACAGAAATTCGGCCCGGCACCCATATACTCAACGACATGAACACGGTTCGGGCGGGCTTCTGTGACTTGCGCGATTGCGGCGCTGCCATCGTGTGCACCATCGTCAGTACGGCGGTTTCTGGGAAGGCCGTGATTGATGCCGGCTCGAAGACCTTAACGAATGACCGGAATGTGACACAGCCGGACTCCGGGTTCGGCCACTGTCTGGAGTACCCAGCGGCACGCATTACACGCCTGAGCGAAGAACACGGTGAACTCGATCTAAGCGATTGCGCAAATCCGCCCGCCCTTGGTGAACGGGTTACGATCATCCCAAACCATATTTGTCCCTGTGTCAATTTGCAAACCCAAATGCAATTCCAGACGTTGGATGGCAGCTTGACCGCGATGGAGATTGACACTCGCGGCATGACATCATGAACGATCATCAACATCCACTTCAGGGCGTGTTGCCTGTCCTACAAACGCCCTATTTTGAATCAGGTGAAATCGACTTTGACACACTTGAGCGAGAGATTGAGTGGTTGCTCGAATGTGGTTCCGATGGGATCGTCGTCGCGATGGTCTCGGAAGTCCTGAGGTTGAGCCATACCGAAAACCGAGAACTTGCTGCCTTTGTTTGTCGAGTGATGGACCGACGAGGGCCCGTTGTACTCAGTGTTGGTGGCGAGTCGACGAACATTGCTCGAGAGAACGCGGTCCATGCCGAGGAAGTAGGAGCGACCGCGATGATGGCCATTCCACCGGTTGCGGTGGGTGCGTTGGGCGACGAGCTGTTGAAGTATTATGAAGCGATCGCCCAGTCCACTTCGCTGCCCGTGATCGTACAGGACGCCAGCGGTTACGTGGGCAAGCCGCTGTCCATCGAACTGCAGGCGGAACTGCTGCAGCGATTGGGTCCCGAGAAGATCTACTTCAAACCAGAAGCCCCACCGATCGGACAACGGCTTTCGCAACTTCGCGACGCGACTGATTCTCAAGCTCGGATTTTCGAGGGGACCGGCGGCATCGCATTAGTCGACAGCTATCGTCGCGGAATTGTCGGAACCATGCCCGGCTCGGATTTGATTCGCGGTGTGGTCGCGTTGTATCGAGCGCTCCAAAGCGGTGATCACCAGCGTATTTATCAGTTATCGCTACCGATCTCGGCGATTGTGGCGGCGCAGCACAGCTTGGATGCCTTTCTGGCGATTGAAAAACATTTGTTGGTACGACAAGGCGTGTTTCGCAATACGATCGTCCGCGGTCCGCAGGCTTACCGCCTCGATGCGGAAACGATCGCTGAGGTTGACCGTCTGTTCGATTTACTCTGTGACACTTTGGAGAACAAATGATCATCGACGTACATAGTCATGTGTGGGAATATCCAACCCACTTCGACGATATTTTCCGACAACAAGCGGCGCGGGCACGCGGTGGCGATGAAGTCGATTTGACCGTTCGATTTGAGGATTACCAAGCGACTGCGCCTGACGACGTGACCACGATTGTTTTCGGCGGCAAGGCGAGACGCTCGGGGTTGTGGGTGGACGACGAGACGGTTGCCAATTATGTGGCGAAACATCCCGATCGCTTGATTGGATTTTTGTCGGTCGATCCCACACAATCCGGCTGGATGGACGAACTCCGGCATGGGCACCAAACGCTGGGGCTACGTGGGGTCAAACTGATGCCCATGTATTCCGGGTTTGCGCCCGATAGCGAAGCGCTCGAACCGTTCTGGCAATACACGTCCAAGCATGGGTTGCCGGTTTTGTTGCACACCGGGACGACCTTTATCGCCCAGGCGCCGCTGGAATTTACCCTGCCGCGACTGTTGGATCGGGTAGCCATGCGATTTCCCGAACAACGTATGATCCTGGCCCATCTGGGGCATCCTTATGAAGGCGAGTGTGTGGCGGTGATTCGTAAACACCAACACGTCTACGCGGATATTTCGGCGTTGTACTATCGTCCGTTCCAACTTTATCAATCACTGATGTTGGTGCAAGAATACGGTGTATGGGACAAATTGATGTTCGGCACCGATTACCCGTTCACCAACGTCAACGATTCGATTGCGGGACTTTGCAATCTGAACTCGATGTTAGAAGGCACGGCGCTCCCGCGACTCAACGAGAAGTGTCTACATGACATGATTCATCGTGACTCTTTGAAACGATTGAACCTTTAAGCGGAACCAAGTACATGAACGTGCAACTTGTTGGCGTGATCGGTCTCGGATTGATGGGACGCGGTATCTGCGCGGCCCTCCTCTCGCGTGGAATACCCGTCATCGCGTTTGATACCCGAACGGACATTACGACGGAGGTCGAATCACATATCGAGACCGCGCTGCGTGAAATGAAGAACTCGGCGCATTGGCGGAATCACTTTCATTGGGCGTCGACCTTGGAGGCCTTGGCGGACTGCGACTACGTTGTGGAGAGTTTGCCGGAAGATTTGCAGCTCAAGCAACGTGTGTTGAAAGAGCTGGAGTCATTGGTTCCTGTGACGACTCCGATCGCCAGCAATACTTCGGCGCTGCCGATCACGGTGATTCAACAGCCGCTTGAAAATCCAGAGCGAGTGATCGGAATGCACTGGGCCGAGCCCTGCCATTTGACGCGGTTCCTTGAGGTGATTCGCGGGGAACAGACCAATGATGCGACGACCGATATCACCATGGAATTGGGTAAACGGTTGGGTAAAGACCCGAGTTTGGTCCGCCGCGATGTACCAGGGTTCATTGTGAATCGGTTGGCTTATGCGATGTACCGCGAGGCTTTTTGGTTGTTAGAGAACGGGGTTGCCGATATCGAGACAATCGATCGATCGTTCGTCAATGCGATTTCGGTTTGGGCGGATGTCGCGGGGCCCTTTCGGTGGATGGACCTGACTGGACTGGCTGCCTATGCCGAAGTCATGAAACGACTCTTTCCTGAGCTCAGCCAGGCGACCCAGCCACCTCAATTGATTCAGGATTTAGTTCAGCAGGGGGCATGTGGCGCGGCTAGCGGTCAAGGCTTCTACTCATACGGCCCAGGCGAAGCGGCGCATTGGGCAAACAAGTTGCAGGAGAATGTGAAACGAGTCCAACCGCATTTGGGTCACGCCGAAAACTCAAATGTCGTGGAAAACTGAGTTGCAGTCATAGGGTCGAGCTACGATGCGTATCTAGACTTGGCGTGGAATGCGTCGCACTGAACTCGCGATCGGAGGGTTCCTGTGCGCAAAATGCAAGAAGCGTAACGCGAACATGGTTGACTACCCCGCGCGAGGTCGAGCATCGCTTGCTCCATGCTTGCACCCCTTTCTCACTGCCTCCCCATGTGCTTAGAACGCTTGCGAAGCCAGAAGCCAGAAGCCGCGAGAGGACGAGTAAAAAAGATTGCGAAACGAGCGGTGGACAACACGATTCGCTGCTGGCCCTTTGGGATAGTCAAACGGCCGGGTGACTTGGGAAGTATTTTTTCAGCTTCAGAAAGTGTCGTTCCAATAGATTCCAGCTGACGATCGCCGCCATGTAAGTCACCGACGACATCAACGCAATATAGAGTAGGTGTCCGACGACCGGGTTGCCGACCGATGAAGTTAACGCGGCGACGCTTAACACCGCTGACATCATCGGAATCAATGGGTTTTGGAAGACGTACATCGCGTAGCTGTACTTCCCGAGTGACCGCAGCGCAGCCGAGTTAAATAATCGAGCCAACGCGTCACTTCGATTCGCCGTCAGCAACCAAACCAAGATGCATCCCCAAATCGTTGGCCAAACGCTGAGCGGAATGGTGAATAATCCTTTCTTCAGCACCAGTCCAGAAACGATGATCGTGGCACAACCCGCCAGGGTGATCGGCAACCATTTTCTAAGTGGTTCTAGCCCACGCTGGCTTCGAGCCAGTGATGCGATCACCGAACCAACCAATAACGCATCGATTCGGAAGATCGTGAACACGTCCGCGGCGATGCCATGGTGGGTTATCAGAACGAAGGCGATCCGTGACAGAGCGCTAAGGATTGCCAGGCCGACTGCAACACGAAGTAGGTAGGTCGAGCGGATACAAAGCACAACGAGTGGCCAAACAAAGTAGAAATGCTCCTCCACCGCGAGTGACCAAAAGTGATCGAGGTACCCAAAGCACCACTCATTTTCGATGCTCATCTTGACGTTGACCAGATACGTCCACAGATAGAACTGATTCCCCAGCGGCGTCGCAAACATCTCATGCAGCTCCGGAAGCAGTTCCGCGCCGACAACGATCAATAGCAAGCTGCAGAAGTAGAGGGGAAAGATCCGCAGGCTGCGACGGGCGATGAAATTACGAAAGTAGTGAGGACGATTCTTTGCGTCGATCAAGATGCCGGTGATGAGAAAGCCAGAGAGGACAAAGAACAGCTCCACGCCCCGATCCCCTTGGCTCAACAACAACCCAATCAGTTTGCCTGCGGTCGTTTCCACAGGGAACTCTTTCCCGAACCGATAGAGTGTCACGATTAGGATCGCGAAACCACGCAGTCCGTCGAGTTCCGGTAGATGTGAACCTTTTTTCCAAACCGGTTCGGCTACACCGTGGTTGGCGGCTTCGCTTTGAGATCGTGGGGTCATCATCCAGCTGCTGTCCAATCAAAGTTCGCCACCACGGTGAGGTTAGTCGTCCACTATCCTGTCTCGCGATTGCAAAGTCAAACGGACCACGCTGAGAACACCGAAAAAGTATCGTAGCTCGCGATGTTAAAGTGAAAACGGGGAACTGGGCAGATGCCAGCTTCGTTAGCGAAAACACACAAGAGGTGTTGGTGGGGGCAGACGGTTAGAGCCGTCGATTAGAAAACGAGGCACGCCGCATAAACGCCACTTCGGACGTATTCAAGAAATGGATGTCGCTGAAACCATTATCTAGAGCTACCATTTTCGGATTGGCTCTTAGCAATGACCGCTCGGCGCGGCGGGAATCGGTGCATCCGAAGACGTACTGATTCCTTTGCACGGTGACGTTGTCGTCTTATTGCTCGGCGGGCGTTTGCTCAATGCTGGCGTCGATCTTTCGAGCCGCGTCGTCTACCGCTTGCTTCGACTTCTCAACGATCGCCGACGTGTCCTCTTTGACTTTTTCGGTATCAACCCGAAGCGTCGGGTCGCCGTTGGGCGAGCTGTATCTCACCCAACCGACAAGACCGAGAATCACGAGTAAAACAACCACTACGATTAAGGCACGCATCTTCATTACCTGATTTGAACTCGATGGAGGGACGCCATTCCGATAGGGCCATTCCAATAGGAACGGGGCGTTGCGATTAGGCGTTTTGAACGGGCAGCGAAGTCACTCGATCCATTGATTTACCGCAACAGTTGAATTCCGCTTTACAATCTTGACAATCACATCCGTTGGTCACATGAATTTCAAGATTGCATTTTGCGCAGCGGTACATGTCACCAATTTTTGGAGCTTCCTTCTTGATGGTCATCGTGGATCCTTATCAGGGTGATTGGGAACGAAATGGACTTTGTAGTAGCAAAGCAGTAGCAAACTCCGTTCCATCCGGCTCATGGGAAATTGTTCTGCTATCGCTTGGGGAAAGAAAACATTAGAAAAAAAGCCGCCGAGCGTTGGACCCCTCGTCGGGTCGTTGACGCTCCGCGGCTGATCGGATGCCATCGAAAAACTTCGCGAAATCAGTCCAAGGGATAACTTGGGTTAGCTTCGCGACTTGCGGTCGTTTTCGAGTTTCTTGGCTAGCTGCTTGGCTTGTTCGAGGTGAGCTTGGACCTTCGTTGCGGCCTGTTGCACGATCGGTTGCAGCTCTTGCGGACCTGCACTTTCAATCGCTTTCAATTCCGAAAGCAAGTTGATGTGTGCGACCGTTTGCTGACCAAGGTAGGCCATGTTGAAGTCTTGGCCTTCGTACTGGTTGAGCATGTCCTTGGTCATTTTTAACGCAAAGTCACAAGCTTGCTCGCCAATCTGACAGAATTCCATCGGCACTCTGTTGGATTGTGCATCAGCCCAACGGTCTTGCTGCTTGGCTTGTGCGTTGCCCTTGCGGTCCTCGCTTGTCCGCGGTTGATTACGTGTCGAGGCGTCTGCTTCCGCGTTGTGCGACCGCGTTGAAGCGGAATGGCCCGCGTGTTGCTGCAGCGTTTGGTTGAGTGCTTGATGATCCTGGACGATCATTTGAGCGAATTGCTTTAGCTCGTCGTTGTCACTTTTTTGCTGTGCCAACTTCGCCAATTCGATTTCCGCATCGTTGACCTTGATCAATCGTTGCACCAAAGCTTGCTTTATCGTCACCCCTTGTTGCTGCTTCTGTGCACTCGCCGAAACTCGACGCGCTTCATAACGATCATCCTGGTCGGTTTGCGCTCCCTTTGGTTGATCGGTGCTCTCTCCCGGCGATGTTGGAGGTTGTCCCGGTTCGACGGCCGGTGGAGCAGGTTTGACAATGGGTTGATCCGACGTCGTTTGTCCTTGGACGTTGGAAAGACCGGGAATTACCGCGATGGACAACACAGCGGCAGCGAAACGTAATTTCGACATGGGAACACTCCTAAATGCCGATTTCAAAATTGAGTGCCGCGACAACAAAGTCGCGGCCAACGATCACACTGATGCTGCACGCGGTGTTCCCAACCGTTGTCGGCGTACCGAAGGGACGCGAAAAATTCTTCCAATCTTGATTGAATGCAAATCGTTCCTACTGGAACGCGATGCAAGCGTTTGGCATGCGGTGCCTCGGAACGCTCAAAACGAAGTTCAGGCGAACTCGGTGTTCACGATGCGTCTTAATGCGCTGCGTTACGTGGTGATTCTTTCAGCGGCTGACCTGAGTTCCGGCGGCGCCTAGTGCTCGATCGTCGCAACCGAAATAGCCATTGGGTTAGAGCCAATCTGAGGCTGGAGTTTCTCGCGAAGATTCTGAAAAGATTGCAAACGAGCTAAGCCGGTCGAGGGCCGAAGCGCGCGGTTCTCAACAATCGATCGCACACTGTCGAGGCATCGTTGGTCACCCGCCGCGAGATGCTGTCTTGGGGCGTGGGCGACAAAGTCGATATTCATTTGATTCGCAAAAGCGAATCGCAGTCCGCTAGATTGACACGTCCACTAGATCGACACGTCCACTAGTCAACACGTCCACTAGTCAACACGTCCGCTAGATCAACACGTCCGCTACATCACCCCTGTCCGCTGCATCAAGACGGCCCGCCACATCAAGACGGCCGCAACATCGTCGCGTTGATGCCGATCGATCGCGTCGTCCTGAGGCCCGGTATTGGGTAGCGTTAAACCCACAATCGACGACAGCCTCGAAGATGATGCCATCATTGAAAAATGCATCGCCACCTCCATCGAACTTGGCCGGATCATCCGTTTCCGGCTCACCCTACCCGGCTGGAAAGGCATGAGGGCGACAAGGGTCGATCGACCGTGCAATCCGCTACGGTTTCGTTTAGAATGAGCGTCCCCTCTTTTTACGGTCCCACCCCAACCCTCCAGCAATGCTTATGTTCATTCGTTTTGCCCTGCTGTTCGTAAGTCTGATTGGAAGCACGATCACGGCGGTCGCGACCGACGCCCAATTTCACGCCGAGGATTTCGAATATTTCGAGCGACGCATTCGCCCTTTGTTAAGCGAACATTGTTTCGAATGTCATTCGGCTCAGGCGAAAACGGTTCATGGCGGGTTGTTGCTCGATTCCGCCGCGGGAATCGCCGCCGGTGGCGATAGCGGCACGTTGATCGTGCCGGGAAAGCCGGAGGAAAGTCTGCTGATCGAGACGCTTCATTACGACGGCATCGAAATGCCCCCCAAGGGGAAACTTGCCGCAGCGGACATCGCCGAATTGACCCTTTGGGTGCAGCGTGGCGCCCCATTTCCTCCATCCGCGGATGTTGTGGCTCGTCCCAGCGGCAAAATCGATTTTGAGAAAGGCCGTCAATTTTGGTCGTTTCAACCGCTCCGCGAACCGCCGCTGCCCGAAATCGCAAACACGAACTGGCCACGCAACCGAGTCGACTGGTTCGTCTTGGCTGCGATCGAGCGCGCGGGACTAACGCCCTCACCCCGCGCCGACCGCGCGACATTGATTCGTCGGTTGAGCTTCGATTTAACCGGATTGCCGCCATCCCCCGAGCGGCTCGATGCGTTTGTCAACGACGACTCCGCGGATGCGTACGAACGGCTGGTCGACGAATTGTTGGAATCACCTCAGTACGGCGAGAAATGGGGACGATGGTGGTTGGACATGGCGAGGTATACCGACCGCACGGCGAGCTGGTTGCCGAAAACGACCCAGGCGCATCTCTATCGCGATTGGGTCGTCAAAGCGTTCAACGACGACCTTCCATTTGATGAATTCATTCACCGTCAACTCGCTACCGATCTGATGTCAGAGACCGGCCCCGAGGATCTGCCCGCGCTGGGGTTCCTCAGTCTCAGCCCTACTTATTGGAAAGAACTGAAGTTGCCATGCGAGCTGATCAACGTGATTGTTGCCGATGAGTGGGAGGAACGGGTGGACGCGGTTTCTCGCACCTTCTTTGGGCTGACGGTCGCTTGTGCCCGTTGCCACGATCACAAATTTGATCCGATCAGCGCCGACGACTATTACGGCTTGGCTGGCGTCTTTGCCAGCACCCGGCATATTGAGCGGCCGTTGATTAGCGACGAAGCCTACGAACCCGTGCGCGTCGCCAAGGAAGAGGTCGCCAAGCTTGAAGCGAAGATGGCGAAGCTGAAAAGACAGAAGCCTTTGCCCCAGGAACAAATGGATGAACTCGCTGCGAAGATCAAGGATCTGAAAACCTCGACGCCGCTCTACGATACGCCCATGGCCAACGCGCTCTCCGAGGAATCGATGTACGTGGTCCGCGCCGGCAAGACGCCTGAACAGGGCACACGATTGGAATACCGCCCTGAACCACGCGATCTACCTTCGTTTATCCGGGGAAACCCCAACCGCCCCGGGCCCGTCATCCCGCGCCGCTTTCTGACGGTGTTGACCGACGAACCTCGACCGTACCAGAACGGCAGCGGGCGTTTGGAGTTGGCTCAGTCGATCACAACGGAGGCGAAAGCGCTGACCGCACGCGTGATCGTCAATCGCGTTTGGCTCGCTCATTTCGGCCAAGGAATCGTGGCCACCCCCAGCAACTTTGGTCAACAAGGCGATCGCCCCACTCATCCCGAGTTGCTCGAGGACTTGGCCGCCCGTTTCGTCGCCGAAGGTTGGTCGATTAAACGGCTGCACCGTGAAATATTGCTCTCCGAAACCTGGCAACAATCATCGGCCGTTGCGGTCGATGACAACCATGCCGATCCCGAAAATACGTGGCTTTCACGTGCGAATCGCCGCCGGCTTTCCTTCGAAGAGTGGCGGGACGCGATGTTAGTCGTCAGCGGTGTGCTGGACCCAACCGCGGGTGGTCCTTCGGTGCCACTGGATACCGCCAGCAATCATCGCCGCACTCTGTATGCAACCATCGACCGCCGAGATATGTCGCCTACGTTTATGATTCACGATTTCCCCGATCCGACACAACATAGTCCGATGCGAATGGCAACGGTCACGCCGCTGCAGGGACTCTTCGCGATCAACAGCCCGCTGCTGAACCAACAATCGCAACGCTTAGCAACCGAGCTGCAACAAGGGGAGTTTGACGATGATCGTAGCCGGATCAAAGAAGCTTACTTGCGGTTGTTTTCGCGAGACCCCAGCGATCGCGAATTGGAACTCGGACTGGCTTATTTGGCGGGCCCCGTGGCAGTGAATGACGCAAAGTCCGAAGCCCATTTTGCGCGGTGGCGTCAATACACTCACGTGCTTTTGGCCTCGAACGAATTCATCTTTATCGATTGAGATTCTTTTCAATGAATATGCAACCAACACGCAATGATGCATCACGATCGCCCGCAACCGTCGACCGTCGCGGGCTGCTTCAACAATTCGGGGGCGGAGTGGGAATGCTTGGAGCGGCAAGTATTCTTGGGGCGGCGCAACCGACGATGGCCTCGCAGCAAAACTTGCTGTCGATGCCCCATTTTCCGGCTCGGGCCAAACGGGTCATTCACCTGTTCATGAATGGTGGTCCCTACCAGGGAGATTTGTTTGATCCTAAGCCCGCACTTGAAAAATATGCGGGCAGCAGACCCCCGGGCGCCGATCTTGTCACCGAGCGACCTACCGGTGGACTGATGCCATCGCCGTTCAAGTTTCGCCCACGCGGCGAAAGCGGCGTTCAAGTCAGTGATTTGTTGCCGCAATTGAGTCAGCATATCGATGACATTTGTGTCCTGAATTCAATGCACGCCGACAATCCCAACCACGGTCCAGCATTGTTGCAGATGAACAATGGCACGATCATTCCCACGCGGCCGAGTATGGGGGCGTGGTTTTTGTATGGGCTGGGTACCGAGAATCAGAATCTGCCTGGTTATGTGGTGCTCTGTCCCGGACGACCGGTTCGATTTTCGATCCTTTGGAACAGTGCCTTTCTGCCTTCGAAGTATCAAGGCACGTACATCAATCATTCCACCGTCAATCCCGAGAAAATGCTGCCGCATTTGAGTAACACGCAGTGGGATCATGCGACCCAGCGCGGTCAACTCGATCTGTTGCAACAACTCAATAAGGATCACGTGGCCGCGCGGGGAGGCGATTCGGTCCTCAACGCGCGCATCGAAGCGATGGAAACCGCCTATCGGATGCAGTTCGAAGCGAGCGAAACGTTTGACCTCGCTCGTGAAACGAAACAAACGCGGGAAGCTTATGGTTCGGGACACTTTGCCAACGGTTGTCTGTTAGCACGGCGAATGGTCGAACGCGGTGTTCGCTTCGTCCAAGTCTACTATGGCAGCGGGCAACCCTGGGATACGCATAGCAAGCACAATGAGACGGTGCCGAAACTGTGTCAACAAATCGATCAACCGATCGCGGCCTTAATGACCGACCTAAAACAGCGTGGGTTACTCGAAGACACCTTGGTCGTTTGGGGCGGCGAGTTCGGTCGCACGCCAACCTCCGAGAGCGGGACGGGGCGTGACCACAACCACCATGGTTTTTCGATGTGGATGGCCGGTGGAGGAGTGAAGGGAGGCATGACCTACGGTCAAACCGATGAGTTTGGTTTTAAAGCTGTCGAGAACAAGATGCACGTCCACGATCTGCACGCCACGATGTTGCATTTGCTAGGACTCGATCACGAGCGGTTGACGTACCGACACGCTGGACGCGATTTCCGATTGACCGATGTTCATGGTCGCGTGGTAAGCGAAATCATCAGCTGAGACGGTTAGAGTGAGCGTTTCCACTCTGCGTTTGCGTTTGCGCGTCGTTGACGCCTGCGCCGGTAGCGATCGACTTCACAGTCTCGAGCTTTAAAATCATCCCCGATGCGGAGCGATTGATGTTCTATGCACTACGATTTCTTGTTCCCGTTGCGATTGGCTTGACGTTCGCGATCCCTGCTTTCGCGCATGCAGCTAATCCCATTCACTTTCATGTCGCAACCGATGGTTCGGACACCCACGCTGGGACCTCCGAAAAACCATTTGCCACGTTGCCCCGCGCTCAACGCGCCGTCCGCGAAGCTCGTAAGCAGCATCCTGAGAACGCGGTGACGGTCGAGATTCGCGCGGGCCATTACACTTTGGATCAAACCATCGTCTTTACCCCCGAAGACTCCGGACATTCCGCTGCAAATCCGGTGCGTTACCTAGGTGAAGCCGATGGCGAGGTCGTGTTATCTGGGGGGCGCGCGATCCGTGAATGGAAACCGGACGCGGATCATCCTGGATTGTGGAAAACACGCATCATAGCGCGTCCTGGGGACGATCATGGCGATTGGCGGTTCGAGCAACTATGGGTAAATGGTCGCCGCGGTGTGCGGGCAAGAACGCCCAACGACGGAGACTTTCACATGCTATTGGGGGTTCGCGAGACGCCCATTGCCGGAACCAAGCGTGTGCTGAAACACACGTTTGCTGTTCAAGAGGGTGGTCTCGCCACGCTTGCGAATGTTGATTCCGCTGCGTTAAAGGACGTTCAAGTGGTGGTGTACCACAAGTGGGACACCACGCGAGAATGGTTACAGTCGGCCGCCCCCGAGCAAGGTTTGTTTAGCACGCATGGCGAGGTCATGAAGGGGCACAATCCGATGAAACGGGATTGTTTGTACTTCCTTGAAAATTACCGTGAAGCGCTCGACGCGCCAGGAGAATGGTTCTTGGATCGCGAGGGTTGGTTGTACTATCGACCGCGCGAAAATGAAGACATGACTACGGCCAGTGTGATCGCCCCGGTCGTTTCCCGCTTGTTTGATTTTCAGGGCGAAATTGACAACGCCGAGCAACGGGTCAAACATCTCCGCTTTGAGGGGCTGAATCTACGTCACGCTGAGTTTCCAATTCCCGCGGGCGGCATTCGCTCGGCGCAAGCGGCGATGAATGTCGATGCCACCGCGATCCAACTCGACGGTGCCGAAGACATTCGCTTTTCGGACTGTAGCGTGGAACATGTCGGGGGCAGCGGGTTTTGGTTCCGCAAAGCGTGCCGAGATTGCCGCGTCGAACGCACACGGGTGTTCGATCTTGGCGTGACCGCGGTTCGGATTGGGGAAACCGGACTGGTGCCCACCGCGGTGCGGACCGGTGGGATTACCGTCGACAACTGTATTCTGCAGAGCGGTGGGCGGATCACGCCGCATGCCGTTGGCGTCTGGATTGGTCATAGCAGCGATAATGCGATCACGCATTGTGATGTCGCCGATTTCTTCTACACGGCCGTTTCAGTTGGATGGCGCTGGGGGTACGCCGAGAGTGGTGCAAAACGCAATCGTATCGAGTACAACCACTTGCACCACATCGGATATCGCATCCTCAGCGACATGGGCGGCGTCTATTTGTTGGGGCCGTCCGAGGGGACCCGAGTTCGCAATAATGTGATCCACGACGTGTACGCGACTCGTTATGGAGGGTGGGGATTGTACCCGGATGAAGGCAGTTCGCAGATCCTGTTTGAGAACAACTTGGTGTATGACGTCCGCGATGGTGGTTTTCATCAACACTATGGCCGCGAGAACATCGTGCGAAACAACATCTTGGCGTTTAGCGAAGAGGGACAGGTCGCGGTGACGCGGTCCGAGCCTCACCTCTCGTTCACGTTCGAACGAAACTTAGTCTTTTGGGACGAAGGACACTTGTTGGGCTATTCGGGGTGGAAGAACGGTGCCCAGGTCAACTTACAACACAACTTGTATTGGCGTGCCGGTGGCCAGCCGTTTGACTTCGCTGGCAAATCGTGGGCGCAGTGGCGTGAAGCCGGAAACGACGAAGGTTCCATTGTGGCCGACCCATTGTTCGTCAATGCTGCGAAACGTGATTTCCGGTTGCGTCCTGGATCGCCCGCCAACCAAATCGGATTCGTGCCGTTCGATATCTCCATGGCCGGAGTGCAGGGCGATTCCGATTGGAAGCAACTCGCCGCAGCGACCCCGGTTCGCGATCCGTTTGTGGTCCCAACATCGCCTCCGATCAATATCACGGACGACTTTGAGAGCGACAGTCCGATATCGTTATTGCGTTTGGCGAAACTCCATCACGAGGGGCGGGCATCGTTGATCACGGTTGTCGAGACACCGGATCTCAGTGGGCATTGTTTAAGGGTTCAAGATGCAGCCGATTTGAAGGCAAGTTACAATCCCCATTTGTATTGGGATCCCAATTACGTTGCAGGTACCTCAACGTTGACCTTCCGCATTCGCATGGATGCCGAATCGGAGGTTGTGTGCGAGTGGCGGGACCGTGGGGCGCCTTACCGGACTGGTCCGAGTTTGCATTTCTCTGGTCGAGCGGTTCATAGCCGAGGCCAAAAACTATTCGACATTGCGGCTGACACTTGGGTGGATGTCACGATGGAGGCGCCGCAGGGCAAATCCAACGGTCGTTGGAGTGCAACCTTCGTGTTGGCGGACGGACAACGCCATCACCACCCTGATTTGGTATGTGATCCCGAGTGGATGGAAACTCGCTGGGTGGGGTTTATTTCAGCTGCCCGCAACGCGTCCCAGTTCTACTTGGATGATATAAAGATGCAGAATCGACGTTAATCATACTTCAGATAGATCAGGAATATCGGATCATGAGAACTTGGATACGAAACGCAGTCCTCGCCTTGGGGGTGGTCACGTTGGAAACGTCTGGCGGCATCGCCCAGGGGCAACAGGCACAGGAGATCCGCTATCTCAGTTCGGCCGATGCGACTCAGCAACCTGCGATGTTCTATGCTCCCGCGTCGGATGTTGCCGTTCCTCTCGTCGTCGCCCTGCACACCTGGTCCGGGGATTACAAACAGACGAGTCACAAAGCAATCGAAGCTTGGTGTATCGAGAAAGGCTGGGCGTACATCCATCCCAATTTCCGGGGTCCGAACGTTCGCCCCGAGGCGACAGGTTCGGAGTGGGTGGTCAAGGACATCGTCAGCGCCGTTGATTACGCAAAGAAGACGGTCAACATCGACAGCAACTCCGTTTACCTCGTTGGTACCTCCGGCGGCGGCTATACGGCGCTGGTGATGGCGGGACATCATCCTTCGATTTGGGCCGGGGTTTCGGTGTGGGTTCCCATCTCGGATCTGAGCGCGTGGTATCAAGAGTGCAAACTCGCCGGACGCAATTACTTCCGCAACGTTGCCGCTTCATGTGGGGGTGCACCAGGCGAGAGTACCGCAATCGATCAACAGTATCGCGATCGATCTCCGCTGACGTATCTCGCTAATGCGAAAGGCGTCACGCTGCATCTGAACGCAGGAATTCGTGACGGGCACGATGGCAGCGTGCCGATCAGCCATTCGTTGTTGGCCTTCAACGAGGTCGCGAGCCCTCAGGATCGCTTGTCCGATGGCGATATTCGCTACTTTGTTGAGAAAGCACAGGTTCCCGAATCGCTCCAAAGTCCCATTGTGGACCCAAGCTACGGCGCCCGGAAACCGTTGTTCCGTCGCACCTCGGGCAACGCCACCGTGACGATTTTTGACGGCCAACACGAACTCATTCCGCAGGCGGCGATTGATTGGTTCGAACGCATTCACGCGAACAAAGACGGCAAGGGGCACTAAGACTCTCTTGCCGGAATGAACATCCGCGACGCGGCAACGGCCGCGTGGGGGGACATTGTCGTCGCTCCCTCGGAGCTCGTTCTCTCTTTGACGCGACTAGTTCCCACTCCCCTTTGCTTTAGCTTTAGCCTGTTCCAGCATTCTTTGCACTCGGGCTTGTTCTTTCGCGAGCGGCCCCGGGGGCACAGGCATCGGCTGAAATTCAGCGGACGGCGTCAGTTGCTCGTCGGCGGGAATTTGTCGCCAACGCAGGTTGCGATACCACACCGGTTGGCCGTGATCTTGTAACCAAAGCTCGCCACCGCGTCCGCTCAAATCACCGCCGCGAATCGTTAACAATTCCACCATCGCCGCCCATTTCGGGTCGCTGTAATCAAAGTCCAGTACCTTTTCACCATTGAGCCAGTGCTGGATCACGGATCCCTTGCAAACGACACGCCCCGTGTTCCATTGTCCCACCGGCCGCGTGGCGTCTTTGGACGGAGCCATACAGAAAAACAGGGACGCGGCCGCTTGGCGTGGGTTCTCACCATAGGGGCTGTCCACGTTATCGAGCACTTGGTACTCGACTTGTCCCGGTCGGTAATACACGCCGCTGTTGCAGCCTTTGGAAACTTTCCACTCGAAGCGGAGTTCAAAGTCGTCCGGAACCGGTTTGCGTTTGTACGTCAGCGCGCCGCCCTTGGAGGCTCGATAGAACGCACCCTCTTCAATTTTCCAGTTACCGCCATGCTCCCATCCGTCGAATGACGCGCCATCGAACAAGGCGACAAAGCCTTGCTGACTTTCCGCTTCGGACATTTCGGTGATATTTTTAGCCGACGGCTGGCTAATCAGCGTGCGAGGATTTGCCTTCTCGCTCCCCCCTTTTTCCGCCGTTACATCCGCTTCGCCACAGCGTGCCATCAGAAAACGCGGTGCTTCAGACCACGCGTCATCACGTTCGGTGAACGGTTGGATGCCCGCATTCCTCACTGAGAGAGGTTCGGCTGGTACCGGGGCTTGCGGAAGCGTAAATGTGGTGAGAGTCTCGAGACGCTGTAAGCGGCCTTCGATCACCCCAGGACCGTGTTCCGGTTGGATGCGGTTGTCAGATTCGAGAGCGAAGGCATGTTCGAAGGCGAAGGCACGTTCGAAGGCGAAGGCACGCTCGCCGACACAAACGAACTCGGTGTCATGAGTTGGGTTGACTTGTGTCGGGGAAATCCTAACTCGCTGCGGGACAACATCGCCCGCGAGTGCCGCTTTCCGATGGCTGGGAACCATCGCGTCGGATTTGGCGTCGTTCGCCGCAGCACGGGACGATGCCATATCGGGGTGGAATGGGGACGTGACGCAGGCCACGACGACGACGAAAGGCACAACAAAATTGGGGCGAATCATAGGAACCAATTTCCAGCGGCGGAATCGATGGGGAGTGAGTCGACAACCGTCTCGTCGTCCAAGGCAGCAAAAGCTCGCAGCGTTGACAACGTTTGGCACGTCATCAGCACCCCCTCACCTAACAAGGCCAGACGAAGCACGGGTGAACCGAATGGGGCAAATCGCCAACGGTTCGCAAACTAATATACCCCGCCGGCGACCTCACGACAGCGAATTGGAACTCAAGCGGTCCGGAATGCACGGCGAACCAGACGCGATTGTGTGTTCGACCCGACCCGACCCGACCCGAGCCGACCCGAGCCGACCCGAGCCGACCCGAGCCGATTCCGAGCCGATTCCGAGCCGAGCCGATGCCGGTCGCCGGTCGCGAGACGATGCTCCTCACGATTCGTGGAGTACTCGCGATTCGTGGAGTATCGGTCTACGAGACTTCGAGCGCATTCGCCCCTGATATCACCTGCGGACGATATGGGGGCGGGGACTGACTTCATCGCATTCAAAATCTCCTTCGAAAACGGCATGCCTGCCAATCGCGGGCCGGCCAAGAATCAAACCGAGCCCCGCGACATGCCGACGATTCGGTTTCGCAGTCCCCGTTGGTTTTTTTCGTCCCAACATGGTGCTCCAGCCCGTTGATCTGCTAACCGAACACGCTCGTGCATTTAACCGGACGGGCCCGCGAATGGGTTGCTAACACGGAAAACCTGGCCCATCGACCACTCGATTTCTCCCCCCGAAGGGGATGGTGTCAAGTCGCGTTGACACAGTCAATTAGTGGGGTGCGTAGTGGTTCTGTTTTGATTCGCCCACTGAGCCAAGGTGGCTCAGTGGCCTTTTGGTGGCACAGGAAGGGGGGCTGAAGCGGCCTAAACAGCCTGCGGACATTGACGCGGATTGTGAGTGAATTGTCGCTGGCCAAATTTGGGCAACGAATTTACCGCTGCCCACCTGCCGCAAAAAAAGCGGCAATTTATATTACGCGTCACCACTCCGTGCCGACCCTTTGCCGAAGAACCATGTCGATGGTTTAAGCGGTGGCACGGAGACCTCACGCCAGCCTCCGGTGGACGCTGCTGCTGGCAATTCACCCCAAATAAAACGCATCGTTAGCTACCTTGGAAAGGCACTATGGACGAAAAACTCGAATCCGTGTACTGGAACGTTCAACAACGCAATCCGGGTGAAACCGAATTCATTCAAGCCGTCAAAGAAGTGCTCTCCTCGATGGGGCCAGTGTTGGCCAAGTACCCCAAGTTGGCAGAGCAAAAAATTATCGAGCGCATCTGTGAACCGGAGCGTCAGATCATTTTTCGAGTGCCTTGGCAAGACGATCGAGGCGAAGTGCATATCAACCGCGGCTTTCGCGTGCAGTTCAATAGTGCGTTGGGGCCTTACAAAGGAGGACTGCGTTTCAACCCGTCGGTCAACCTCTCCATTATCAAGTTCCTCGGCTTCGAGCAGATCTTCAAGAACGCGCTGACCGGAATGCCGATCGGGGGCGGAAAAGGGGGCAGTGACTTTGACCCCAAAGGGCGTAGCGATGATGAAGTGATGCGGTTTTGCCAAAGCTTCATGACTGAATTGTCTCGCCATCTAGGCGAGTACACCGACGTGCCTGCGGGTGACATCGGAGTCGGTAAACGCGAGATTGGTTACTTGTTTGGACAATACAAACGGATCAGCAACCGTTATGAATCGGGTGTGCTGACCGGCAAAGGACTCCGCTACGGTGGCGCACTCGTCCGTACCGAAGCGACCGGGTATGGACTGGGCTATTTTGTTCAAGAGATGCTGGCCACGCGGTCCGAGTCCTTAGAGGGCAAGAAGTGCATCGTGTCGGGGGCCGGGAATGTCGCGATTTACGCGATTCAAAAAGTGACTCAGCTCGGCGGTTGTGTGATCGCTTGCTCTGATTCATCCGGTGTGGTTTACGATGCCGAAGGGATTGATCTCCCAACGCTCAAGCAAATCAAGGAAGTCGATCGCTTGCCAATCGAAAAGTACGTGGAAACGCGGAAGCACGCTCGATACCAACGTGGCGGAAATCTTTGGGAAATCAAATGTGACGTGGCACTTCCCTGCGCAACGCAAAACGAGTTGACCGGCAAGGACGCCGCCACGCTGCTGAAAAATGGTTGCATGGCCGTTGCCGAAGGCGCCAACATGCCGACGACTCCCGAAGGGATTGAGTTGTTTACCGAATCCAAGATCGCCTACGCTCCCGGTAAAGCTGCCAACGCAGGCGGTGTGGCAACGAGCGCCCTGGAGATGCAGCAGAACGCATCACGCGACGCTTGGACGTTCGAATACACCGACCGCAAACTGGCCCACATCATGAAGGACATTCATGACCGGTGTCTGGCAACGGCGGATGAGTTTGGCGTGCCAGGCAATTACGCCCAAGGTGCTAATATCGCCGGGTTCATGAGCGTTGCCGATGCAATGCAGGCGATGGGATTGATTTAAACGCGAAATCATCCCATTCGTAGGGTTTCGATGGTCACTTCGTCATGGGCCGATCGTGGATTCGGTCTGGCCCCGACGTGGTGCATGCGTTGATGGTTAGGATTTCGTGTCGAGCTTCATCGGGGCGTGTTTTGTGATCGTCCCGACATGGGCCATCCGTTTGCAATGGGACTTGCCTGCTTGCAATGGGACTTGCCCGCTCCCTTGTTTCGCCGCGGTGGCTTCGATCCACAGCGCAGCGGTTTGGCGTACTTGGGGGATCGCGCCATTCGTCGGATGTGATTTGATTCGGTACAATTGTGGCTCGATCCACTAATCAAAGTCACACGCGATCCGTTCTATGATCATTTCTCAGCACGCAAGAAGTCTGAAATCGTTCACGCTCATGTTTGCATTCGCCCTGCCGGCGCTGTCGGCTTTGGCGGTGGAAAACTGGCCTCAATTCCGAGGTCACGACGCGACGGGAGTCGTCGACGATCCGGGGCAGCTTCCCGACACTTGGTCGGCAACGGAAAACGTTGCCTGGAAGACTGACATTCCAGGGCGTGGTTGGTCGTCTCCGATCGTGTGGGGGGACCGTGTCTTTGTGACGACCGTGGTCAACCTCGGCGAAGCAGAGACGCCCAAGAAAGGACTTTATTTTGGTGGTAATCGTCCCGAACCCCCATCGTCGGAACATGAATGGATCGTGATGTGTCTTGATTTGAAAGATGGGGGCACGTTGTGGAGGAAACAAGTTCGCAAGGCCACGCCCCAAAGCTCAATCCACCTAAAGAATAGCCTTGCATCAGAGACGCCGGTCACCGACGGAGAGCACGTCTACGTGTTATTTGGTGGCGTCGGAATCTATTGCTTTGACATGCAAGGGAACGAGGTTTGGATGCGAGATATCGCCCCACGCAAAACGCGTTACGGTTGGGGAACAGCGGCCTCGCCCGTCTTGCATGGCGATCGTTTGTATGTGGTCAACGACAACGAGGAAGAATCGTATTTGCAGGCGTTTGACAAACATACTGGCCAGTCGATTTGGCGGACCGAGCGGGATGAAAAGAGCAATTGGTCGACCCCCTTCATCTGGAACAACGAATTGCGGACTGAGATTGTCACGCTGGGATCGGGGCAGGTGCGCTCCTACGATCTCGATGGGCATTTGCTCTGGTCATTGACGGGAATGTCTACCATCACGATCGCCACGCCGTATCAATACCGAGGGCTGTTGTATCTCAGTTCAGGCTATGTCGGTGATCCCTATCGCCCGCTGTATGCGATTCGCCCAGGAGGTAAAGGGGATATCTCACTCGAGGGTACGGAAACTTCCAATGCGTCGATCGTGTGGAGCCAGCCGACCGCAGCACCCTATAACCCATCGACGTTGGCATACGACGGGATTGTCTACGTGCTCTACGATCGAGGCCTTTTCGCCGCGTATGACGCGGTTGACGGTTCCGAAATTTATTCCAAAAAGCGAATCCCCCAAGGGGGCGGGTACACTGCGTCGCCTTGGGCATACGATGGCAAAGTTTTTTGCTTAAATGAGGATGGCAAAACAACGATGATTAAGGCGGGCAACGAATTCGAAGTGATCGGCAGCAATGAGTTGTCCGATGACGACATGGGCATGGCGTCGCCCGCAATCGCAGGAGACCGATTGCTGATCCGCACCGCGTCACGAATCTACTGCATCCAAAATTAGGCGGTCTAGGATTGTAAGAAGGCAAGGTTCGACCTTCGCCGACGGAGTGCCGGGAGGGCTCATTAGCGACCGTCGTTTGAACGTTGGCGGGTAAAATGGGCAAGGAGGCGGGAGGACGTTGATTCGCGTGGCTCAATTTGACTCCTTTGAATTGGAAACGTTAGGCGTCTTGTGCCACGGTTTGGAGTCAATTCTTGGTTGGATCCGCTTTGACATCCCTTTTTTCTTTTGACATAGTTGTCCCGACGGAACAATATACGCAATGGACAATTTCTCTACTTCGCCAACGTAGCCATGTCATCACCCTCGACAACTCCTTCTGATTTTTCTTTCGCCGATTGCCGTCGCCAGATAGGAGATCTCTTGCGACCGCGCGCTTGGATCTATTGGACCGACTTTCTCTTGACGTACGCTGCGGGCGCGTATTGCTACAGCATGGTTCATGGAGGGCCGATCTATCAACGGCACCAGGGATATACGGGAAGTTTCCAACAAATCGCCTTCTTTTTTGCCTCTTGTTTGCTGTTTTACCGAGCTTCGTTGTTCATTCATGAAGTGGTACATCAGAGAAATACTCGGCAACTGAAATGGTTTCGAATCACCTGGAATCTACTATGTGGAATCCCCTTCTTGATTCCGTCGTTTGTCTACTACACGCATATTGATCATCATCGCCGCAAGCACTATGGGACGAAGCATGACGGAGAGTACATGCCTTTGGAACATCAACAAACGTGGCAGATTTTGTTCTACCTTTCCTGGTCCTTGGTGATTCCCATTTTCGCGGTGGTTCGTTTTCTATTGCTCACCCCGTTGGCATGGACCATTCCGGGATTCCGAGCTTTCGTCCACCGACATGCTTCGTCGATGGTGATGGATCCAACCTACATCCGTCCCCTGCCGAACAAGCAAACGATGAAGATCATCTACATTCAAGAGTTCTTCTGCTTTCTTTGGAGTCTGGCGATCATCGTCGTCGTACCGATCTTGGTCGGACAATGGCCGACGCCATTCTTGATCCAAGCGTATCTGCTCTCGGTGTGCATCATCTTCATTAATTCGGTGCGTACGATTGGGTCTCACCGCTGGTCCAATGACGGAGAGGAGATGGCATTCATGGATCAGATGCTCGACTCGGTGAATTATCCGCATCACGCCTGGATCACGGAATTATGGGGCCCCGTGGGGACGCGTTTCCATGCGTTGCACCACTTGTTTCCATCATTGCCCTATCATGCCATGCCCGAAGCCCATCGCCGTTTGATGGAATCGCTGCCCGCAGACTCACCCTACCGCAAAACCGAAGAACGCTCGCTGACCGCAGGAATTATCAGCTTGTTCAAGCGAAATCGCCAACTGCGTGCGGAAGCATCCACCGCCCGCGCTTCAACGTAAGCTTTTTGCAGAATGGCCCACTCGCTCGGCTTGAATGATGGGGGAAGCTATCTCGAAGCCCAAGGGGTCGTGATCTCGAGTTTGCCGTCCACGGCGTGGTTGAGTAGCCCAGCGGGAGTGGAGGGATCGTGCGAGAAGAGGATGATCCGGTGTTGTGAGACGATGTCGTGAATGATTTCCGGTTTTAAACGGCGGACTGTTAATGGAAATTGGTCGTACGCCAAAGTCCAGAACGTTTCCAGATGAGCCGCTGTGGGGACGAGGTCGCCGGGGTAGACCGCCCAGGAGTCTTCCGAGTGCAACACCACCATTTGGTGCCCGCGTGTATGGCCACCGGTCAGAGCGACCGAGACTCCAGGGACAATTTCTGCGGCATCCTGGACTCGTTCGAGTTGCCCGGCATCCAAGAGCGGCACGAAGTCATCGAGAAAATACGCGCCGGCTAACTCGGGTAATTCTCCGGTGGCGTCGTCCCATTCACGCTGTTGCACGAAGTGCCGAGCACGTGGGAATGTCGGGCGTAGTTGCCCCGTCGGATCGCGATACGTCGCGCCACCGGCATGATCAAAATGCAAGTGCGATAGAATCAGCCAATCGATATCCTCAGGGGCAACGCCGCAGCGGGCGAGGTTCCGCAGCAATGGCAGTCCCGGTTCCATGGAGTAGCGGTTGCGAATCTTCTCTGCTGCTTTGCTGCCGTATCCGGTATCAATCAAACCAAGTGAAGTTCCCGTGCGAACCAGCACACAATTGGTTTCGACCAAGATGCGATGTTGTTCATCGGGAACGGCGACTTGTTGCCAAAGCATGCGTGGAATCACGCCGAACATATTGCCGCCATCGATCCACAATCGCCCACCACTAACGGGCAACAATTCGATTTCGCCGAGCCGAATCCAGGCACTCATTCAAACGTTCCTGTCGACGAGCATGGCCACGGCGTTACCTCCGCCCAAACAAAGCGCGGCAATGCCCAATCGGGCTCCACGATGTTTTAACGCGTGTAGCAACGTTACCAGCACCCGAGCGCCACTGGCGCCGATGGGGTGTCCTAAAGCAATCGCGCCTCCATGAATATTGACGCGATCGGAGGGCAGCGCGAGCTGGTCGATGCACGCGATCATCTCGACCGCGAAGGCTTCGTTGATTTCGAAGAGATCAATATCGCTTAACGCGTGCCCCGATTTGTGAACGACTTCCAGGATTGCTTCGACCGGTGCGGTGAACACGTCGCTCGGTTTGCCACCTGACGTGGCAGCAGCCACGACGCGGCCCAAGGGGGTTTGGCTCGATCGATCACAGGCGGAACGATTGCCAACGACCACTGCCGCAGCGCCATCACTAAGCATCGAGGCGTTTCCCGCCGTGATCGTTCCGTCATCGCGAAACGCAGGCGATAACGCGGACAACCGCTCCAGTGTGCTGTCGCTACGAGGCCCCGAATCGGATCGGATGGTCACCTGCGCTGATTCGTGTCCCGTGGTAACGGGCACTATCTCCGATGTAAAAACACCCGCTTGGGTTGCCTCGAGTGCACGGCGATGACTTTCCAACGCATAGCGGTCTTGGTCGGATCGGCCGATGCCCGCTTTGTCGGCGAGTTGCTCTGCAATGGCTCCCATCGAACATCCGCTGAAGGAACAGACGAGCGCGTCGTGCATGAGGGAATCGACAAGTACGCGGTCTCCAAGCGGCGGTGAATTACGAGCGAGAACCCAGGGCGATCGACTCATGTTCTCCATACCTCCGGCCACGATGACATTCGCTTCGCCGCAGCGGATTGCCTGGACCGCCAACATTACCGCTTTTAACCCAGATCCACAAACCTTGTTCACGGTATAGGCAGCGACGGTTACGGGAAGTCCCGCGGCGAGCGCTGCTTGGCGTGCCGGCGCTTGGCCAACCCCGGTGGTCAATACGTGACCAAGAATCACCTCGTCGATTGCCGCGAACGACAAGTGGGCTCGGGTGACCGCTTCATGGATTGAAATCGCCGCAAGCTCAGTTGCGGGGACCGACGCAAACACACCCTGGAACCGTCCGATCGGCGTACGACAGGCGGAAAGGATAAAGGCGTCCTGCATCGGATGACCCTTTGAAAACGAAAACAGCGTGCAGCGTTTTACGGATTACGGAGTCAATCTGGTAAGCAACCTAACCCGAATTGCCACTCAGAACCACCGTTCCTCTATTGTATGCAACCACCGCTAGAGGGACGAGTTATTTTTGGCAACTTTCAAACGCTCGTCTTGACACCCATAGCCTAAAATAGAAGGAACTCGAACTCGGGAGTTACAAAATGGGCGTCACGAGAAAAGAGGGTGATTCGTCGGTACCGTGGGTCGATGGATTGACGATCGGGCAAGTGTTGCAAAGCACGGCGCGGCGGTTTCCCGACGATGATGCGTTTGTGTTCTGCGCCGCCAGTGCTCGCATGACATGGGCTGAGTTTGATGCGGACGTTAACCGTATCGCACGAGGGTTGTTGGGTCTGGGGTTTGTCCCTGGAGACCATTTTGGGGTATGGGCGACGAACGTTCCGCAGTGGGTTTTGCTACAGTTTGCCACGGCGCGAATCGGCGTCGTGTTGGTCAACATCAACCCGTCCTATCGCGCCAGCGAGTTAGCGTATGCGTTGCAACAGTCCGATGTGCGTGGCTTGGCACTCATCGATCACTATAAGTCATCGCACTTTCTCGACATGCTTTGCCAAACTTGTCCCGAACTCGCGTCTGCGTCGCCCGGTCAATTGCAGAGCAAGGCTTTCCCCAAATTGGAATGGATCATTGCACTACGTGGCAATCGTCAACCTTATGCCTTGATGTGGGACCAGCTTTACTCGCGTGGCGAGTCTGTTTCGCAACAGCGAGTTGAAGACATCGCGAACGCTTTAAGACCCACCGACGCGATCAATATTCAGTACACCTCCGGAACCACCGGACATCCCAAAGGGGCGATGTTGTCGCATCGTAACGTGCTGCTCAACGCGTTTTACGCGGGGCGATCTCAGCGGTTGGATCACCGTGACCGAATTTGTTTGCCGGTTCCGCTGTACCATTGTTTCGGTTGCGTGTTGGGGACGATGGTATGCGTTGTCCACGGATCAGCGATGATTTTTCCGGCGGAAAGCTTTAGCGCCGAGGCAACGCTCGGTGCGATTGAACACGAACGATGCACCTCGCTATATGGGGTGCCGACGATGTTCATTGCGGAACTTGAACACCCCGACTATCCGCAACGCAATCTGACTTCATTGCGTACTGGCATCATGGCGGGAAGCCCCTGTCCGATCGAGTTGATGAAACGGGTCACCGAAGAGATGGGGGCCAACGAGATCACGATTGGGTATGGTCAAACCGAAGCTTCGCCGTTAATCACTCAAACGCGTACGGACGACCCCATCGAACTTCGCGTCGGTACTGTGGGACAGACATTGCCGGGTTTTGAGGCGAAGATTATCGATCCCGACACGGGCCAGGAACTTGGTGATGGCGTGCAGGGTGAATTCTGTGGACGTGGGCATGGTGTGATGATCGGTTATTATCACATGCCGGACCGAACCGCCGCGGCGATTGACGCCGACGGTTGGCTGCATACCGGAGACCTCGGCATGCGGCAATCCAACGGATACTATCGCATCACCGGGCGTTTGCACGACATGATTATCCGTGGCGGCGAAAATATCTACCCGCGAGAGATCGAAGAACGTCTCTACGAACATCCCGCGGTCGAAGACGTGCAAGTCGTGGGAGTGCCTGATCGTCGATTTGGGGAAGAGGTTTTGGCGTGGGTCAAATTGAAACGCGGAGACACGGCAACCGAAGCGGAGTTGCGTGAATTTTGTGGTGAATCGTTGTCGCGGTTCAAGGTGCCACGCTACTGGAAGTTCGTCGAACGTTTTCCAACGACCGTGACTGGCAAAATCCAAAAGTTTAAGATCCGAGAACAAGCGATCACGGAACTGGGCCTTCACGACATCGCGAACATTGAAACCGCCTGAGTCGCTCACCAATCACGCTGGCGTTCACTTCATTCGGATTCGTGAGACTACGAAACTCAGGGCGATACGAATCAGCTTCGGGGGCGGAATTCAACGCTCTCTCTCGTACTTAACGATCATCGTCGCAGCGGCATATTCGGCGTCGTTGATCGGGACGGGCTGGTGTTTGCAAACCGCTTTTTTGACGCTCGCGCTACACGATTCCAGGTGGATCGTTATAACGTAGCGCTTAGTGCCGCGCGTTCCTTCGTTCCGCGAGCCTTCGGACATCAAGATTGGAGTCAATTCATTCATGCAAATCGATCAATCGCATCTGTTGGTAACCGGTGGCAGTTCCGGATTAGGAGCGGCGTGTGTCCGTTCTCTTGCTCGCCAAGGAGCCCGAGTCACCGTCGCTGACTTGGCTTCGCCACGCGAGGAAGTGCAAAAAGAGCTTGGCGATCGTGTGCTCTATGTGCGAACCGATGTCACGAGCGAAGCCGACATGCAAGCGGCGATCACGGCGGGTGAGGCAGCCTTTGGCAGCTTGCGTGGCGTGGTTGCGTGTGCGGGGGTGTTGCACGCGGAGCGTTTGTTGCCTCGCGAGGGTGTCGCTTCGCTCGATGCGTTTCGCCGCGCCGTCGACATTAATCTAAACGGGACGTTCAACACGATGCGGTTGGCGGCCGAGGCGATTTCACGGTCCGAGCCGGACACGGATGGCGAACGAGGCGTGATGGTCATGACGTCATCGGTCGCGGCGTTTGAAGGCCAGGTCGGGCAAGCGGCCTACGCTGCATCCAAAGGCGCCGTTGCCTCACTGACGCTACCATTGGCGCGTGAACTGAGTCAGCATGGAATCCGTGTCGTTTCGATTGCGCCTGGGATTTTCGATACGCCGATGATGCAAGCCGCCCCGGACAAAGTACGTCAGTCGCTGATCGATCAAACGTTGTTTCCCAAACGGTTGGGCGAGCCCGACGATTTTGCTTCACTGGTGACGCACGTCTTCAACAATGCGATGCTCAATGGTTGCACGCTGCGACTCGATGGCGCCGTACGGATGGGGCCTCGCTAGAGCCAATGGGCATTGCGTTTTTTTATCGAGTGCTTTGTCATGCGTGAAAGCTAGGGTTGTGTCCAATTGGGAAATCGTCGCTGAGTTAATTCGCAAGCTCAAGTGGACCGGCCCCAAAGTTCGCCGTGCTCAAATATTGCTCAAGGCGGATGCAGAGGCGCCGGCATGGACACTCACTCCGATTGCGAATGCTGTTTTCTTTTGTGCCAAGACCGTCGGTTATCAGGCAACGATTTGTCGAGCTTGGCTTTGGGCAAACCCTCAATCGTAAAAAGTCATCCACCGCCGGGGCGAAGAAACCCCTCGACGGAAACCCTCGACGGAAACGAAGAAGCATAAATCATAGCGAAACGAATTGGTTCACCCCCGAATGGCTATGGCAAGGGGACGCTCCGCTATGGAATGCCCCTAATTCATGGTCCACTGTTATGAGAGTAGGGGGTGGGGGCAGGTCAATTCTTTCTATCGTGACCGACCACGAGAGGCGTTCCGATTGGAACGAACGTGAAATGGATGTTGGAACCTAAGCATAAGGAAACAAGCGAAGCTCGCTTGTTTAAGGTTTAGAGGGTGGCGATGCAGGAAATCGATCATGGTATGCTGGCTTAATTCCTTTCGTTCGACAGCATGGAATTGGTAGACATGTCATCAAAGAATCGGATCTTACTACTCATCATCGGGTCGGTGATTTTGCTGGCTGGGATCTTTGCCATTTTGAACCTTGGCAATCACGCGACCTCGGACGATCCACCACAATCGATAATGCTGTACTGTGCCGCCAGCAATCGCGCAGTGATGGAGTCGATTCGCGAGGACTACGAACAAGAGTTTGGTCGCAAGGTTGATATCCAGTACGGGCCGTCACAAACCTTGCTGTCGTCCATTGAGGTGACTCGATCGGGAGACTTGTTCTTGCCAGCCGATGACAGCTATCTCGACATGGCTCGCGACAAGCAATTGGTCGCGGAGGTGGTGCCGATCGCTCGCATGCAGGCCGTGGTCGCTATCAAGCGGAACAACCCAAAGTCGATCGAGCAGTTCTCGGACCTGCTCCGCGATGAGGTGCGGTTGGTCATGGCCAGTCCCGATACGGCCGCGATTGGCAAAGTCGTACGTGAGGTTCTGAGTGCGGATGGCCAGTGGGAGCTGATCGAGTCGTCCGTGACTGCGTCACGCGCAACGGTCAACGAAGTTGCCAATGATGTTGCGATCGGTGCCGCAGATGCTGGAATCGTGTACGACGCGGTACTGAATACCTATGACGACCTCGAGTACATTGAGTTGCCTGAGTTGGCGGATGCCGCATCTCAAATTTCGGTAGGCGTGATCGCTTCGACGGACCAACCCCAGGCGGCACTTCATTTCGCACGCTACCTTTCGGCGCGAGACCGCGGACTGAAGCACTACGCTGAGTTCGGTTTTCGCACCCGAGGCGGAGACACTTGGAGCGACGTGCCGGAGTTGTCGATTTTTGCTGGCTCGATGTTGCGTCCCGCAATCGAGGACACGATCGCAGCGTTTGAAAAACGCGAGGGCATCAAGGTCAACCGGGTTTACAATGGCTGCGGAATCTTGGTTGCTCAAATGAAGGCGGGGCAACATCCGGACGCCTATTTCGCCTGCGATTCGGAATTCATGAACCAAGTTCACGATTTGTTTCCCGAGCCGGTTCCGGTCTCCCAAAACGAACTGGTGATTTTGGTGCAAAAAGGCAATCCGAAAAACATCCGATCGTTACGGGATTTAACTCGCAAGGACTTGCGAGTGGGGATTGGACACGAGAAGCAATGTGCGATGGGCTGGGTCACTCAAAACACGTTTCGTGAAAGTGGTATTCAGCAAGAGGTGATGCCCAACGTGACGGTCCAGTCGCCGACGGGCGATATGTTGGTGAATCAGTTGCTGACCGGTTCACTCGACACCGCCGTGGCTTATTTGAGTAACGCAGCGGGGGCCTCGGAGTCGTTGGATGCGATCCGAATCCAAGACATCTCGTGTAGCGTCGCAACGCAACCCTGGGCGGTCGCGGAAGAGTCAAAGTACCCAGAATTGGCCGGACGGTTGTTCCAACAAATCTGTTCGCAGTCATCACAGGGGATATTCGCCGCCGAAGGTTTCCGCTGGCAATTGGATGCGAACAAGGGAGAATGACCGCCGTGCGCGGCATTGATGTGCCCGCGGCACTGGACAACCTTGCCCATGGCACTGGACAGCCTTGCCCACGGCACGGGATAATATCGCCCCGAGTTTTATGGCCAAGGTCCTGCACTCGACATAGCCCGAGGCTACGATGGCGGTGGTCTTTGGTTAAGAAAGCAATCACCAATCTTGCGGCTTCAAAAAACTACAACTCTTCAGCTCTGACGAAATGACAAGCGAAGTCGAACCAAGCGTAACGGTAACAACAAAGAAGGGACTTGCAGTTCGTCGCCGACGAAGCGATGTGCCGTTCTTTTTCGTCATGAGCGCGATTTCCGCTCTCTTTGTGCTGCTGATTGTTTTGCTGTTGGCTGCCGATATCCTGTTTACATCCTTTTCTGACTTTACTGCGGCGCTGGCGAAGCCGGAAATCCAAGTAGCGTTTCGGCTGACCATGTTGTCCTGTACCGCTGCTGCGATCCTTTCGATTTGGGTTGCCACGCCGCTGGGGTATCTGCTCTCTCGCTATCGTTTTCCCGGACGATGGATGATCGATACGCTGGTGGACATCCCGATTGTGCTGCCGCCGCTGGTGCTGGGCCTTAGTTTGTTGATTCTATTTCACCTTCCGGTCGGTGGTTGGGAACTCGAAGCCTGGCTTCGCGACAGTGTCGGTTTTCCCGTGACTTATCGCTGGCCCGCCGTGGTGCTGGCGCAGTTTTCGGTGGCCTGTGCGTTTGCCGTGCGCACGATGCGAGTGACGTTCGATCAGATCGACCCTCGTGCCGAAGACGTCGCACGCACGCTCGGCTGTACCCGCGCCCAAGCGTTCATGCAGATCGCGATCCCCCAGGCGTGGCGTGGTATGATCGCGGCAACCACGATTGCGTGGGCACGGGCGTTGGGCGAATTCGGACCGATCTTGGTCTTTGCCGGCGCGACACGAATGCGTACGGAGGTGCTCTCGACGACGGTGTTTTTAGAACTCAGTGTCGGACAGCTGGATGCCGCCGTCGCGGTGTCTCTGCTGATGGTCGCGATGGCGGTCATCGTGCTGCTGGTCTTGCGAGTTTTGGGAACAGGATTGACGGCATGATTGAACTACGTGACATCACCATTGGGGCGGGTGAATTCCGACTGAGGCAGCTATCGTTTCAAATCCGCTCGGGCGAATACGTGGCATTGATGGGCCGCACCGGACGTGGCAAAACAACGATCCTCGAAGCGATCTGCGGGCTCCGCCGAATTCATCATGGCCAAATACTAATCGAGGGAACGGACGTCACCGATTGGATGCCCGGCGACCGACAAATCGGATATGTACCGCAAGACCTGGCGTTGTTTCCCACGCTTAGCGTCGCCGAACACTTGACGTTTGCTCTGAAGCTGCGTGGCCAATCGCGTGCCGAGATGAATCGTCGATCTGAAGAGCTGAGCGAGATGCTGGGTATCACGTCGTTGCTAAGCCGCAAGATTGATGGACTCAGTGGCGGAGAGTCTCAGCGTGTGGCGCTCGGCAGAGCGTTATCGTTTCATCCCAGCGTGTTGTTGCTCGATGAGCCGCTGAGCGCACTGGACGAATCGACGCGACTGGAGATGCGTGAGTTGCTGCGGCGGGTCAAGGAAACCACCGGCGTGACGACGCTGCATGTCACCCATAGCAGCGCAGAGGCGGCCGCGCTTGCCGACCGCCGGTTTGTGCTCGATGACGGCAAAATCACCGCCGAATGAGCGTTGCCTTGATCGTTCCTGTCGCACATTGGTTTCGCCGCAATCGCGATAGAGATTTTTGCAATTTGCCGGTGGTTTGAGCGTAGCGAACAGCAGCGAAAAACGATTTTCTCGTAGCTACCTTCGCCAGAAGGTGGTGATTAGTGTTGGCCGGCAACCATCCACGCTCTGGCGAGCGTAGCTACGGAATGCAAATGCCGTAATTTGCCGGTGGTTTGAGCGTAGCGAACAGCAGCGAAAAACGATTTTCTCGTAGCTACCTTCGCCAGAAGGTGGTGATTCGTATTGGCCGGCAACCATCCACGCTCTGGCGAGCGTAGCTACGGAACGCAAATGCCGTAATTTGCCGGTGGTTTGAGCGTAGCGAACAGCAGCGAAGAACCATATTCTCGTAGCTACCTTCGCCAGAAGGTGGTGATTCGTATTGGCCGGCAACCATCCACGCTCTGGCGAGCGTAGCTACGGAACGCAAATGCTGTAATTTGCCGTCTCTAAGTGCTTCGCGGCGTAGCGAATTAGTATCGCGGCATCGAAGGATCGATCTGGGTGGCCCAGGCATCAATCCCGCCACGCAAATTGCGGACGTCCTTGAAACCAAGCTCTCGCAGTTGATGGGCCGCCTGAGCGCTGCGACCGCCGAGTTTGCAGTGCACAACGATGGTTTTGTCGGTTGGCAATTCGTGTTGGCGATCGGTAAGTTCGGCAAGTGGGATTAGAGTTCCTCCCAAGCTGCAGATCTCGTGCTCGTGGGGCTCGCGGACGTCAACCAAAACGAACTCCGTGCCGTCATCGAGCATTTGCTTCAGCTCACTCGCCTCAATATCCCAGCGGCTTTGTACGTCCGTTTCCTCGCTGGCCGGAGACGAGCCGCAGAACTGGTCGTAGTCGATCGGCGCGGTAATCGTCGGCGCGTCACCACACACGGGGCAATCGGCGCTGCGTCGCACTTTCAACTCTCGAAACCTCATCTCGGCGGCATCGATCAGCAGCAATCGGCCTGACAATGAGTTACCGATTCCCAGGATCAACTTGATCGCTTCAGTGGCCTGAATTGTACCTACGATTCCGGGCAGGATTCCCAGCACACCTCCCTCGGCACAATTCGGTACGGTTCCTGGTGCGGGCGGTTGAGGATACAAGCAGCGGTAACAAGGTCCGCCCGCGTGACCGAACACGGACGCTTGGCCTTCGAAGCGAAAGATCGAACCGTAACAGTTCGGCTTTTTCAGCAGCACACAGACATCGTTCACCAAGTACCGCGTCGCAAAATTGTCGGTTCCGTCGATGATGATGTCATAGTCACCGGCGATACTCATTGCATTTTCACTTGTCAGTGCGGCGTCGATCGCATCGACCGTGATCAGTGGATTGATCCTGGCAACAGCCTCGGCTGCCGACGCGACCTTCGAGCGACCAACACTATCAGTCGTATGAATGATTTGACGCTGCAGGTTCGAGTATTCCACGCGATCAAAATCGATCATTCCCAGTCGCCCGACACCGGCAGCGGCCAAGTACATTGCCACCGGTGAACCCAAGCCACCGGTTCCCACGATCAGTACCGAAGCGGCACGCAGTTTGGCTTGCCCCGCCAAGCCAAGTTCCGGCAAACTGAGATGCCGCGCGTATCGCTGGAGTTCCTCGGGCGACAATGCCGTGTTGTCCTTGCTCATCTATCCACCCGCGATCGCTGGCACCAGCAAGATTTCGTCGGATTCGGCAAGGGGGGTGGCACCCGCGTCCAAATCTCGCGAGTTCGTATCGTTCACAAACACGTTGACGTGAGAGAGCAGGCCTCCGGACGCATCGAGTAGTTGCGGTTTCAGCGCAGGATGCGACTCGACCAAGCACAGCAGTGCTTCATCAACGCACTGGCCTTGGACATCGATGATCCCAAGGCCGCCGGTATGCTGACGCAGGGAAGTGGGAATGATGACGTTCATAACTTAGGAGCTCCTTTCACTCGGTTATGGATTGCTGTGTTTGGCCGCACACCGGGCAATCGCTGCGACGTGCAAAATTCAGGGTGCGAAAGCTCATATCACGCAGATCCATTTTTACTAACCGACCGGCCAAGGGGGTGCCGATTTCCGCGATGACTTTGATCGCTTCGACCGCGCCCATACAGGCGACAGTCCCAGAGACGGCGCCGAACACGGGGAACTGACGTTTCCAAGTCGGAGGAGCTTCAGGGAATAGGCACCGCAGGCAGGGGGACCGACCCGGGATAATGGTAGTGATGTGGGCTTCCATTTCGTACATCGCACATTCAACCATCGGTTTGCCTTGGCGAACGGCTTGCTCGTTCATGAGGAAACGTTCGGGGAACAGCGGCGCACAATCGACGACGACGTCACACTGTTCGATTAGTTGGGCAGCATTTTCAGGGCCGACGTTTTCACCGACCGCCACGATCTCTAAACGTGGGTTTAGTTCTAGCAAGCGTCGCCGGATGGATTCGATCCTCGGCTTGCCGATCCAATCGTGAGTCATCAGCAATTGCCGATTCAAATCGCTCGGTTTAACGTTTCCAGCGTGGGCGAGAATCAACTTGCCCACACCTGCAGCGGCCAGTTCATAGGCCACAACGCTGCCGACGCCGCCGACGCGTGAAATCATCACTGATGCATTTTTGAGTTTCTGTTGTCCTGCGGCGCCGAAATCGGAAACCCACATCTGCCACTCGTAGGTGGCATGTTCTTCGGCGGTAAGTGACTGGTGAGAGTGCATGTTGAATTCAAATGAGCAAGCGAGAGTCAAGGTGAAATTGGATCGCGTGATTCCGAGCCTCGTCCACCTCCCAAGCAACGCGATTCTTAGCGGCCTGGGGGAATGGTCAGCAGGACGGGTTCAGCGGACTCAGCGGGCAAGGCATCCGAAATCATCGATCCCGCTACCACGTCGTCCCAGCCATGCGACAACAGCAAATCGAAACCCGGGTTCAGATTCTTGACCTGGCACGAGCAGGGGCCAGCCATGAACTTGCAGGCAGTATCGATCGTCGTGGGCATTATTCCCCGACCCACTAACGCATACAAGACTCGGCCACGCCCGAAAACTGGGAACGCTTGCGGTTCGGTCTGCGGCAATCCAGCCTCGCTGTGTGTCAGTGCGGCTAACAAGAAAGCTTCCTGCGGATCCTGGCGGTCAAGCGTCACGACCGAAAATTCAATCCGCAGCGGGATCTTGTTGTTTTCCAAACGCAGCGGGGCGATATCCAGCTCTTCCGCGGTGGGCACCTTCAGTATTTGTTGATTAGCGGTTAGACGCTGCTCAAGGGCTCGCATCGCCAAGCGGTCTTTGTCCGCATCACCACTGGGGACAAAAATCCAGACTGCGGATTGTCCACTGCTCAATCGCTGAGCAACCTCCTTTCGCACGGGTGAATGCAGCAAACGTGACACAGCATCACTGGTGAGTGCGCCTGCCTCGATCACGCGGTCCGGGACCTGTTCGGCCGAACGCGGATAGAGCGTGATCATGAGCGGCGAGTCGTGGGGCTGATGCTGCTGCCATAGCTCGAGTAAACGACGGTCCTCAATCGTCGCCACGTCGGCTGTCACCACCTCGAAATTGGCTCCCTGCTCCGCCGCTGACGCTTGCAATCGCTGCAGGTTGGTCTGCGAAGTTCCTTCGAGGGGGCCCGAGGAAAGCACGATGACTTGGTACTTATCGGCCGACCATCGTTCCAGTGCGTAACGAAACACCGGGACTTGGCAAGCCATCGAAGCGGCGGCGGATGCGACCACCGCCGTGGCGATCAATAGAAAAATTTGCAAAGGCTTTTTCATCTTGACTACTTCTTCTCCGTTTCACGTTTATCGATTTCGATGCCTGACAGGACAGCAGAGCCTTGTTTGGGCACAAACCGCAATCGCAGATTGCCAGCGATAGGAATTTGCTCAAGCAGATGCTCCGCAGTCTGCTGGCCCGAACCGTCGGCCGGGTCGATCGTCACGTCGCTGATCACCAATTTGTCTTGCGCGTAAACATCGAAGACTCGTCGGCCTTGGCTGGTAATGGGCGAACTAGAGAAATGCAGCCGCACATCGTAGTGGTGAACCGGATCGTCGACCTCCGGCACCGTGGTCGCGACCAACTGCTCACGGCGCCGGCTCGTCGCAGTATCCGTTTTTGCCGTGGCGTCTGCTTTTTTCAATTTGGATGTTTTAGCGGCTGCCTTGGCCGGGGGTGATTTGACTCGCATGCCAATCCGCAATTCGGTCAGATCCTCCAAGCCCGATGCCAGCACCCAGGGCCGATCCACGCCTTTGACTAGCGACGAGTGATGCTGAAATGGCTTGGCCTCGGCATTGGTTTGGATATCGATGGGAATAGAGTCGGCAGCCATGACGGGATACTCCATCCACAATTGGCCATCGGGTTGTCGGCGATGCCCGGGTGCGCCGAAATTGATCGCCATGCGCTCGAGCAACTGCTCGGGCGTAGCGTTGTTTGCAATCAAGTCAATCGTCCACATATCGATGTCGGGCATGTGGACCAATGCCAACGAGGTTTGATTCTGGTAAGCGCAACTACACGTTCGTGTATAGTCAGGCGCATTGAGTACGCCGTTGGCCACGACGAGGTTCGAAGTACAGCCCGATTTAAAACCACCCAAGTTGCCCGTGCCACCTTCAGTCAACATGTCGTAATACCCGGCGGCACCGGAGCGGAACGTCAGCATGTTTTCGCTGGCAATGATGCTGTTACATCCGTATGCACGCGTGATCTTCCATGGCTGGAGCTCTCCCGTCAACGGGTTCTTGACCATTCGCTGCTTGCCGGTCAGCAAGTGAAAGGCACCCGCAGATTCAGCGTAAGAGTTTGCGTTGGTGATAATCAAATCATTGTGCAGAACGCAGGGCCCCGAGTAGTCCAGGTCTGGGTTCTGCCACTTGATCGTACCATCAGCCGCATGGTAGACGGTCATGCCATGGCCGGTTTCGGACGTCAAGCGATCGCTGGCCTTGGCGCCAGCTTGAAGCAGCAGATCGAATTGCGGCGAATAGCCAAGCCAAGTTCCAAAGATGCCTTCCGCGACTTCCCATAACGTCTGACCGGTTCGGTAATCCATGGTCAGGATACGGTAGTCGTCAGGCTCGGGTTGGCCGCGGCGCAACAAGGCCTCTTCGATGTGACTGGGGTTTTTGTCCAGACAATAGAGTTTGCCACCCCCCGCCACGATGCCGTTGTGCCAGAAGCTATGCTTGGCCATGACCTGCCATAATTGCTTGCCCGTATGGCGATCAAAACCGATCAATCCTGCGCTCGCCGCCCGATCGAGACTCTTCGAACCGAAGCCAGCCTTGTTCGCACTCAGACCTTTGTCCGATTCGAACTCCAAGTCATGCCGCTCGCGATATTTGGCAAATCCCAACCCGCCAACCAGCACGTCTTCGTAGATGCCGATATATCCCCACTCGGCTTGATCGCCGTTGTCATCGTGGGGCAGTTCGATTTGATGCAGCGTTTCTCCGGTCAGCGGGTCGAGTGCCAAACAGGCGTTACCGACCAACATGTAAACACGATCCTCGGTCACGACATAGTTGGTGCCTCGTGCGTTAGCGCCGGGAATGTGGACTTGGTTGTATTTCGTATCCAGAGGCGTATCTTCATACGTCGTATCAAAATAGACGTCGAACGTTCCCAGATCGTCAAAGTCTCGTTTCCAGATGTCGCGGCCCGTGTAGACATCGCGGCAACTGAGGCTGTTCATACCCTGAATATACAATCGCCCTCCGACAACTTGCTCCGGTGGTCCGTGACCATGCCGCGGCAGGATGTCCATATTGCTATTGCCGCCGAACCACAGCACGCCCAGCGGTAGCTTGACTCGGCTATCGTTGGACTTAAGCGTATTGGCCACGTCCCCGTTTTGGTGCGTCCAATCGGCGGAACCGGGCAGCGCTCCGACGCGGCGGACACAGACCCCGTAGTCGCGAACTTCGACCTCTGCCTTTTCCAGCTCCAACGCATCGACGAGCGTCGCCAAACGCTCCGCATTTATCGCGTCGGCACTTTCATCGCTACTGCTATCGGAAGTCAACAGATGCAGCGTGCCTCCATAGGGGCGGACCGTTTGATACAAGCTGGCTAGCGTTTCTGATTGACGCCCCGTGCTGCTAATCTCATCGACGATCTTTGCCACACAATCGGGCGCGATGAACACCATGTGCCCCACGTACTGCGGCGCACGAAACGCAGCAGCCTGGGCATGATGCACCGTGACGCCTTGAATACCTTGTGAATCTAGCTGCCTGCGCATCCGGTGTACGCGCTGCATTTCCGAATCGACCATGGCCAGTTGCACAAACGGTGATTTGCTGGCCAAGCTGCGGGCAATGCCCGAATCGGTGGATCCATACCAAAAAGCATAGCCTTCGGGCGACGAGCTAGCGAGCATTTGCTGCACGATCTGAAGGTCTGCGGCGGTGGTTTCCCAGGCGGCTTTCTGTCCGCCCGGCGTTTGGTCCTGTTGTGCGACGACATTTCCATCGGCAGGTAATTCAGTAGACGGTTCGGTCGCCCGAGCAGGGGAAGTCTTGCTATCGCCAAAGGCCAGCAATTTGCCGTCGAGCGTGACTGCAAAGAGTTTTTCGGAAGCGACTAGCAACCGCTCTACTTGCGCTTCGCAAGGCAATTCAAATACGATCTCAGCCGGCTTGTTTTGGCTGGGCAAGCGAATCGCAGTGATGTGGCCACTGCCTGCAGCGATCAGTTTGTCGCCGGCTAGGATCAAATCGCCGCGTCCATCGGCGGCGATTTCCCAGATTAACTTTTCGTCTGTTCCATAAGCCCGGACCATCGGTTGATCGTCGACCATCTCTGCTGAATAGATGGTACCGGGCGTCAACACGGGTTCGTTAGGCATGAAGGCCGTTTTCTTTCCTGTGGTGACATTAAAGGCTCGCGTTCCTTTACCGCGCGTGTGCACATAGAAGAAATTGTCCGCCGCAGCGACAAACGATCCGCCGCTTCCCTTGCCACCTGCGTTCAATTCGAAGTAGCGTAATTCGCCGGTGGCCCGATCCAAGACAGCGGGAACCGAGCGGCCGCCCGGCACGATCAATTCGTCTTGCGTCGCCACCAGGGCACCTTGAGGCGCCACGCCGGCGAAGGATGGAGCGCTGTGGGGCTGTTTAATGTACTGAGCACCGGTGCTATCGTTGAGCCATTGGATCTCGCCGGACTCTGCATCGAGGGCATAGATGAACGTGCCCATGAAAGGCCAAATGCTGGCAGCGAAGTAGACTCGATTATCACGCACCACGGGACCGCCGCGAGCTGGCCATGCTGACGTGAGCCGTCGGTTACCGATCACATGTTGGGCATTCGGTGCGCCGCTGAATTTCCACTCGAGCGATCCATCCTCGGCGTTAACGCAGTACAGGAAACCATCGTCGCTGCAAAAATAGACTTTGTTCTGCCATCCCACCGGTGGTAAACGCACGGGAGCTTCCGTGACGAACGACCACAGTTCACGACCCGTGTCTGCATCGAGCGCCTGCAATTTGTCTTGATCATTGAACCCGACGAACATTCGTCCATCGACGACGATCGGTTCAAAGATCCGGTCGTAGGTCATCAAGTCAAGATTAAGCGGATCGTCCCAGGCAGGCACGCGCTGTGCGAATTCTCGCTGCCATAGCGGGCTGAGCGAATCGGCAACCGTGTTGGTCGTCGCTGCCGAACGCTGCGCATCGTTGCGCCACATCGGCCAGTCATCCGAGGCGAATGTGGGTAATGGAACATGTGCAAGGGCAGTCGTTACGACCAGCAGCCACAATCGAATGCTGCCACGAACAGAAACACTGGGTGGGGCAGAAGCGTTGGGTGGGGACATAGTTTGGCATCATCCATCTAATTGCATCGACCGAGTAATTGATTGCATCGACCGGGTAAACAAGTCAGACACAGCCACACAGCAGCAAGTTTCGTAAGGGCAATGAAGTGGCGTAAGCTCGGAGCTTACACCGCATCCAGTATAGACGACTGATGGCGCAGGGGAGGGGGGAGGCTCAGCACTGCGGCATACTTTATCAGTAACCGCCCCCATTATGAAAAACAAAACAACCGTGATGCTAAATGGACAGCGACAGCGACTGCGACAACAAACGAGATCGATAGTCTCGTTTTTGGTTCGTGAACCGACGATGGACTTGCTTTTGTGGGGGGGATTCCCAGAGCGTTGACCTGCTGGCGGCGAGTTTTTACGTGCGACTTCGCAGCCTTTTCAACGAGCTCGCCTGTCAAGTGAGTTACGGTGTGAACGCAACGCTTGCCGAATTACGGACTTTCAAGAAATGCCTGTATTCGCTAACCTCCCCAACGGAGAATGGAGGCCCAGTGATGAATGGAGGCAAGGTTCGCTTCCGGTGGGCGGTTTGGATTGATGCGAGACTGGAGCGTTGGAACGACAATGAAGCGTTGGTTGCCTTGGTGTCTATTGAGCGTCGTATTCCTGGTTCCGGGATGTCGCTCCACCGCGAAATCCAGTCCGAACATTTCTTCCGAGCCGGTTACTTCCGAGCCGGTCACTCCGGATGCCCCAAAAGCGAAATGGAAACCAACCTCGTTTGTCGACAGGCCTGAACTTCAAGCCGGAACGGGGGCAATGGATGCGGATGCCGCACTCGAGTTCTCGGCGACCGATTCAGGACTGAAGTATCGCATTCTGCGAAAGTCCGACGGTAAGAAGCCGACGGCCGACGACACGGTGACCGTCCACTATCGCGGCTGGCTCAATGGTGGAAAAGTGTTTGACAGCTCCTATGAGCGAGGTGAACCAACCACCTTTCCCTTGCGAAATGTCATTGCCGGTTGGACCGAAGGACTGCAACTCGTTGGCGAGGGCGGAATGATCGAACTGTGGGTGCCTTCAAAACTCGGCTACGGCGAACGCGGCTCCCCAGGCTCGATTCCTCCTCACTCGCACCTTCACTTCATCGTCGAACTCGTGCATGTCGACTAGGCGTGATTGAAACACGTCTCCCGTGGGGGCAAAAAGGTCAGCATCGGATTCGACACGGCGCACGAATCAAATGGGTCAAACCTCTTTGTTTCAGCGGGAGCAGGCGGTAGGCTATTGAAATGCCTAGATCACCACGAGCCGACGAAGCGGGTGGGATTTATCACGCCCTGAACCGCGCTAACTTAGGTGCGAAGATCTTTCGCAAAGAGGGAGATTTCGCCGCTTTTGAGAAAGTTCTTGGCGAAGCGTTGCAGCTTTACCAGGTTCAACTATTCGCGTACCAAATCATGAGTACGCATTGGCATTTGGTCTTACGACCACTTGTCGATGGCGAAATGGGGCGATTTTGCAAGTGGGTGGGTGGCACGCACACGATGCGATACAATGCTCATTACCACACGACAGGGAAAGGTCATCTCTATCAGGGCCGTTTCAAGAGTTTTCCGATTCAAGATGACGAACACTTCTTCGTGGTTTGCCGCTACGTAGAACGCAATGCTCGGCGTGCGGAGATGGTCGCTCACGCAGAGGATTGGCGTTGGGGTTCACTCTGGCGTTGGTTGCAAAGCCCTGCCCCTGAACCGAAGCTGCTCTCCCCATGGCCGATAGCACGGCTGCCAAACTGGGTTGAACGAGTCAATGAACCCCTTACCAACAATGAACTCAAAGCCATCCGCAATTGCGCCCAGCGTGGAGCACCACTTGGCGATGAAGGGTGGGTCGAATCCATCGCGCGACGATTGGATCTTGAATCCACAATGCGACCTCGCGGACGACCAAGAGTGCGACCATTACCACCTGATGAAAACAAAGAGGTTTGACCCATTTGTTTTTTCCGCCATCGACTACAATCAACGACGTGAAAACCGCATCTACGATCCGCCGCCGAAATCCCAAAAACCACACTCGCGCACGCGCGAGGGTTAATGGCTGTCGCTCGCGCCGAGCTTCGTACCAAAGCCCCGCAAAACGCACTACAAAACTGACTTGCGGTTACGACAACTGCCGACGATTGGAGTCTTGCTCCAGAGACCCTATCGGGTATGTTGACGGGACGTCGCTATACGATGCGTACTTTGTATTGCTGACGGTCGATCCGTATGGGCTGAGCTTTTGGGGCGGCGTTGGAAACATCCTGGTTGGGGCGGGTGCAGGCGCTGTGACCGGCGCAATCTCCGGGGCTATCACCGGTGCAGTCGTCGGATTTGTTGTGGGTGGACCCGCTGGTGCTTTAGCCGGTGCTGGCGGAGGTGCTGCAGCCGGGGCGATCTCAGGTGCAATCGGCGGTGGTATTTCCGCGGGTGTAGGCATGGGCATCTCAGGTAATACCGGCTTCAATCCAGGCAACGCTGCGAGTGGTGGAGCGATCGCGGGAGCAGTTGGCGGGACTGTCTCTGGCGTATTCGCAGGTGTCGGCGCGGGTGTTGCGGCCGGAAACGCTTCCTCTGGATTAACACACTTCACTTCCCCGGGAAATGCGGCGGCAATTACTGGGAGCAATACCTTAGGAACGGGGGCTGGTTCGAGCCTCTGGGCTACGACGGGTGGACAAGCTGGCACTACCGTAGCAGGCAGTACAGGCATTCCAATCTCAGGGGCCGCGGCTGGTGCATTTAGTCCAGTACCAGCTGTTGGCCCTTTGACGGGCTATGGGGCTGCTGCTGGTTTTCAGTCTGCCGGTAGTGGTGCGATTAACCTATCCACCGGAGTGATAACTAATCCCGGAATAAACTCGCAGTTGGCTACTTGGATTTGCGTAGATGTTGGTATCAACAGTGCGATTGGAACGGGAGCAGGTTGCTACACGCCGAATGAATGCCAGAGCAATGAATAGCATTCCGATCAGGTGGTTGGTCAGAATTGAAATACTGCTCCTATCGTTCGTTGTTGTCGCTATTGGTTGGACGATTGCCTCGCCTCATCCAATCACGACCACGGCAATTAGGATTGCTTGCGCATTGATGCCGATCACAGCAGTCACAGTTGCCGTAACGATTGGTTTTCGGTCCATCCCGCCTGAAGCGGGAATCCTTCGTCGAGTGTTGGGTATTATTATTTTTGCTGGCATTGTGATCGGGGTGTCAGGAGCGATGATCTTCATGCTGTTCGGTGCTTAAGGAAAATGGCAGCGTTTCCGTCCTGTCAAAAAAATCCATCTAGAAGCCATCAAATGGGTCGAAGCCATCAAATGGGTCAGGTCTCTTTGTTGGGTAAACTAGGAGTTGCACCGGAGCGAAGCGACAATGAAACGGTAGCCGATAGGCTGCCGTTTTTCGTTGGCGGACAGGAAGTCCGCCACACCTGCGGCACGAAGCCGCCCAGGCGTTGGTTCTTCCGGGCGAGAGAACTGAACGGTGCCATCCATCAACCAGCCTTTGCTGATCGGTCAGCTAAAGACTAAGCTTTTCGGTATCGTACTGGCTCCAACCGCCGCGCCATCGGATACAATCAGAGGCGTGGAAACCGCATCTACGATCCGCCGTCCGACACCGAAAAACCGCACTCGCGCGCACGCGAGAGTTGAGCGCCGTCGATCGCGCCGAGTTTGCGTCGAAACTCTCGCAAAACGCACCGGCAAATCCACTTGCATTTACGACAGTTGCCGACGATTGGAGTCTTGCTCCAAATATCCTATCGGCTTCGAGGGAAGTCGTTGGAATCTGTTCGAGGGCCTAGATGGTAACCCTCTTCGTTTTTTGGATCCCTACGGGCTGGAGTATTGGAAGGGTGTCACTATTGAAACATTGATCGACGAAGATGGCATTCCTGGAATGGGCTGGATTGGCACTCCTCTGGGGGGCATCCGTTACGGCCTGACTTGCCAGGCGTACGCATTAGCTGTGAGGAGAGTTGTGGAAACTGGGTTCTCGAACATGTGAACATTGAAGTTAAGATTTTCTTATTCATTGATGTTCAGCAGATTCGAGACGATGGCGGCGGATGGTTATTTGATGGAACGGATGGGCTATCGGTTTCGGGAGCTTACGGTCATGAGCAACATCATGTGCGACTGATTATCGAAGAGGCAAAATCTCTCCTCCTTGATATCTTGAATCCTCAAAGCGGCAAAAATTTTGGTGAGGGCGAGGCGGGTAAAGCGAGCTGCGAAAGTCATTGCAGCGACCTGAAAAGTAAGGATAAACTGTTGACCAATATCCTGGCGAATCAAGCGGGGCATCAACCTGGAAGACCGCCAGAGGTGGACAATGAGTACCCTCCTTTCGATCACGTGCCGCCACCTCGCAATCCGCTACCCAGCCCATTTCCTGGAATGCGTTAACCTGATTTTTGGCAATAAGATGATTCGGAAGTTTAGTTTTCAGCGTTGTGGTGTTTTTTTGCTGATCGGTTCGTTTCTATATTCTGCAACGCTGCTCGTTGGCTGGTCGGTTGCAGATGAAGTCGGAGCAAAGCAACAGGTTGCCGAACGAACTTTTTCCGCCGCTGTCCCGCTTCGAGAAGATACATTGGATTCGACAAAGGTCTTAGGTTCAGCAGAGAAAAGCATGTTTCGCTTTAGTCCGACTGCTGGCATTGACTTGCGTGGCTATCGTTTACATGAACGTTTCGGCCTCTGTCTTATTGTTGACACAAATCAAAAAGCATCCGTACTGACTGGCGGGCTTCCGACGGACCAGGAAATGTTGCTTGCCGCAGTTTTTATTAGAAATCTGATCGCATCCCGGGAAGGCCTAGCAATTGATTTCCGACTAGATCAGTGGGTTAGAAAGGAACTCTCAATTTCTGATGGTCAAGAGCTACCGCCGAAAGTTCAAGCAGTTCTGGATTCAATTGAAGCATGGCAGAATGAGGGGAGAAATCAAACGGGTCAGGCTTCTTCGCGGAATGACACGCCCAATGCACCGGAGTGAACCTTCGCTTTCATGCGGCCGCCGCGAGGCGGCTTTGCGTCTTGGCGGGCAGGATGTCGAACGCGGGCATCGACCCGCGCACGCTTGATCGCACCGGCGCGAAATGACCAGCGACGACAGGATGTCGTCGCCATCTTCGGCACGATGCCGCCAGCCTTGGATAGAGCTCGATTGCCGAATACTTGCTGCTCGTACCTTCGCCCCGTGCGTCGTGAAGGTGCGTGGACTGGCAGCCAACGAAAAAACTTTTTGGCGTTCGTACTGGCACCAACCGCCGCGCCATCGGATAGAATCGAGGTCGTGAAAACCGCATCTACGATCCGTTGTCCGAACCTCCAAAACAGCACTCTCGCACGCTCGAGTGTGGAACGCTGTGGATCGTGCCGAATTTGGTGCGAAACGACCGCAAAACGTTCCATCGAACCGGTCTGTACTTACGACCATTATTGTGACGCTTTCCGTGTTGCTAAGCGGTGGACCGCGTTCTTGCGAACGCAGCTGCGGATGGGATCCCACGTCGATTAAAACAATGCTCTAGGCAAATTACGGTGTCTTCGGCCCGAAACACATAATGTAGGGCAATATCAAGACGGCACGTCTTGTGGGCTGGCGGCTGCTAACAGCAGCGGATCGTGATTGTCACGCATGCCTTGAAAACAAGCGTCGACGTGTCGCAGCGAATCGGCCACGAACAGCCTGGCGACAGCGTCATGCGTGTGATTGTTGTCTGCTAATTCGTGGTCCCAGCGACTCAGTGTGCAGGCGGTCGCGTACAATTCCATCGCGATCCAAGCGATCCGTTGCAACACGAGTTGTCTCTCCAGCACCTCTTCGCGATGTCGGACCAACGTCCACTGGACGGTTGTGCCGAGTCGCCGGATGGCTTTCCCCAAGCGGCGAGCGTCAGAGCGGAGTTCGGGGGCTCGTACGGGGACGGCGGGGGATCGAAAACGCATTCTTAATGTGTCGCTGGTAAAGTGGCCCACTGTCCCGACTCCTGCCCAAGGATGTCTCCAAGCCTCGCTCACCTCTTTCATACGCATTCCTGGACCGCGCATGCCCGTTAGTGCAATGAACGACATCAGTACTTCATTGGCCCCTTCGCCGATTTGATTGATGCGATGATCGCGTAGCATGCGTTCGAGTGGCAAATCCGTAAAATAGGCGGCGCCACCAAATATTTGGAAGGCATCGTTAACGATCGTCCACAGACGTTCCGTACTCCAGACCTTGAGCATCGCGGTCTCGAGCATGTAGTCTTCGAGTCCACGGTCAATCAAGCCGGCGGTGACGTTGGTCGTTGCTTCCATGGCGTAGGTCCAGGCGGACATCCGAGCCAGTTTTTCTTGCACGAGTTCAAACTCGGCGAGCGGGCGGCCGAATTGACGTCGCGAGCGGGCGTGATCGGTGGCTAAACGCAAACATGTCTTCGCGGCTCCGGTACAGCAGGCACCGAAGGTGGTGCGGCCAAAGTCCAACACCGTCAACGCCACCTTGAGTCCCTTGCCGATTGGGCCGAGAATGTTCTCTCGCGGCACATGCAGATTGTCAAACGCCAACCGTGCCGTCGCGGTGCCGCGAATGCCCAACTTCTCCATCCGCGGTTCGGTGACTTGGAAGCCAGGCATGTCGGGGGTGACCAGAAAGGCGGTGATCGCTGTTTCACGACTATCTTCGATCGGGGTGCGTGCCATCACCGTCAACACATCCGCGATCGCTCCGTTGGTGATGTAACGCTTCTGTCCATGCAGGACGAAGTGGCTGCCATCGGCCGACGGAATCGCCATCGTTTGCACGTTGGAAGCGTCCGATCCGGCCTCGGGTTCGGTGAGTGCAAAGGCGGCCAGCTTTTTGCCACGGACCAAATCGGGCAGCCACTTTTTTTTCTGCGATTCACTGCCGAACAACAGCAACCCACGCATCCCGATCGAATGATGAGCGTTGACGAAAATGGAGGTCGAACTACAACGGCCGCCAATCACCTCAAGCAGTCGGCAATAACCCATTTGTGAAAACCCGCTGCCGCCGAATTCCGCGGGCGCGGTCATCCCTAGCAGCCCTAGTTCGGCGAGTCCGTCGATGACGTCCCGTGGGATGTCGGCCTCGCGATCGATCCGCGTGGGGTCGAGGTGTTCGTCACAGAAATGACTCAGTGCCACGACCGCCGCTTCCACCTCCGCCCGCTCGATGCCCGTCAAGTCGGGGTAGGGGAACACCCAATCGTCGACGAACCGCCCCGCGAACATTCCTTTGGCGACGCCGCTCGCCTGTGGTAGCGAACCAAGTAGTTCTTCGGCTTGCCGGATTTGTTGCTCGCGTTGCTCCATCCGGTCGGCATGCGATGTTGAATCGACTAATCCCATTTTGGTTCTCGCTTTTCAATGAATGCCGCCAACCCCTCTCGCGCTTCTTCGCTATGACGAGCCGCGAGATGTTCTTTGACCATATGGGTTCCGCTGCTTTGGATGGCGTCAGCAAACGCTTCGTTGATCAATTCTTTGGTTTGGCGAATCGTGTAGGGACCCCCTGAAATCACCGACTTGGCTAATTCACGCGCTGCGTCACGCAACTGCGACACGGGGACGATCCGTTGCACCAGACCGATCCGCAATGCACGCTGGGCATCGATCGGATCGCCCACCAAAAATAGATCGCGGAGATCCCCTTCGCCCACTTTGTGTCGAAGCACATTGCAAATCAGTGCAGGCAGCAGCCCCCGCCGTGCTTCGGGGAACGCGAACTGTGCATCTTCGGCCGCAATCACGACATCACACGCTGCCATCAACCCCGCCCCTCCCGCATACGCTCCGCCGTGCACCGCCGCGATCACAATCAGCGACGTCCGCTGCAAGCGATACAGCGCGCGCTCGACCGCGATGGCTGAACGTTCTACCAGCGAAACGTCGGACGCTTCCTTTAAATCCAATCCCGCTGAGAATACCGGTCCGGCACCGCCAAGGATCACCACACGATTGCCGCGATCCCCTTCGATTTTTTGGATCTCGTGATTGAGTTGTTCTAGCAAGGCGATGTTAAGGGCGTTACGACGATGAGAGCGATTTAGAGTCAGCGATACGATTCCTGGCTCAAGCGTCTCCACCAGAGTGAGATTGTCCATCATTTTCCCCTGTCTTCCCTACGAGTTATTCTACGCTTCTGATCTGCGGGTAGCGGCATTTCCAATAGCATTTGGCCCAACGCTTTTCCCTGTGCATCGCTTCGTAATGGTTGACGCAATATGCCCCGGACCACAAAGTTCAAAGCTTGCAGATTATCGAGTTCAAAGCGTTCCACGGTGTCGCATCCCCGCGGCTTTAAAAACTCCCACACACGCTCGGCAGTCAACCATTGTTTCAGAAAATCCCAGTCATCCGGGCTGCGGGCCAGGACCCCCAGATTCGCCGATGTGCCTTTGTCGCCGCTACGGGCCAAGGCAATGTCGTGCAATTGCGATGCCAATGGCCCGTTATCGGCTTTAACCGCCGTGCCGATGGAGGACGAGAATTGATCGGGAGGGAGCATGTCCGGTGTAGCACACTCCTCGATAATCCCCTGCGTCTCGATCACGTTACTCCCCGCCATCGAAGTTGATCGGGGAGTCGTTTCCGTTGTTCCCATTGGCTCGACGTTTGGTAGGATCGCATTGCGGTCGATTAAGCAGGGCCAATAGCGAATCACAGGATGGATACGCGGTCGGCCTTCGGCGTATCCGGTCGTGCCCTGCGGCCCCCCCGTGATCAATGGCATCATCTCACGGGTAAAACATTCCACCGCGTCGCGCGATTCGGATTCGACCGCAACCCGCAGCACGACCTCATGAAATGACGCTCGGTCGACGGGCGGCGCCGAGTGGGGCATCCCAATGCAGTTGCCTGGGGAACCCAAACATTCAATCACGCGTTCGCGCAGATCGTGTCCCGCCTCACGCACCCGTTGCAGCACCATTTCGCCGCATCGAGTTGCCTTTTCAGTGGCATCGCGTCCCACAATCAAGAGCGTCCCCGCGGCGCGATAGCCGTCGCGAACCGTGGCACTGACTTTATATTGAGGAGGGGGCGGTTTACCGAGCGCGCCGCTCACCCGGACACGATCGAGTCCGATCGCTTCAACGCGTAGCGACGAAAAGGAAACGGTCACGTCAGGGCTAAGGTAGTTTGCGGGATCGCCGATTTCGTAAACGAGTTGTTCCTTGACCGTCCACGGGGTCACGCAACCGCCGCTGCCGTTGGGTTTCGTGACCACGCAGCTCCCGTCGTCGCTGACCTCCACAATCGGAAATCCGATGTGCGCCGGGTCGGGGACATTGAGCCAATCGGTGCTGATGCCGCCGGTGACCTGAGTACCACATTCGATCAAATGCCCCGCCACCGTCGCGCCGGCTAAACGATCGAATTCCGCGTCGGTCCAGCCAAAATCATGCTGACATGCCGCGACGACCAAGGACGGGTCGGCCACGCGGCCGGTGATCACAATCTCGGCTCCTTCGGCCAATGCGTTGACGATCGGTCTGGCCCCGAGATAGGCGTTAGCGGTGACCAGCCGAGTCGCTGCTTCGCCCAACGACTCGCCGCTTTCCAGGTTGCGAAACTCGTTGCTTTGATTCTCCAACGCAGCGGAACGCACTAAATCAAGCACGTCATCGCCGCTGACGATGCCGATCCGCAGCGGAGGGCACCCCGCTGCCTCAAGCACGCGGCGACATGCCTCCGCACAACCGATAGGGTTCAATCCGCCGGCATTGGCGATCAAACGGCATCGACCGCCCGCCGACCAATAGGGCACTAACGATTTCACGAGATCAACAAAGTCTCGTGCATAACCCGCTTGCGGATCCCGTTGACGTTGGTAGGCAAGAATCGACATCGAAACTTCGGCAAGGTAATCAAGCGTCAGAAAATCGAGCTCTGGCTCACGCGTCAGCATCTCCATTGCCGCCGCGGTTCGGTCACCCCAAAACGCTTGTGCATTCCCGATTCGAATCGTTTGCGACATGCCGACAATGCCCTGTTATGATGAGTTGGATCCAACGCTCCTGCGTGAGCTGAACCTACAAAAACCGCAATCGAACTTTCCGCCATGCACGGCCGTCAATGCGATGCCCGTTGAACACTGCTTTGCACCCGTTCCCAACTAAACCTGCAACACTCCGGTGCGAAAATCACGGCCGATGGTAGCAGGCAATTGATCCAAGGCGGCCGATAGCCACAGTCTCGTTTCGTGGGGTTGAATGATGGCGTCGACCCAACCGCGGGCGGCACCGTACCGGATATCCGTCTGCTGCTGGTATCGTTGCAGGATCGATTGACGCAAATCGCCGACTTCCTGTTCCGCAAGTACACGCCCATTGCGTTGGGCTTCGCGTAGTTGTAGAGCGAGCAAGGTGTCGGCCGCTTGATTGCCTCCCATGACGGCGTATTTCGCTGACGGCCAGGCGAGGATCAGGGCCGGGTCGTAGGCTTTGCCGCACATTGCATAATGACCCGCACCAAATGAACCTCCGATGATGACGGTCAATTTGGGGACGATCGAGTTGCTAACGACATTGACCAGCTTCGCGCCGGCGCGAATGATTCCCGCTTGTTCAGCTTGTTTGCCGACCATAAATCCTTGGACATCCTGAACGAACACCAAGGGGATTCGCGTTTGGTTACAATCCATCACGAACCGTGCGGCCTTGTCCGCTGCATCGGGATAGATCACGCCGCCGATTTGAATCTCGCCGCTGGCGGTTCGACAACGAACTTTTTGGTTGGCGACCACCCCGATCGCGTGCCCACCGATTTTGGCAAACGTGGTCACTATCGTCTTCCCAAACTCGGCCTTATATTCCTGCAACGAATCGGAGTCGACGATACATCGGAGCACCTCACGCACATCGTATTCGCCTCGACCGTCTGCTGAGACGAGATCGTAGAGGCGGTCACCGATTACCGGTTGTTGCTCGAGATGAGTCTCCGCCGGTTTCGGTAACAGGTCCACCAAAGCACGTAATCGCTTTAGGCAGGAAGGGTCGTCGGGCTCATGGAAATCGACCGTGCCGCTGATCGCTGCGTGCATCGCCGCCCCCCCCAAGTCCTCAGGATCGACCGTTTGTCCAATCGCAGCTTTGACCAAAGCGGGGCCAGCCAAACAGAGCTGACTGCCGTCGGTCATCAGCATTTTGTCGCACAACACAGGCAGGTACGCCCCACCGGCGATGCAATTGCCCATCACGGCGGCGTATTGCGGGATCCCCGCCGCCGAGAGCACGGCGTTGTTGCGAAAGATGCGACCGAAATCGTCCTCGTCCGGAAACACTTCATCTTGCAACGGCAGGAACACCCCGGCCGAATCGACTAAATAGATCACCGGCAAACGAAACTGATTGGCAATCTTTTGCGCGCGGAGCAACTTCTTTACCGACTGAGGAAACATCGCCCCTGCCTTGACCGTCGCGTCGTTGGCGGCGACTAAGACGGCTCGCCCTTTGACCGTTCCGATGCCTGTCACAATCCCGGCCGCGGGAACGCCACCCCACGATTCGTACATCCCGTATGCGGCCCACACGCCCAATTCAAAAAAGGGACAATCTTTGTCCAACAGCAACGCAATTCGCTCACGCACCGGCAATCGACCATGGCGTCGTTGTCGTTGCTGACCGTCCGCACCTCCACCTTGCCGCAGCGTCGCCTCTTGGTGAAGCAATTCGTCAGTGAGGTTACGCAATGTTGCCACCAATCTCTCCTAGGAATAGGACCGTGCGGGCATACTTAGTTGATTCTTTTTCATGTCTGGGCAAACTCGTTCATGAAGTTGCGGACCGGCATGTCGTTGAAGTCGTCTCCGGCATCAAAAAATTGCTCGAGCGATGAGACGCGTCCCGGAGCGAATCGAGACCCGACGTTGACTCGGAATTTGTCACGTAGCTTCGGTAACGCTTCTGCGCGACGGCGGCGGTGGCCGAGGGGGTATTCGACTTCGATTCGCTCCGTCGCTGTTCCATCGGAGAAATAGACTTGGACCGCATTTGCGATCGAGCGTTTATCGGGATCGAGGTAATCGGTCGAATACCGGGGTTTCTCGACGACCTCCATTCGATCGCGCATCGCGTCGATGGCGGGATCGTCGGCTGTGGCTTGTTCGTAGTGATCCGAATCAAGTCGTCCCTTTCGCAGCGCCACCGCGACAATGTATTGGAGGCAATGGTCACGATCGGCGGCGTTGGAGAGGGGGCCCGTTTTGTTGATGATTCGCATCGCTGATTCCTGCGTTTCAATCCGAATCCGCTCGATTGCGTCCCATCGACCGGCGACTTGATCGTGTAATTGGATCGCCGCTTCGGCTGCGGTTTGAGCGTGGAATTCTGCGGGAAATGCGACTTTGAAAAGGATATTTTCGATGACATAGCAGCCCAAAGGTCGAGGAATCGATAGCGTTTCTCCCGCCAAGACGACATCTTCGAAGCCCCATCGCGGTGCCGAAAGGGCGGTGGGGTAGCCCATCTCACCGGCCATGCTCCATAACGCAAGCTGGACTCCTCGACGGGTGGCATCGCCGGCCGCCCAGCTTTTGCGGGTTCCAGTGTTGGGGGCATGGCGATAGGTGCGCAGCGCCCCGCCATCGAGCCAAGCGTTGCTGAGCGCATTGATTACTTGTCGTCGTGTCCCGCCGAGCATACGCGTCACCACCGCGGTGGTTGCAATCCGGACCAAAATCACATGATCCAACCCGACTCGATTGAAGGCATGTTGTAGCGCCAACACCCCTTGGATTTCGTAGGCCTTGATGGCAGCGACCAGCACATCGCGCATGGCTAACGCTTGATCTTGGCGACTGAGATAATCCGCTACTGCTAGAATGCCGCCAAAATTATCCGACGGGTGCCCCCATTCTGCGGCCAGCCAGGTGTCGTTGTAATCGAGCCAACGGATCATACAACCGAGGTTGAACGCCGCGGTGACGGGATCCAAGACGTACGAGGTCCCAGGCACCCGTGCACCGTTTTGCAGCGTCGCCCCCGGTACGACCGGGCCTAACAACTTGGTGCATTGCGGGTAGCGAAGCGAGAGCAACCCACACCCCAGGCTGTCGAGCAGACAGACTCGAGCTGTGGCCCACGCTTCATCGCTAAAGTTTGCGGAAGCACACACATAGTCGGCGATCTGATCCAACACGAGATCGGAACTCGCTATTACCGCTGAAGGTTCAATGCTTTGCATTTTGCGTCCTACCAAAACGTCGGACTGGCCGGAAGACTCCGCATCGCTCATCTCCTTTTTAGCAGATTTGCGGAGGACTTGGTCGATTTCTAGACAAAGCGTTTCGATTCCTTCTCTCTTCGCAATCGAGGTGCTGATGACGGGGATGGCACGCAGCGCCGGTGAGTGAAGCTGTTGTTTTACGTCACGTTTCGTCTGGTCGGCTCCCGCTAGATCCGATTTATTGACCACGACTAAATCGACGACCTCCAAGATGCCTGCCTTTTCCCATTGCAGTTCGTCGCCGGTTTGCGGTTGGATTACCAGGACGACGATATCGGCGAGATCACGCACCGCGATATCGCCTTGACCAATGCCAACGGTTTCGACAAAAATTCGATCGAATCCGTAGACTTGCATCGCGAGCAACATCAATGCCAAGTTTTGTGCGACACCTTGGTGCCCCGAAGCGGTCGACAGGCTACGGACAAAGACGCGGTCGGCGAATTCGGAGTTGACGATGCGGCATCGATCCCCCAGCAACGCACCTCCCGTAACAGGACTCTGGGGATCGCAAGCGAGCACGCCGACCGCTTCGCCACGCGAGGCAAAATGATTCGAAAGGCAGCCGACCAAACTGCTCTTTCCCACGCCTCCGCTGCCGGTCATTGCGATCACCGGTGAAGCATGCGTCGTTGCGCTGGCAAGGGCAGCAATCAATTCGGAGTGCTGTGTTCGCGACGCCGCAAACGTCAACAGACGTGCCAGTGCCCCACGGTCTCGCTGCGAAAGTCGAGCGACGAGGGTCGGAAGGTCGTTGCGATTGCGGGGACGCGGCATCTCGTCATCCGTGCGGTTTCGGGCTACTTCAGAAATTGGACGATCGACTCGATGGATGTGCCGGGGCCGAAACAGGCTCGCGCACCGAGTCGTTTTAGCTCTTGTTGATCGGCGTGTGAAATGATCCCGCCCACGATCACGCCGACGTGGTTCAGATCGCGTTTTCGAAAAGCCTGCAATAATGCGGGGATGAGTGTCATGTGGGCGCCGTTGAGCACGCTGATTCCAACCCAATCGACATCCTCGTCCTCGGCGGCCTGGGCGACCGACTCGATGGATTGCCAAAGGCCGCTGTAAATCACATGGAACCCCGCGTCTCGCAATCCGCGAGCGACAACCTTGATCCCACGGTCATGGCCATCAAGTCCGACTTTGGCCAACAAGATTCGTTTAGCAATGGTTTGTTGTGTCATAAAATGGATTCCCCCACCACTACCAAGCCGCAGCAGGTCGAAAGCGTCCGTACACTTCAGCCATCGCATCCATGCACTCTTGCACCGTCGCTCGGGCATCGGAAGCTTGTAACAATGCCGCAAACACATTGTTTCCCGTTTCTGCTGTCTGCTTTAGCTGCGTCAGCGTGCGGCGAACCTCGTCACCGCTGCGTTGCTCTTTGACGGTGCGTAGTGATGCAAGTTGATCGTCCTCGGTGGACTCGTCGAAGGGCATCACCGAGATCGGTTCCTCGTTGGCTTGCTGGAACGCGTTGACGCCGACAATCAATTTCTCTTGTGCGTCGATCGCTAATTGATACGCGAACGCTGCGTCAGAAATCTTGCGTCGAAAATAGCCGTTTTCGACCGCAGCGATCATGCCCCCTTGGTCGGCGATCTCAGTAAAGTATGCACGTGCGTCCTGCTTCATTTGACGCGTAAAACTCTCAATGAAGTAACTGCCGCCCAATGGGTCAACGGTGTTGGTGACTCCGGTTTCATGGGCCAATACCTGTTGCGTGCGCAAGGCGAGCGTTACCGCATGTTCACTCGGTAACGCTAACGTTTCGTCCATCGAGTTGGTGTGCAGCGATTGGCATCCGCCCAACGCCGCTGCGAGTGCTTGGTATCCAACACGCACCAAATTCACCTCTGGCTGCACCGCTTGCAGCGCGCAACCTGCTGTTTGAGCATGAAATCGAAGTTTCCATGCAGCTTCGGTCTTCGCGCCAAACTCATCTCTCATCGTCGCCGCCCACAACGCGCGGGCGGCTCGGTACTTGGCCACCTCTTCGAACAGATCGTTGTGGGCGTTGAAAAAGAAACTCAATCGTGGCGCGAACGCGTCCACGTGCAGGTCGCGAGCGAGGCACTGGCGAACATAGTGATGTCCGTCGGCCAAGGTGAAGGCTAATTCTTGTGCCGCGGTGGAACCGGCCTCGCGAATGTGATAGCCGCTGATGGAGACCGTGTTCCATAACGGAACATGCGGCGTACAAAACTCAATGAGATCAACAACCAAACGGACCGAAGGCTCGGGGGGGAACACGAATTCGTTTTGTGCGTGGAATTCCTTCAGAATGTCATTTTGAATCGTGCCACGCAGTGCTTTCCAATCCCATCCCCGCTGGCGCGCAGCCGACAAATAGAACGCCATCACGACAATCGCGGGAGCATTGATCGTCATCGATACCGACACTTGGTGCAAATCGATCCCGTCGAACAACGCGAGCATGTCATCGACGGTATCGACCGCCACGCCGAGTCGCCCGACTTCACCACAGCAGCGAGGATCATCGCTGTCGAGCCCCATCAACGTCGGCAGGTCGAAGGCCGTGCTGAGTCCGGTTTGCCCCTGATCGAGCAAAAAACGAAAGCGAGCGTTCGTGTCGCGTGGTCGACCAAAGCCGGCAAATTGCCGCATTGTCCACAATCGTCCCCGATACATCGATGCGTGGATTCCCCGTGTGTAGGGAAACTGGCCTGGTTGTCCCAACTCCGCCTCTGGGGAAAAACTTGGCAAGTCGGCGGGGGTGTACAAGGGCTTGATAGACGCCCCGCTAAGGGTCGTCCTTACCAATTTCTCAGCGATGGGTTCATCGTTTACCGATTGCATGACGAGCTCCAATCAAGTTGATACAATTGATTATACGCGAGTTTAAAAATGGCAAGTCCCATCTGGGCTGCTAAGCCACTCTTCCGCGAGCTAGCTATGTCCGCGTCGCAACCCTCAACTGCAGGGCAACGTTTCCGTTGGGCGGTTGACCGTGAGCTTCCGCTGCAAGTCCCTGGCGCGGTAAACGCCATGTGTGCTCTGTTGGCCCAACGAGCAGGATTTCGGGCGCTCTATTTGTCTGGATCGGGAGTGGCAAGCGCTTCGCACGGGCTACCCGACTTGGGAGTGACGACACTCGCGGATGTCCTTGATGATGCTCGGCGGATCACGTCGGTGACCGACTTGCCGCTCTTGGTCGATGCCGACACCGGTTGGGGAAGTGCGTTAATGATCGAGCGAACCGTGCGCGAGCTTATCCGCGGCGGTGTGGCGGGGATGCATCTGGAGGACCAGGTCGACGCCAAGCGATGCGGCCATCGTCCGGGCAAACAACTCGTTTCGGTACCCGAGATGAACGATCGCTTGAAGGCGGCGTTGGATGCGCGAAGCGATTCGAGTTTCGTGATCATGGCGCGGACCGACGCGGCGTCGGTCGAGGGGATCGATGCGGCAATCGAACGTGCGACGCAGTATGTCGAGACCGGGGTGGACATGATTTTTGCCGAAGCGCTGACGTCGCTCGATGAATACCGGCAATTTACTGCGGCGGTGGAAATTCCGGTGTTGGCGAACATCACCGAGTTCGGGCGAACGCCCTTGTTTTCAGTGGACGAACTGCGCGATGCGGGTATACGATTGGTGTTGTACCCGTTGACCGCCTATCGGGCGATGAATGCCGTGGCCGCACGCGTCTACGAAACACTGCGTGGTGCAGGGACCCAAATTGATTTGATCGATTCGATGCAAACACGAGAGGAGCTCTACGAAGTACTCGATTACTACGCGAAAGAACTGTCCGAAGGCAAATCAAACCGGAAATAGTGAGGGCTATTATGATTCAAACACAGTCATCAGGCATGGCGGGCGTCGTCGCCGGTCACACCGCAATCAGCACGGTCGGCAAGAAAGGATTCGGATTAACCTATCGCGGTTACGCGATCGAGGACCTAGCCGAGCACGCGTCGTTCGAAGAGGTGGTTTGGTTGTTGCTGAACGGCGAATTGCCGAGCTACGAACAACTCGTCGCGTTCCGAGAAGACTTAAGAAGCCAACGGGCGCTTCCCGACGCGTTGAAGACAATTCTCGAGCAATTACCCGCAACGTCGCATCCCATGGATGTGCTACGGACGGGGTGTTCGGTACTCGGTTGTCTTGAGCCCGAGAGTTCATTCGACGAGCAACACGCAATTGCGTTACGAATGTTGGGCACGTTTCCGTCGATGCTTTGCTATTGGCATCACTTTCATCATGGTGGCCATCAAATCGAGGTCGAGACCGACGATTTGGACTTGGCGGGACACTTCTTACATTTGTTGCATGACACGTCCCCCTCGGAACATCTCGCTCGAGCGCTTGATGTATCACTGATTTTGTACGCCGAACACGAATTCAACGCGTCAACGTTCGCTGCCCGAATCACGGCGTCGACGATGTCGGACCTGTACTCGGCGGTCACCACCGGGATCGGAACGTTGCGCGGTCCATTGCATGGTGGCGCCAATGAAGCGTCCATGGAGTTGATCGAAACTTATGTCGACCCCGAAGCCGCTGAGGAAGGTGTGCTGGCAAAACTGAATGGGAAAGAGAAGATCATGGGCTTCGGACATCGAGTCTACAAATCGGCTGACCCTCGATCTGAGATCATCAAACGCTGGTCACAGTCGCTTTGCGAAGAGACCGCGCTGACACAACTGTACGCGATTGCCGAACGTATCGAAGGGGTGATGCGCCGCGAGAAAGGGTTGTTCCCGAATCTTGATTTTTATAGCGCCACGGTTTTCCATTGCCTGGGCATTCCGACATCAATGTTCACGCCGCTGTTTGTTTTTGCCCGGACGGCGGGATGGTGTGCACACGCCTTTGAACAACGTGCGGAGAATCGCTTGATCCGTCCGGCGGCCGAGTACAGCGGTCACGGGCCAAGGTCATTCGTGCCAATCGAGGAACGGCCGTAAAGGGACCACGCCGAACGCCAATCATCGGGGGCCCACCTGGGATGAAGATCGGGTTGAAGCGGAGGCGAGCGTCGCCCCAGCAACAGCATGGGTTGCCGTCGGGCGTTGTGAGTAAAGCGTAGCGTCGGGGCGACGTGATTGGTGACCTGAACGCGTTTGTTGACCTGATGCAGCGCGATCTTCGCCCTCGGAGGCGGCCGTGGATCTCATCGGCGACTTTAACGGGTATTGCACAAAACAGGGCGTCCACTACAATAGCTTGCCTGTAGTTAGCCAAGGCTAAGTTCAGTGTTGGCCAGCTCTCCGTATCCGATGAGGTATTTGGTGGATAAGTCATTTGTGTTGTTAGTGGGGTTATTGGTCTTAGCAGGCTGTGGCCCCTCGACGTCCAACTCGGACAATGCCTCCACTAACGGCGATCCTGCAGCGAAACTCTATCGCGGCGAGTACCCGATCCGGGCGATTGCGACGGTGGGGATGGTGGCAGACATCGTTCGCACCGTTGGGGGCTCGTATATAGAGGTGACTCAGATCATGGGCGCCGGAGTCGATCCGCACCTGTACAAAGCGACGCGTGACGATGTCCAAATGATGATGGATAGTGACGTGGTTTTTTACAGCGGCTTGATGCTGGAAGGTAAAATGACCGACGTCTTGGTCAAGATCGCACGCGGCAAACCCGTGGTGGCGGTGACTGAGTCCATCGACGAAACCTACCTGCTCGAGCCCGAGGATTTCGCGGGGCATCCCGACCCCCATGTTTGGATGGACGTGTTGGCGTGGTCAAAATGCGTTGACGCGGTAGCCAAGGCGTTGGCTGATTTTGATCCGTCGCATGCCGCTGCTTATGACGCTAACGCAGCGGCGTATACAAAATTGCTTGGCGAGCTGCACGCGTATGGCAAGCAATCGATCGGCTCGATTGCCCGCGATCGCCGCGTCTTGATCACATCTCATGATGCCTTCAATTACTTCGGTCGCGCTTACGAGATGGATGTCCAAGGTGTGCAGGGGCTCTCGACTGAGTCGGAGGCGGGGTTGCAGCGCATCAATGAACTGGTGGGGATGATTAGTGAGCGTGGGATCCGCTCGGTGTTTGTTGAGACGAGCGTTCCACGCAAGAACATCGAGGCGTTGGTCGAAGGCGTTCGCGAGCGTGGCAAAGAAGTGAGCATCGGTGGTGAACTTTATTCCGATGCAATGGGGCCGGACGGAGAGTATGAAGGCACCTATGTCGGAATGATCGACCACAATCTCACCCTAGTCACGCGCGCGCTCGGCGGCGATGCACCCGAACACGGTTTCCAAGGCAAACTATCGCACGCAGCGGGGCCCACTCGATAATGGCCGGTATTGTCAACACGAGCACGACCGCGGTGAATTCCATTCCCTTGTCAATTGATGATTTGACGGTCGCGTACCACCGTAAACCGGTGATTTGGGATGTCGGCTTTGATCTGCCCCCAGGTTCACTCGTGGGGGTGGTTGGTCCCAATGGAGCCGGGAAGAGCACGCTGCTCAAAGCAGTGATGGATTTGATCCCGCGAGCTTCGGGACGGGTCAAGGTGTTTGGCCAGCCGTACGCTAAAATGCGGGGGCGAGTGGGCTATGTGCCGCAGCGAGAAACGGTCGATTGGGACTTCCCGGTGGATGCCTTGGACGTGGTCACGATGGGGTTGTATCGTGAAATCGGCTGGTGCTTGCCGGCACGTAAAAAGCATCGCGAGGCGGCGATGGAAGCGCTTGACCGCGTTGGGATCGCCGATCTCGCCAAACGCCAAATCAGTCAACTCTCGGGCGGGCAACAGCAACGCACCTTTTTGGCCCGGGCGCTGGTCCAGGATGCCGACTTGTATTTGATGGATGAACCGTTTGCGGCCGTCGATGCGGCCACCGAGTTGGCGATCGTCGACGTGTTACGAGAGATGCAGACGCGTGGTAAAACGGCCGTTGTGATCCATCATGATTTACAAACGGTTGCAGAATTCTTTGACTATGTCGTGCTGCTCAATATGCGTGTCGTCGCTCACGGCCCGGTGGACCAAGTTTTCACTCCGGAGAATCTGCAAAAGACCTACGGCGGTCGGTTGACGCTGTTGGACGAGGTTTCCGAGGCGATGCGTCAGCGAGAACGCTCGTTATGAACGCCGTTGCCATCCTATCGGTGGGCGTGCTTGCCGCAGGTAACTTTCCCTTCGCCCAAGTGGTAGCGGCCCAATCGATCACCGATCGACGACTGCAATGGCCCTCCTGGGAACAATGGACCGAGTTGCTGTTGCTACAGCAATACAACACGCGAGTGGTGATTTTAGGGGTCGCATTGCTGGGGTGTGCCGCGGGCATGGTGGGCAGTTTTACGCTATTGCGAAAACGGGCCTTGATGGGGGACGCGCTTTCGCACGCCACGTTGCCTGGAATTGTCTTGGCATTTCTGATCGCGACCTGGGTCGGGGCGGACGGGAAATCCTTGCCGATTCTGCTCTCCGGAGCGACGATCACCGGATTGCTCGGGTTGGCCGTAATATTGCTGCTTCGTCATGCAACTCGGCTCAAAGAGGATACCGCGCTCGGAGCGGTGCTGAGCGTCTTCTTTGGCGGCGGAATGGCATTGTTGGGCGTGAGCCAGCAAATGCAACAAGGCCATGTGGCGGGGCTCGAATCGTTCATCTATGGCAAGACCGCTTCGATGGGACTGCAGGACGTTCGGTTGATCGGATTCGTCGCAGCCGGATGTATCGGGGCCTGCTTGCTGTTGTTCAAAGAGTTCAAACTGCTCTGTTTTGATGAAGGATTTGCTGGGGCGCGTGGGTTTCCGACCATCCGTTTAGACATCGCATTGATGGGATTGGTGGTCACGGTCTGTATTGTCGGACTGCAGGCGGTTGGACTCATATTGGTGATCGCGTTATTGATCATTCCTGCAGCGGCGGCCCGTTTCTGGACCGAAAAATTGTGGGCGATGTTTTTGATTTCCGGGCTGATTGGCGCGATCAGTGGGATGTTGGGTGGCGGTGTCAGTGCCTTGTTTTCGCGGCTGCCGTCCGGCGCGATGATCGTGTTGGTATGCACCGCGTTCTTTCTCTTAAGTATGCTGCTGGGCACATCGCGCGGAGTGTTGGTTCGTTCGTTGCGGCGAAGACGGCTCAACCGCGCCATCGACCGTCAACATCTGCTGCGAGCCGCGTTCGAATTGAGCGAGGCGGAATCCGCCCAGAAGCCTGACATCAAATTTGCGGAGCTGTTGGACCAACGCAGCTGGTCACCTCGACGGTTGAGACGAGCGATCCGTCGGGCGCGGCGATCGGGCATGCTACTTCAAATCGGCGAACGAATCGGCTTGACCAAAGCAGGGTTCGCCGAGGCGGCGAGGTTGACGCGTCAGCACCGTTTATGGGAGCTGTTTTTGATTACTTATGCCGACGTTGCTCCCAGCCGAGTGGACCGACAAGCCGATGCAATTGAACATGTGTTGGAACCCGAGCTGGTTCGTGAACTCGAGGCCATGTTAGACCGACAAGACACCTTAGTTCCGCCAAGTCCGCATCCGTTGACGGAGGTGTCGTAGATCATGTTGACGGCGAATTGGAGTTGGAGTCTCGACGGTTGGATCATCGCCGCAGGTATTTTGGCGGCCGTTGCCGCTGCGTTGTTGGGTAACTTCCTCGTGCTGCGGCGCATGAGCATGCTTGGCGATGCGATCAGCCACGCGGTGTTGCCGGGCTTGGCTGCGGCTTTCTTTTTAAGTGGAACACGCAACAGTTTGCCGATGTTTTTGGGCGCCGTGATCGTGGGCGTGATGACGGCGCTGTTTACTCAGTGGATCCGTGGGGTCGGAAAAGTCGATGAGGGAGCGTCGATGGGGGTGGTGTTCACTTCGTTATTCGCGCTCGGCTTGGTGTTGATCGTTCAAGCGGCCGATCACGTCGACCTCGATCCAGGATGCGTGCTCTATGGGGCGATCGAGTTGACGCCGTTGGATAAAATCGTGGTGGCGGGTTTTGAGGTTCCTCGAGCGGTCGCAACGCTGGGGACCGTCGCGATGCTCAATGCGTTGTTTGTCCTCGTATTCTATAAGGAACTGAAACTCAGCTCGTTTGATCCGGCGTTGGCAACCACCAGCGGATTTAATGCCAACTTGATGCACTATTCGTTGATGGTGCTTGTGGCGGTGACCGCGGTGGCTAGCTTCGAAAGTGTCGGAAACATCTTAGTCGTGGCGATGTTTGTGGTTCCGCCTGCGACCGCGTTCATGTTGACCGACCGGTTGCCAATGATGATTGGTTTGAGTGTCGTGTTAGCCGCGTTTGCTGCGGTGATTGGACATTTTGGCGCGGTCTCGGTTCCCGCGTGGTTCGGATATCGCAGCACCACGACGGCCGGGATGATGGCGGTCGCGACGGGAGTGCTCTTGTTGCTGGCGGTCGCCTTTTCGCCACGCCATGGCGTGATCGTAAAATGGGTGCGTCAACGGTTGTTGTCGCTTCAAATCTTGACCGACGATGTGGTGGCGTTGCTGTACCGGCGCGAGGAACGTGATTTGCCTCAGTCTCCCTCCACCACCGAGTTGGCTCACGATCTCTTAGCCGGTTCATGGTCGCTGTGGTTTGCGATTCATCGCTTGCGGTATCGGAGCGAGGTCATCGTCCAACAGGGGCAAGTCGCATTGACCGACGTTGGTCGCAATCATGCCCGCCAACTCGTTCGTTCGCATCGATTATGGGAGCAATATCTGTTGTCCAGGGCGAGTGTGAATGAAGAGCGATTGCACGAGAAAGCCGAGCAATTTGAGCACTTTACCGATCGGCAAATGAGGACCCAGTTGAACGACGAAATGGATGCCCCCATCCAGGATCCTCACGGCAGCAGGATCCCGTCGGAGTCTGAGGGCGAACAATGAGCCCGCGAAACCAGCGAAACAAGGTGTGCCGAAGGCCTTGGGTGGCAAAACCGTATTAGGCCACCGGACCAGTTCCGAGGTTAGCTGTCGAGGTTATCTTTTTGAGTCATCTGTCTAGGTCATCGAGCACACGCTTTGGACTCGTGTTTGATGAGCGAAGCGTTGGGTTTGACGCAGCCAATTTTTGGGGGAACACTAACTCGCAGTAATCGCCCACGAATCGAAATTCCGACGGCGAGCATTCAAAATCGCGAGCATTCGAAATCGCGAGCTCGCCTAACCGAACGGCCACCGGGATCTTGCGCGACCACGCCACTGAATTCTGGCTTGACTTCGTTCCTTAGGCAAACATGCGGTTCAGTGGCTACTCGGTTTTAGCGGTCGCAAACGGATTTCTTGGGATGAGTGCTACCGCCGCGGATTTTGGGCGGATCGTCAGCATGAGCGAGATCATGCCGTAGAGCGTGATTTTCATTTGCGTTGCAAATCCACTACCGCGAACACTCTCATCGGCTTCGACTAGCGATTCACCACCGGTCGCAGCCAGAGCGTTGATTGGCAATTTAGCCGACACGGTTTCCACGGGCATCGAGTCTTGTTCACGATTTCTCAGCGTCGCCGCGATCTCTGCATCGGCATCTCGAATGGCCTCGGCGGCAAGTTCGAGTGCGGAGGTTCCCTTGTTCATCAAAACACGCACCTGCGAACTCTCGATGGGAGGTGGTGTGGAGAGCACGTGCCGAGACGAACTCGCGACTTGGCGTTCCGTTCCCGCTTGGTCGCGTTCCGCAATGTGCCGACTCACGTGGTCGACGCTTTGCTGAGCTTCCGGTTCAATCACTTCGCCCGCCGCCAAGAGCTCGAACGCCATATAGGTCTCAGCCACCGCATACTTGGCAATCGATTCGGTGCGTAGAGAATCCAAAGCGTCATTCTCGGATTGATTGGAATTTTGAAAATAGCGAAAGGGGCTGCTCGACGCGAAACCGATTTCCTTCGGCGCAAGCGAAGCGGTTTGCGGCGTGGACCTTAGCGGCGCGGAGGGCGATGTCGCAACGATTGCGATCGGCGATGAACGCATTTGCGTTTCGACGTCCGCGGCGTTTTTCACGCCGCTGCCGGTTATCCGCAATGATCCGTCAAACATTTGAACGGGTTCGATATCGGTCGCAGCGTCTTGTTCGGCTTCACTCGTTTCTACGACGGGCGGATCGGGCTGACAAATTTCTTCCTCTTTGCCAACGTAATCGTCGATCGTGTCAGGGCGACAATTCGAACGCACGTTTCCATTGGCCGCCTCCGAAATCTTAGTCGGCATGGCGCTGTCGTCCGCGGATTTGAACGCTGGTACGCCTGAGAATTCACGCGTGGTCGGATCGGCGGCCAACGCAACGTGGCGCGTTATTTCATCACGGGGGTGATCGCTTGACTCAAACGCAGTGTCGCTTGCGGGCGGAAACGCGGAGTCGGCACCGAGATCGGCCACGCCAGCCAACAGGGTACGAGGCTCCAAACGCTCGATTCTCATCGTCGTATGTCGATGACGAAGAGGGGCGGTGGTACGATATTTCCTTTGCTGACGCGCCATTGGTCCCTTCCTTACCGCCCGTTATTTGTTGCTCGAAGCCACGTCCATTGCACGCCGTCGTGGTACGCTGTGTCGGGATGTTCCCGTTCCAGCGCGAGCGGGGCTCCTGACTTCTTAATTCGACTCAGAGTTTGGTCGAGAAGTTCGCGATGACTTTCCAAATACTCCCGATAGCCTTGATGAAATGGGGCTTGTTTAACCGCCTCGGCTTGCAGTTCCATGGCTTCGGTCACCCGGTCGACGGCGGCGGCGAGGTTGCCACAGCGTTGTTGGACCATTCCGATGTTGTGCAACACGCCACCCAACCGACTTATCGAATCCGCATGATTTGCCTGGACGGCTAGCCGGTTTCGAAATGTCGTCTCCGCTATTTTGAACTCGGCTAACGCGGCCTCGGCTTGGGCGTCTTCGCCCGAACCTTGACTCCAAATCAATTGGCCGAGATTGTTGTGTGCGATCCCCAGTTGTTCCTGGGTATCAATATCGTTGAGGTTGTTCTCGGCAGCTTGATTGAGCATTTCGATCGAAAGCCGGACATGCTTTGTCGCCAAGTCGTAGTCACCTTTGCGACTGAGTAGCGTAGCCAGATTGTTCTGCGCGACGGCCCACTGGGTCGCAGGCGTCAGAGAATTGATTGCGGTCTCGAGCTTCCAGTCACGCTGGCTTTGCGCACCGGACAACGCACCCATGGTTTCAAGATCATCGATGTTTGTTTTAAGTAACCCTTCGGCCCGTGCGATGTCATTGTCAAGTAAGATCGCGGCGAGCACATTGCGGGACTCGATTAGTTGCTGCCACGCGTCCCAATCGGGCGGCGCACTGCCAAGCACCTCCGTCAGCCGGGATTCAATCTCGACAAGTAATCGCTCGGCTTGTTGCTGCTCCGCACATTGCCAAAGTAGCAATGCAAAATTATTCTGAGTCATTGCCCACTCGCGTAAAAAGCGAGCTGAGTGGACGTGGGATGCCAACAGTGAATTTTGTAATGCCGTCGCTTTGCGATAGCTCGCCAAGGCCTCGGTAAACCGGCCCTGTTCCTTCCGCAGCGTCGCCAAATTGTTCAGACACAATGCAAAGTCGGCCTGGACTTCCGCGTTCCACTGGTCGCCATCCTGAACCGCTTCGTAGCTACGCAGCGATTCTTGGTACTTCGATTCGGCGGCAGCCACATCTCCCAAATGAGAGTAGGTCGCGGCGAGGCGAAATTGCACCTTCGCCAATTCTGTCTGCAGTGACGGTTCGTGTTCGGCATAGCGAAGGAAGTCTAAGTAGTAGCGTTCAGCTTCACGTAACATCTCCATCCGCAATGGAGCGACGACTTGCACCGCGGGCAGTCGTTGCGTCATCAAACCGCCCATTCGATCGACTAAAGCGTGAGCTTGATCAAGGTGTAAATGGGCGCGAGCGGTTGCTTGTTCTTTAAGCCGACTTTGGTGTGAGATCAATAGGGTAGCGAACGTCAAGCCAACCATGACTACGATCGCAATCGCAAAGGAGACCGTCACCAAGCGTTGCCGACGAATCGCCCACTTAAAGGCGCGTTCGACCGGGGTTGGACGACGAGCTAAAGTCGGTTTCCCCTCGAGGAAACGTCGAAGGTCGTTCGCCATTTCCCCAGCGGTGGCATATCGATCATCCTTTCGTTTGGCGATCGCTTTTAGCATGATCGTTTCGAGGTCGATCGCGATCGATTGATTCAGCCGCCGCGGCGGGGTGGGCATGTCGCTCTCGATCGCCGCGAACAATTGGTCGCGATTCACGTCGGTGAATGCCGGGCGCAGGGTTAATAATTCGTACAGCGTGACGCCGAGCGAATAGATATCGGTGCGATGATCGATTTCTTGTGGACGTCCGCCGATTTGCTCTGGGCTCATGTAGCGGGCGGTTCCCATTACCTTGCCCTCGACCGTCAGGTCGCCGAGCCCACGCACTCGAGCTAATCCAAAGTCGGCAACCCAGACCTTCCCCGCTGAGTCGATCAGCAAGTTCGATGGCTTGATGTCACGGTGTACCACGCCCTGTTGGTGGGCAAAATCGAGCGCATCGGCAACACTAATGATCAAGTCAACCGTATTCTCGATGAAGTTGCGGTTACGGATGGTTTGGACGGTGGTCCCCGCATCGATTCGCCGTGTGTTCTCTTTCGACGGGGAATCCAGCGATCCTGGGCGGGCACTCGTAGCGGATCGACGCGAGCTCCCTTTCATCCGATCCCCGATCGGCAGCGCGATCGTCGATTCTTCATCGGGATCAAAAATCGCAACGGGTTTGACCGGCTCGATGTTGTTACCTTGACCCTCCCCAGACATCTCTTTGATAACCTGTTCGAGCGTATGTCCATCAATGAGTTGCATGCTGTAATAGTGCACGCCCCGTTCGCAACCGACGGCAAACACCGGAACGATATGGGGATGGTGAAGCGAAGCGGCGGCCTGGGCTTCGTTGCGAAAACGTGCGACTTGTTGTTGATCCAACACCGCCGCAAATGGCAGTATCTTGATCGCCACATTCCGCCTTAACGACATTTGCGTCGCTTCGTACACCACGCCCATCCCGCCGCGTCCGATTTCGCGTCCGAGCCGATAATCACCCAGCAGATTCGTGTCGGCTGCCGCTGAGGGGTCTGACATAATATCGGGTGGATTCAACGGAGCACTCGCCCGGCAAAGCAGGTCCAGACTTTCCAAATGTCCCCTACAGTGGTCGAACAACTCCGGATGCTCTTCGAGCAACACTGCGGCACCGCTGGTATCACCCTGTTCCAACCGGCAGGCGTATTGATCGAGCAACTCCGCCAGGCGTAACTGCTCTGCTTCGGGTAAATCAAGCCAACCGGCCGCATTGACGCGACCTGTGCTGGGCGTGTTTGACGGCGTCCAAGGGGTGGGAATCATGAGTTTATCGCCATCGTTAAACGAAGTTGTTCAATTGCCCTTAACCACAGCATTCGTGCCGCCCCCGGCGTCCGCTGCATCCGCTCTGCGACCAAGCGGAAGGGCAATCCGTCGAGATGTCGCAGCACGATCACTTGGCGATAGTCTGAGGGCAAGGTTTCAAGTGCGTTTGCCATTCGCGTGAGCGACTCTTGATGATCGGCCTCGGAGGCTGGGGTGCGACGACGGTCGAACAATAATGCCGAAAGACGCAGGTGTGACCGGTCGATGGCGCCCGAGAAATTCTCGATCACTTGTTCGCGACGTACGTCACGCTTTGCAGCTAACATGTGGGTTCCCACCGCTTGAGCCAGATTGTGGACGAGGATTCGCCGAAGCCATCCGGTGAATTCTTCGATGGTCGTCCCTTGGAATTTAGCAAAGTCACGATGCGCTTCGAGTAAGGTTTCTTGAACCAAGTCCGAGGGACTCACGCGGTGCTGGATGCGTTTGTCTAACTGGGTTCGCGACAGCACCTTCAAATAGCCGATGTAGCTTGGTAGCAACGTTTCAAGGCTCTCGCGATCCCCTTGGATTGCTCGGCGTAAGCGTTCCGACGCAGCATCAAGTTTTGTTTCATTCAACACCGCTCGTCTCCTTACCTATCCAGGCTGACTTTGGACGAATCCGTCACTGCATTAAGATAAATAATTTCCGAACTTGTTCAATTCGGATCCCGTTTCCCCCTTCACTTCGTCGAGCACTTTGTTGATTGCAAACGCGGTTAGGAAGACGTAAGTCATTAACCTGCGAAGGGTTAAGCGGAGCGAATGCGGTCCGAGGTAGGCTCGAGGTAGGCTCGAGGTAGGCTCGAGGGGCCGCAAACACGACGATAGCAAATAGGCTCGAATGATTCGGCGAGAATGTTCATGGGCCGATGGGCGGATGGGGGACGTAATCCCGTTGGCCACGATCCCGTTGGCCACGATTCCTGTGGCCACGATTCCTGTGGCCACGATTCCCGTTGGCCACGATTCCTATGGCCACGTGTACGGCGGCCAGTCGCATGCGGCTAAGGGTGAGGCAAGGCTCCGGCGTCGGTGCTTCTTTAATCCGCAAATGGATACGACGAGTTTTCTCACGTTGGTGACACCAGCCACGTTTGTAAGCAGCCAAAGCGAGTCTCCGCCGCGAATTCCACGGTTCAAGGACTTTGGGAGGCGTACGGACAAAGGGTTGCACTTTTACCAACCGACAACCCTGAGCGACGAGGTGGCCGACGTGACACCGCTTCGCCTAATCAGGCCCGCTATCACAAAGACCTATGTGTGGAGAGTCGGGACGGTTGATTGGCGACTTGGTCTTGGTCTATCTGGTTCAGCGTTTGGCGTGGGAAACGATCGAAGTACGCCATCGAATGCGACTTGATCCTCCACGGATCACCGTTCTGGGTGACGAACAGCCCTGGGATCTGCTGAGCGTAAGCTCGTTCGGGAGCAAAACGTAGTCGATGCGGTATTACGCGCCGAAAAGGTTGGAACCCGCAGACTCGCTAAGGTCTTGAACGGACCTTGAGATTGGAGCGGATACGTTGCGGAAGCGAAACTACGATGATTCCCCGGTTAGTCGTTTGTCATTGTTGGGGAGAAAGGAGGATTTCGTGTTCGAACCGCTCGCGAGCGGGAATCCAGGTCATGGATCGCATTCGATTTTCAACAGATCGAGAGAGAGTGGACGACGCGGGCCTCGCCATAGGGAGTGGTGTGATCAAAAGGCGGTCCCAGACGAACCCAACATGTCCGGCTGCCACGTTAACAGTTGTGTTCTGTTATAATTCGCTGACGTGATGTTCCCCAGTGCCGACTGAGCCCCTAAGCCCAGCATCGGTAGGTGCCCTGCCATGACCGCCACTATCGACCGATTGATGGGATGTTTAATGATTGGACGAAGGCCTCGGCCCGCGCAGCGATTGTGTGCGGCGTTTCTCTTGATGATCCTTTCGTTTACGTTTTCGTCCTATCTTCTCGCGGTTGACTTCACGAACGACATTGAACCGATCCTACAGGAGCACTGTCTCGATTGTCATGGTGAAGATGAACCCAGCGGTCAACTCCGACTCGACCGGTTGGCTAACATGCTCCGCGGTGGCAACTCAGGTGAAGCGGCGGTGGTGCCGGGTGACCCGGCCGCTAGTTTCTTGGTGAAATTGATCAAACACCAAGAATCTGGGCTTGAAATGCCTCCCGATGACTCTTTGTCCGCCGAGCAGATCAAACACATCGAACGATGGATTGCCGATGGTGCCAAGACACCTGAACACTACGGCCCCGCGACCGAGACGACTGAATTGACGCACTGGTCATTCCGTCGAGTCACGCGTCCGGTCACGGCCGATAACATCGATGGATTCATTCGTCACAAACTCAGCACGATCGGGTTGTCGCCATCGCCACAAGCGGATCGTCGGGTGCTCATACGGCGGTTGTATCTCGTGATGCTCGGATTGCCCCCGACACCCGAACAAGTCGACGCGTTTGTCAACGATCCCGAGGAACACGCGTGGGGCAATCTTGTCGATCGGGTGCTTGCTAGCCAGCATTACGGCGAGCGATGGGCCAGCCATTGGCTCGATCTGGTTCGCTTTGCTGAAACGCATGGTTTTGAAATGAATCGCGAACGGCCAACGGCTTGGCGTTATCGGGACTGGGTCATCGGTTCGCTTAATGATGACAAACCTTACGATCAATTTGTTCGTGAACAAATTGCGGGCGACGCAATGGGATCCGCGATCGGAACCGCGTTCTTAGTGGCTGGGCCCGTAGACCAGGTCAAGAGTCCGGACGCGAAATTGTTGCAAATGCAACGCATGAACGAACTCGATGACATGATCAATACCTGCGGTACCGCGTTCTTGGGGTTAACCACGGGGTGCGCTCGGTGCCATAACCACAAATTTGATCCGATCACTCAGAAAGACTACTACGCAATGCAAGCCGTCTTTGCGGGAGTTCAACATGGCGATGGGGTGATCCCGTTAAGCGAGCAATCCAAGCAGAAGCTTGCCGAGATTGAGCACGAGATCCAGGGCTTAGAGGATTCGTTGGCGAAATTCGTGCGGGGCCGTAATTCGAGTCTGTTCGCGATCGATGACGCGGAGGCTGAACCGCGGGTGACACCCTCCGGCGTCGCTGCGGACCTTGGTGGCGTGAGCCCCAATCTCGGTGGCGGCCGTTATACGTGGTGGAAAAATGAGTTTAAAAAAGAGGTCGTTCACTACCAACCGAATCAGCGTGGAAGGTATCGGATTTGGCTCAGTTGGGGCGCTGGCTTCAAATCGCATACCACCGATGCTCGCTATATCCTGCAATCCGGCACCGGGCGAACCGAAATCGCGAAGATCGATCAACAACGACTCGCCGACGGATCAGGGCAGCCGACAGGCGTAAAACTTTGGAGCGGATTGTACGACGCTGGTGTGCATTGGATTGAACCCAACGATCGGATCGTTCTCGAAGGGGGCGAGAACGGCAGCGCCATCACCAGTGATGTGATCGTGTTCCAAGCCGTATCAGAAGACTCGGGCACTGCGTCTCATGCACCTCGTGAAAGCGTTAAAGCAACGCACAACATCGAACGCTTTCCAGCACGCCAAGCAAAGTACGTTCGCTTTTGGATCGATGCAACCAATGGAAGTGAGCCTTGTATTGATGAACTTGAAATTTTCTCGGGCGAGCTTAACGTCGCTCTCGCTAGCAGCGGAGCCATTGCGACGTCCTCCGGCGATTTCAAGCATCCGATACACAAGCTAACACAGATTAACGACGGTCAATACGGTAACCAACGCAGTTGGATCGCTGCTGCCGAGTCGGGAGGGTGGGTCCAGATCGAGTTGCCGGCGGTGACCACGATCGATCGGATCGAATGGGCACGCGATCGCGAAGGGCAGTACCAGGATCGCCTCGCTATTGAGTACCGCATCGAATGTGCCTCCGACCCCGGCCACTGGGAATTGCTGGCGTCTTCGGCCGATCGGTTGACGCCATCGAAGTCGACGAACCAGTCCCCCTACGTGTTCACCGGATTCCCCGAGTCGGACGTTCAACAAGGCCAGGCTTGGCTTGAGCGATTGGAACAAATCCAGGCGGAAAGAGCTGAACTGCAATCGACGACGAAAGCTTGGATTGGACGGTTTAAGCAACCCGGTCCAACGTATCGTTTGTACCGTGGTGAACCGGATGCGAAACGTGACCGAGTCGGGCCAGACGGCATCGCGGTTTTCGCGTCGCTCGACTTGCCTCTCGATACGCCCGAACAGCAACGACGAGAGGCATTCGCCGATTGGGTGACCAGCAAAGAAAACCCGCTGACCGCTCGAGTCATCGTCAATCGACTTTGGCAGTTTCATTTTGGGGTTGGCATTGTAGACACGCCAAGCGACTTCGGGCTCAACGGAACCGCACCCACGCACCCTGAATTACTCGATTGGCTAGCGGTTGAATTGATGGAGAGTGAATGGTCGCTCAAGCATCTTCATCGGCTGATCTTGAATTCGCACACGTGGCAACAATCCAGTCGCCCCACGCCTCAAGGACTCAACGTGGACGCCAATGCTCGGCTGCTGTGGCGGTTCCCGACGCGACGACTCGAGGCCGAGGGGATTCGCGATTCGATGCTGGCGGCCAGTGGCTCGTTGGATCTCGCAAAGTTGGGCGGTCCAGGCTTCAGCGGTTTTGAAGTGGAGCTAGAGAACGTCCGGCACTACCATCCCAAATCCGTCTATGGGCCTGAGGATTGGCGCCGCATGATTTACATGACCAAGGTCCGCCAAGAAAGAGAGCCGGTCTTTGGCGCCTTCGATTGCCCCGATGCGAGCATGGTCACTCCTAAACGCAGCCGATCAACCACGCCGCTGCAAGCGTTGAATCTTCTCAATAGTCCCTTTGTGATGCAGCAGACGGGAATACTTGCCACGCGATTGCAACAAGAAGCGGATTCAATTCCTGCACAGATCACGCGTGCTTGGCAGCTCTGTTTCCAGCGACGACCGTCGCAGCAGGAAATTCGCGATAGCACGCGGTTCATTGAACAGCATGGGCTCGATCAATTCACTCGCGTGATTCTGAATTCCAACGAGTTCGTCTTCATTCCCTAATCAATGTCTGCGGAGCACCATGAACGAACTTCTTCATCGACGCAAATTCTTGGCGGACGCTGCGACCGGGTTGGGCGGGATCGCCTTGACGAGTCTACTCGATCAACAACAATTGCTTGCCAAAACGCCCTCTTCCGTTGGGCCATCGATTGATCCGGCGCGTCCCTTTGCCGCACGTGAACCGCACCATCGTGCCGCAGCGAAAAACGTGCTGGTTATTTTCTGTGCCGGTGCGTGCAGCCAACTCGATACGTTTGATTTTAAACCCGAGCTGATTAAGCGGAACGGTCAACCCCTTCCCGGTGCCGAGAATCTTGTCACATTCCAAGGCGAGCAGGGCATGTTGACCCAAAGCCCTTGGGAGTTCAAACCACGAGGCGAGTCGGGCAAGATGGTTTCCGAGTTATTGCCCAACTTAGCGGAACTCGCCGATGACATGTGCTTTCTGCATTCGTTGACGGGAAAAACTAACACGCACGGTCCCGGCGAAAATTTAATGTCGACCGGGAATACGCTCGATGGTTTCCCGAGCATGGGCGCTTGGACGACGTGGGCACTCGGAACGGAAAATGAAAACCTACCATCCTACGTCGCCATCGCCGATCCTCGTGGCACCCCTCAGTCGAGCGTTAACAATTGGGGGCCTGGTTTTCTGCCGGCCGCATTTCAGGGCACGCAGTTCAATGCCACCAAGCCACTGAGCCACCTGGAGATTCCGCCGGGCACCTCCGCCCAGACCGATCGCGCCACTCGTAAATTCTTGGAACAGATGAACCAACGACATCTCGAGCAGTTCCCGGGAGACAGCGAACTTGCCGCACGGATCTCCAGCTACGAACTCGCCGCTCGGATGCAATTGAGCGTGCCGCAAGTGACCGATTTAACGACCGAGACGAAGCACACTTGGCGTGCCTATGGAGCTGACGATACCAAAAATCCGCTGAAGGCCGATTTTGCCAAGAATTGCATTTTGGCTCGGCGTTTGATCGAGCAAGGCGTGCGTTTTGTTCAGCTTTTTAACGGAGCCTATCAAACGGGCGGCGAAGGGGTCAGCAATTGGGATGGCCACAAACATCTCTTCGAGCAATACAGTCAACACGGCCCGGTGCTGGATCAGCCATGCGCGGCGTTACTGCGAGATATGAAGCAGCGAGGATTGCTCGAGGATACGCTGGTCGTGTGGGTCACTGAATTTGGTCGAATGCCTACGTTTCAAAAGGGGGCCAGCGGGCGCGACCACAACCCCGAAGGCTTCACCGCATGGATGATGGGCGCGGGAGTCAAGGCACCGTTCACTTACGGAGCCACCGATGAATTCGGCTATCGAGCGATCGAAAACGTCTCGACGGTGTACGATCTCCACGCCACCATCTTGCATTTGCTGGGCCTCGATCACGAGCGGTTGACCTATTATTACAACGGTTTCGAGCGACGCCTAACCGATGTGCATGGTCATGTCCTCGAAGATATCTTGACGAAGGGATGAGCCTTGAAATAGCGAGATCGTAATCGCGACGACGAAGCTAGGACGGTAGAGTCTTTTCGCACAGCTTGTAGAGCCGGCTCCTACCGGATAGCTGGTGATTGGGCGGTGGGATCCGGAGCTACATCCCATATCAATTCTTAGTGTGCCCTAGTTTGCACGGTGTCCGGCGACATCGCCCATGCGTGCATAGAGTTCGCGTTGCTGCGACGAGTGGTGCAGTAGATCTTGTGTGAATTGGATTCGTCCGGGCTCAAATAAAACCATCGTCATCGATCCGCCAAAAGTGAAGTATCCTTTGTCGCCGCCCTTGGGGACGTCCCCCGCTGCGAACGTTTGCCATATTCCTCCGACACAGGCCGCTCCGACCTCGATCATCTGGACCGTACCCAACGCCGCGGTATCGATCTCGGTCAGCACCCGTTTGTTCTCCCACAGGATCGCCAATCGTTTGCGCAACGCAATCGGATTGACCGAAGATAGCGATCCCGGGATCATCGTTGTCTCCTTCGCTTTGCCGGCAACGGGAAAGTGAAAACGATGGTAATCGACCGGACAAAGACGCGAGATCAACATACTGCCTCGGGCATATCGGTCCGCCAACTCCCGACTTCCAAGTAGCCGGGCGAGGTCCATTTTTTGGCTTTTCACCCAAAAACCATCCGCGAGTGAGACATCCGCGATCGCCAAATGACGCCCGTCTGCGGGGAACACAATGGAGTCGGAGTTGTCATCGATTGGGCGTGCCGACGGCTTCAGTTTGCGATAGAAGAACTCGTTAAAGCTACGGAATGACTCGGGAGCATCGAGAAACTCGTTTGGATCGAGTCGGTAGGTTTCAATAAATGGCAACACCTTCGCTCGGCTGGCGGGGCGATCCATCCGCCATCCGTACCATTTTGAAAACCAGACACGTTTGGCGGCCAAGGCAAGAGCGATCTGACCGGCCCGACTTTCATACGTCCACCGCAAGAACGATTCGCCGTAAATCTCCTCTTGTTCGATTTGATCCGTATATCGGTTAAAAAACGTGATCGGAAGGCGTGGTGGAGGGGTGACCATATCAATTTGCATCCGTAACCAGATAGGCTTTCAATCTTTGTCGCTCGACCATTCGGCACTCCACCCTCAAGCATGACAATACGCCGTTGTCACGATCGGGGGCCCATATCGGTTCTCACGCAGTGTGACTTGACGATAGGGCGAAACTCGAAAGGTTGCTTTTTGGGGCGACTAATAACGCGTCAGAGTATGCACTATGCCGCCTCACGCGGGAAGCTAACTAAGTCTCGGACTCATGCTCTGCTCCAGACGTTAACGCTGGACCGACGGATTCCTCCTCCGTTGCGACTTTCCAGCGATTGTCGTCGGACGCTTAACATGCGGCCACTTGTTCGATGACGCGTTGATCGAACGCCCGATAAGGAGGCCGTTATTGGGGGGGCAGCAAGATGATAACGCAGTGAGCATGATGCGGGCTACCGAGGTCCGATCACACGCCACGCCCGACCACGACGACGTTTCCACATCGCAATGCACCAAGAACGCTCTCGGTCATGTGGATGCATGGGGGGATGTCGTTCAACAATACTCGGTGCATGGCCGAAGATGCTTGCGAAGACGCGAAGCAGGGGAAGGATTTGAACCTGCTTTCCCGATGCTTTTGCTGACAGCGAACCGCAACGCAGTGTTGCGGAAGTGGCGCGTCCTAACCGCGGTCGAGGGATCTAAAGTCAAGCCGAATGCAGGCCGCTGCGTCGCTTGAGTCCGCGAACCCAGGAAGGGATCATCGTGCCGTTAACGCCCTCCGTTTCTCCGACGCAACCGAACACAATCTCGCAGAGACAAGGATCGGAATTTGACGCTCAGTCGGTTGCAAGACGTTTAGACCGCGGGGGTTTGCTTGGCGATCCCACGGAGGCGTGATTGTCGTGGTGCGTGACTCATCCATCAACGCTCACCGGCATTACCTCGTTGCCTTAGTTCGGCAAGCGGGAAAGGGAATTCAGGAACGGATTGGCCAAGCAGTTGATCAGCGAAATTGATAGGCGGGGTTCGTTTTGTCGAAATCGGCGTCTGTCAGTCCCACGTTAAGCTTCAGGTCGAGGTAAGTATATTCAGCCAGCAGCACAGGATCATCGCTTCCTTCGGCCGGCCAATCATACGACTCATAGCGAATCGGAATCTTCAGCTCATTGTCAACATAGATTCGGGCGAGATGAGACTCGAAATGGTCGCGGCGTTTGGGATGGGTCAAGTCGATTCGAGTACAAACACGATCGTGTAGCTTGACATCGTCCCGCAGCGTTACGGTGTGTTCGTTATATACCAACTCTCTTTTCCCAACGTCGGCAATACGCTGGATCAGGCGTTTGATTCCAAGTTCGGTGATTGGATACAAACTATCGTGCATTGCGATCCGGCCCGTGGGATCGAGTGACAAGACCAAAAACGCCAACCGCGCCCCTCCATTGCGAACGAGTAGTTTCCCATCGTTTTGGCCATCCACATACAGCACTTCACGCTGTTTCACTTCTTCGGGTGCCTTGAATTTGACGTAAATGCTTAAGGGTGTCACGATTTTCCCATTCTCAATTCTTTGATGTCGCACCTTGGCATCCAAGTACCTTGGCGACTGAAGACGTCCCTTAACGCGTTCCCGCACCACGACGGTGCATGTGTAATCTCGAATGTCGTTGCAAACAAATTGGTAGCTTGCATCGGCTAACTCTAAGACCGCCCTCAACCGTTCGTATTCCTGGACCTCTCCGTTCAATTTCCTCAGATGGTCGACGGTGAGGTGGCTCACGCTGGCGATTCTTGGGGACGCATCGGAGTCGCGGTCGAGTTGACCGGGTTCGTCGCCGACCAGAATGGCCCCCGGTAATGCGAGCTGGAAGAGAATCGTGGAAACGACGATGGAAAAGGTCTTCATTGTCAGTCCCTCGTGCGATGGAATGAAGAATGGAACAGGAAAACAAAATCAAACGATGGGCTTCTGCATCGCACCACCTGGAGACTCACGCTTGTAGGAGCAAATGAGACTTACGCAGTGGGGGCGAGTTGTGGGATGAAAACGAATCATGCTCGTGTCGTTCGCCTCCACTCGTTGGCTGCGACACGGTGGCAGCTAGCAGGTGCGTTTGGCCAAACTCCGTTGGCACCCTGGATTCTTTGGCTCATGGCGTGATCGCTTGAATGAAATTGCGGATGGGTCGCCCTGGTATGTAAACCTTGGGACGAACGATCACGGGGGGATTAATCACCTGGGGTGCGTTCCACTGCGAGACCGTGGGAACAGCGATCGTTCCTTGATTCGCTCCAGGCACAACCGGCGAATAGGACACGACTGGTTGAGGATAGGGAGTGCCATCTACGAGGGGACGGTAGGCAATCACAGGAGTTTGAACGTTGACGGGGCGGTAGCTCATAACAGGCCGATAGCTCACGACGGGCCGGTAGCTCACGACAGGGCGTGGCGCCGTGTTAAGTGGCACAACCGACGGCATGACTGGCCGCGCAACCACGATCGGATCCGGGGCTCCCGCCGCGATAGGCACCGACGTCGTGGTCCGATAAACAATGATGTCCTGAGCCCAAATGGCATCGGTACCTAACACGAACAAACTACAACAGACAATGAGTGCTTTGACGATCATGAACCTAGGTCCCATCTTGTAACCGTGCTAGATCTTAGAGGCACAAAATCTTAGGGGCACGAAGCGAAACGTGACGGTCACTCCGATCACTTCATTGCCCCGTTCGACTGCATCACCTTGTCACACCAAGTGACCAATGCGATCCATGAGCTAGGTGGCATGCAGCTTGCGTGCCAAACGTCCCGCCTCCTGCATTCACTTTTTGGGGGCACGGAAAGTGTGCCGGCTCGTCCCGAAGTCTCGCAATTTCGGAGCCCGCTTCGCATCGGACTCGGTTAGTGCTTACGATGGCGCGGAGATCAACCAACGTGGTGGATGTGCAATCATCCGCAGCACTTGGGATGCATTGTGAGTGGGTTGCGAAATCCGTCGCCGTCACACTTTTCTCTCACGCAAGCCCGTCCCGATGATCTTAGATTCAGCATTGCCGGAAACGCGATCGCGTCAGCTCGCTTTGCAGCGTCAATGCCATGCAATTGGTTTACGGAATCTTTCGGCTGCGGTGGGTGAGGATCGGAACACAACGCGCATGTCGAACATTTCGTGTGTGTTAAGCAGTCGGTTGCGAGTTTTGGGATCGATTAACGGTCCTGTAATTTGACTGCAGCACAGACGAAATGCGTGGTGAGCGAACCGTCATCTCGGAATCAACGCGTGTCTGGTGAGTACATCAAAACAGCTCAGCATGCCGTGCCAAGTATCGCAATGATGGATCCATTGGTGCTTGGTGTAGGCCCACGAGTCCACTGACACAAAGCTAGCGAAAGTCCGTTGGGGCGATCGGGCGGCAATGGATGTCAGCGGAATCAGTTAACGTCTCGTTGGCGAGCCAACCTAGGGCTTATTGCGATTCGCCCCAGAAATAGCTTGGCCATAATACGGCTCGCACGGTTGCTGACATTAATGCTAGAGCGAACGACGAGATTACCGAGAGCATTAAGATCAGCAGCGATCCCGGAGTGCTAAATAACGAAGCAACGGACGCGACCACGTCGAAAAAAGCAAAGCCAATCCCAACTAAACGTGACATGATATTCCCCCCTGGTGAAACCATTTTCTGCAAAGTTGTGGTTCGTGGGCGACGTCCGCTTGAGATATCACTCGCACGGAACGTCGCAACAGTACGCCTTGTCTCGACGATAGGGTATATCGTCGTTTTGTGATTGCACGCTGTTTCCTTGGGTGTGGGATTCAGTATCAATCACGTGAGTTGGCAAAGCGGTGAGTGCAATTTCTGGGCCGATCTTCCAAATGTTGAAGCGGACCGGGCGAGGGGCCGGCCGAGGGTTCCGCGACCTCGGTGGGCCAAACGTATGCGGTGAAACTTGATGTGCCGAACCAACTTGTTTGCCTACTGCAGTGATTCTCCGGGGCTCATCCACGGTTGCCGAGGGTGGGATGGTCGCAACCTTTTCTCGTGCAACCCTACACCTCGCGACTCGGTTACTGAAAACAAGGACTCCGGCATAACGTGAACCAAGTGCCTAAGTCCGCGATGAAAATTGTCTGGAGCGGTTTGGGGAACTCGACCCACCATTAGCTGAAACCAACAAAACGGCATTTACAGCGAGCCAGGGCCATGCCTCACTTCGTTGCTGGCGACGTTTTGCGAAGCAGTCGATGGTGGTGGGTGTCGCCCTTTACGGAATCTTACTGCAAACCCGGCGCGCACCTTACGGACCACTTGGATGCGGATGCTGTCGCAACTGGAATGATCGGTCATCGCTCACTCGGTTTCGCCGGACCGGTACTTCCGCATGGGATGGAAAGTGTCCGCAGTGGCGGACTTGAAGGCAACGAGCCGTTACGCAATCGGTGACCTCTGTGGCGTGAAGCGTAAAATTAGCTGAACCGCCATCCTGGATTCACTTGGAATGGCAAGAAGCTCTTTTCCCAATTTGCATGCACGTCCGTGTAGGAGTCCTAACCTTCGGTCGTACGTTTAACCGTTGTCTTTGTTGCATTTCCATCATCCAACGCCGCCTTGTCGCAACGACATCGCAGCAACGGTTGATTCACTCAATCTCGAGGAGATAATCATGCCCGCGCAAAAATTGAAACAGTTTTTGGACGATCAAAATGTCCACTATGAAATGATTTCTCATCGGCCGGCGACGTCGGCCATTGCTACCGCGGTCGCCGCCCACGTCCCGCAGCACGACATGGCCAAAACGGTGATGGTCCGGCTCAACGGAAAAATGGCGATGGCCGTCGTTCCTGCATCCCACGATGTTGATCTGCAACGACTCGCTAAGCTCGCGGGGGCCAAAACAGTGACGCTTGCCGACGAAGATGAGTTTCGTGATCTGTTCCCCGATTGTGATCTGGGAGCGATGCCGCCCTTTGGCAATCTCTACGGGATGGACGTTTACGTTGGCGAAGAGTTGTGCGAAGACGATCAGATCGCGTTCAACGCAGGGAATCACAGCGAGCTGATGCAAATGAGCTACCGCGATTTCTCGCGTTTATGTAAACCGACGATCGGCAAATTTGCGATGTAATGCTGTTCAGAGCTGACTCGCTCGCGTGATCGGATCGGTGAAGATGGTTTGAACCCAGCGAACGCGTGACGATTTCCCTCGTCCGAGCGTGTTACCCGTCATCAGCAACGATGGGGATGTCGGTTTAGATTCAAGTTTTCATATCGTTTCTAAACCGACGACGTTGCCGTGGGCCAGCGACGGTCTCGATGATCGTGCCGCGACGTTGCTTTCCGATCCAGCTCGTTTTGTGAGTGCGGACGGCTTTCGATAGGCATGGCGAGGCGAATGGTGGCGCACTCGTCGCACCAAGCGGTGGAAACGACCGCCGTCCCGAAATTGGATCCGACTTGAATCCAGTTTTTCTCGCGTGAAGCCCATCACGCGCCGTCACACCATTACAATGGACGAATCCCCCGCTCCCGATGCACTCGCGCCGATGCACTCGCGCCAATGCACTCGCCCAATGCACTCGCCCCGTGCACTCGCGCCGATGCCCCCGCCCCTAGAAGGTCGCTCATGGTTTCCTTTCGGTTCCAATATCGATTGCTTGGTATGAGAACGACGTGTGCCCTAACACTGGCAGCGCTGTTTCTTTGTTCGACAACCACTGTGGCGCGACCTGCTGAGGGCAACCAACCGGTGTGGCAAGCCACCCGCTCCAGCAAGCAATGGGACTATCACCTATCAACCTCCAAACAACAAACGCTCGACCTGACCCTGAAATTGGCTTCCCAGGGTAAACCACTACAGTTCCTTTTGACGCGTCGACATCAAGACGTCGGCACGCCGGTCAACCTGCTCAAGGTAACCATCGTTCGTGACGCCGATGGGAGAATCCTTTCCACCACCGCTGCCACATGGAGCGATGGAAAATGGAGCAAGAGTGCCAGCACACGGCTGACCTATTGGCCTGAGCAACGCAATCAGATTGCGATCACCCGCGCTGGAGAGGATGGCATCGCCCCTCGCTCTTGGCGTGACCAAAGGCTCCCGTGCCGTATTGCTTTCGAAGCGAATTCGTTGCGTTTCTACCTGCAAGGCAAAATCATTGGGCAAACGTCCGTCGACAACCAAGCTGGCGACATCGCAGTGCAGTTGCTCGCCGACGCGGGCGATACGATCGCCACCATTGCCACGCATCCACTTGTTGATACAGAGAGTTGGCGGTACCACACCGTTGATCTCTCCGCCGCTGTGAACACGGCGGTCCAGTCACCGATCACTCCCGACGCACGCGGAACGATTCCCTACGAATTGGCCAACCAAGGGTATTCGCTGCTCGATCTGAAGCACGCCGACTGGATCGATGGCAAACGAAATCCTAGCAGCTACTACGAGCGTTACGACTCGGGCCAGTATTTCTTGGGCGATGAGCGAATGCCGATGATCCAGATCCCGGTGGCCGACTACACCGCCGCTTACGTGCTAGCTTCGGCTGACGCCAATCCCAACACCTCCAACACTCTGACGCTGCGTGCGGGCCGATACAACAGCGGCTACCGTGGCCAGGCCGTCCGCTACGATTTTCCCGCCCCGATCCCGCGTGACGGACACGACGACACTCCGATGCGAAGCGTTCGCGTGGACATGTCGAAAGCGTTCGCACAAGACATTCTCGATGTCGTGATGGATGTTGAGATCACCAAGGAGATTCGGTTGGCGCGTCGCACCCCCGACGCAAACCGATTCCGTTGGCGTCCCCAGGGACCGCCGAGCGGCGTACGCATCGCGGCGATTACCTTCGAACGCAGTCCGCTGCAGATGCGAGTCACCAGCAAGCAGAACGGCCACCTGTTTGTGGAATCCCAAACGCCCACGTTCGATGTCGCGCTAACAAACATCTCTCCCGATGCCCAACCCTTCACGCTGAACGCCACCGGCACCTACGTCAACGGCGAAACCATCAACGTTCGTCGTTCCGGTTCGGTCGACGCCGGCCAAAGCAAACACGTCGCGGTAGCGGTCCCGGCAACCATTCGCGGCTACTACGACATCGTCATCGAGTTGCTTGACGCGTCAGGCAATCGTTTACTCGAGCGTCAATCCAGCTTCGCCGTACTGCCCGATGTGAAACGCCCCTACCACAATGAATCCCCGGTTGGTGTTTGGGATTTCTGTGGCGGTCACCTCACCGCCGACGACCCTGATTTCACCGGACCCGTGTATCAGAAACTGGGGATTCGTTACGGCATGTTCCATTACCCTCACGAAAAACGCCAACAATACGGCGTCGTCAAAGGCAATGAATACTCGGTCCGTAGCAGTGGCAAAGTCGAAGAACTGATTCCCAAGTACGAAACGCTGCGCGGCCAGCACCCGGACCTGCTCAAGAATTTGTTGATCTTTCACGAAGACTCGATCTCGGCCGGCCACGTTACCCGTGTGCCAGACCTATTCACCGATCGTGAACCCTACAAATTGAATGAGGAAGAACGCAAACGCTGGGATGCAATGTATGAATTGGCTGTGGAGTCGGCAAAGCGGATGCGGGCGCATGATCCAACGGTGACGATCAACATCGGCAACGGCCCGATCCCACTGCGCGAAGAATTCCTGCGTCGTGGGTTCCCTCGAGAACTATTCGACAACGCAGGCAACGAAGCGGGCGTATTCGGCCGGGCTCCGGAAGTCCAACCACCGGACATCGTCGCCAACAACGCTAGCGTTTGGATGGATCGCCAATTGCTCGACCACTATGGCTATCCCGAAAAAGGAATTGCGCAGTGTTATGAGATCGATTATCCCTCGACGAACCCGGGAAACCTTAGTCTGGAAACGCAAGCGGCATACTTCGCACGCCATCTTCTTCACGGCATGAGTTGGGGGATGCCTCAATTGCGGGTCGGCTCGATCACCGACATGGCCAACAGCTACTACTTCAGTAACTGGGGCGCCAGTGGAATCATGCACAAGTGGCCCGAGGTGAACCCCAAGCCGGCCGCTGTTGCACTGGGGACACTCACCTGGATGCTCGACGGCGCCACCTTTGATCACAAACTCGACATGGGTAGCGACAGCCTGTATGCCCTCGCTTTTGATCGCAAGGATGGCAAACGCGTGATCGCCCTCTGGACCATTCACGGTCAACGCCCCGTCACGTTCACCTTCAATCACACCGCCAACGTCGCCTACATCAATGGGCAAGCGGTGGAAACCTCGCTTCCTCTGACTGACAACAAAGCCACCATCACCGTCACTGGCGAGCCGGCCTACCTGCGGATCGATCGTGACGTCACTATCCGCAGCGTCGAGCCCGGCACGCCGGTTTACGCGTCCACTCCTCGCGGAACGACTGCGGTTGTTTCGCCAATGAATGCTCTGGATAGCTGGACGGTGAGCGATCAACGCAGCCCCGAATTGGAAGCTTATAACCCGATGGAACCTCGCCGTAAGGGGGATTTTAAGTTTCAACATCTGCCGACGTTTGAAGGGCGAGACAATGTGATCAAGGTCACTCCCCAATCAATCGAGGGAGGCAAGGCGACGATGCCGATGTATGCGGAGCTGATCGCGAACAAACCAATCCCACTTCAAGGGCAACCGTCGGAGCTCGGCATCTGGGTCAATGGCAACTCCGGTTGGGGGCGTATTATCTTCCGCTTCGAGGACGCCAAAGGTCAGCGTTGGAGCTCGATTGGGGCGCCCGGTAAAAGCGGCAACCGTTGGTTGGCGGACTGGCTACCGCCGGAGATGCTCGATTCGTATAACCCCGACCAGCACGCTGACTGGAACACCAACGACCTCTTTGGCCTCAGCCGGATCAACTTTGATGGCTGGCGATATCTCGGCATTCCACTGCCCGGGCAATACCCCGGCGGGATTTATCCTTGGCCCGCGAACAGCCAATGGCGTTTTGACGGAGATGGCATCGTCAGCTACCCCATCCAATTGACAGGTGTGGTCGTTCAACTCCCTGAAAAAACATTGCTCGTTCAAGATTTTCAGCCCGCTCGGCGAGCTTCGATCTACCTTTCGGAGATCATCGTCAGCCAAGATGAATCCAGCCGAGTGAAAAAGAGTATCGCGGAGTACGATCCAGCTGCACAAGTCAACGGAATGTGAACCTCGCCCAATGCCATCGGCTGGCCCCTCCGCTACGCCAAAACGGAAGATGCTCTAGAAATCACGAAACGGGCCGCGTGGCTCCGCGGATTCCATTTCCTTGATCCAGTCTGCGTAGCGTGCTTTCAGCATGGCGAGTATTTCAGGATGCGATTTGGAGTGATCCTTTTTCTCAGCGATGTCGGATTCCAGATCGAAGAGACCTCCCGCGTCGCCCATCTTGACCCACTTCCATTTGCCAACGCGTGCTCCGATCAGATCTCGACGCTTCCAAAACATTTCGGTTCTTGGTGACGACGCTTCGCCCCGCAGCGTAGGCCACCAATCGTAGCCGTCCAAGACGACGCCCGTTGGCAGCGGCGTGTCGGCCGCCGCGGCGAGACTCGGCAACAGTTCTAGGCTTGAGAGAAATTGATCACTGACGTGGCCCGCTTTCACACCGCCGTCAGGCCAACGTACGATGCAGGGCACGCGAATACCGCCCTCCCATGTTTGCCCCTTGCGTCCTCGCAAGGGGGCGTTGTCGGCTCCACCGCTGCCACCGTTATCCGAAAAGAAGATGACGATCGTGTTGTCAAGAATCTGCTTGCGTTCCAATGTATCGATGAACTTGCCGATCGATGCGTCCATGCACGTCACCGCGGCGCGGTAGTCCCGACGTCGCGATTCCGCGGTGGCCACGGTAGCCGGTGTCCCGTACCGATACTTGTTTGTGACTCTTGTTTCCGCTTTCACAGGCGGGTACATCTGCTTGAACTTCTCAGGTGCCTGGACTGACGAGCGAATTTCCGGCTCGAGGGCCGATGAGTTGTGCGGTGCATTGAACGGCACGTATAAAAAGAACGGATCCTGCGAGGCATGTTCGCCCAGAAACCGCAGTGCCTCACGCTCGAACAAATAGGTACAGTACGTTCCCTTGTCCGCTTCGCTGGGCGACAGATTGCGAACCATCGACGGCACCCCGTATCGCTCGTGCGTGAAGTAGTCGATTCCCGTATTGGTAAAACCATAGAAGTCATCGAAGCCACGTGACGTGGGCATGTATCGCTTCAACGTTCCGAGATCCCACTTCCCAAAGATCCCGTTCTTGTAGCCCGCCGACCTCAGCACTTCCGGAATAATCACTTCACGTTCGTCCATTCCGCCGACACGCTCAAACGAGACGGCATATTCTTCGGCGGAATAGCGGTGACCGTAATCCGGAGCCTCGTTGCGGATCATGTCGTAAACCCCGTTCCGCTGCGGATACCGTCCCGTCAACAAACTCGCTCGGGACGGCGTGCAGGCCGGCCACGCGACATAAAAGTTGGTGAGCCGTGTTCCCTCCTTGGCCAAGCGGTCGAGATTCGGAGTCAAGATGCCGTTGCCGAGTTCACCAAGGTCGTTGTAACCCTGGTCATCCGAGACGATCAGCAAAACATTTGGGCGTTCGGCCGATTGCAGCACCGTGGGGACCGTCACTAAAACGCCAACGATCCATAAAATTGCCCTTCGCATGATCTCGATTCCCTAACCGCGTGTGCCCTTAATCCAAATTTAAAACGCTGAGCATAGAGGGGGCTGCAGTCGTCATCAAGTTGTGGATCATCGCATCACCCCATCGCAAAACAACGATCGGCACCCCCCGTTCAATCACCGCCAACCGCTCTCCGAACCGTTTATAACGCAATCTTGGTGACCGATACGAAGGGGCAATCCCCCGACCATCGGGACGGGCTCCACGGGAAGGGCTCCACGAGACGGGCCCCACGGGACGGGCCCAACGGGAAGGACGCCAAGAGACGGGCCTTTCGCAGGGGCCCCCATCTCGAAAGGGCTTCTGCGTTGACCAACATTCTTTGCGTCGGCTTTCGCCGCAGTCGTGACGGCGTTTCGTAGTGCAGGATGCGTATCGTTTTGCCAGCAACGCGGTTGTTGACTGCCTGGCATCCGTCCGAACGAATCGTTTGACTGGAAAATTTTCAGGAGATATAACACAAACACCACCCCCCCCATCCGGATTGTAGAGGTCGTTTGCCATGAACCGCTCTCGTTACCTGTGGATGTTAGTCCTAGCCGCGCTCGTCTGGCCAAGTGACGTTCGGGCTCAACCGCAAGCGGTGCAAGTCGATACAGCGCAGTTCGATGACACGGCGCCGGGCACCCGGATCGTCTCCGAGACTTACCGTCTAGGATTTATGGCTCACGCCCAACCTGGACTCGGGCTCGTGGTGGATTCGGTCACTCCCAATGGACCGGCAACACGGATCACGCGTACCGACGGTTCCAACCGACGAGGCATTTTGGAGGTCGGAGATGTGATCACCGCCGTCGATGGTGTCCCGTTGAATTCGATGGATGACTACTATCGAGCAATGGATCGATCCAAACCGAATCAAGGGCGTGTGATGCTCACCATCATGGATGTCAATTCGGGCCGACGGATTCATTGGAGCGCCCAAGGGGACCTCGTTCACATCGCCAATCGGCCCAATCTGGACGACGCGATGGTGTATCGCCTGCAATTCCGCGGCATGGAGGTTCCCGGTGGAATTCGCATTGATCAAATCACGCCCAATGGCCCGCTGACAAAACTAACCAACCGCGATGGTGCAATCACATGGGCGGAAGTGGGTGACGTGCTGACTTCGCTCAATGGCGTTCCCGTTCAAAGCTTCCCCCAATTCTTCCAACTGATGGAGCAGGCCCGAGCGACAGGAGGCTTCGTCAACCTGACGCTGCGTGACATCAACACCGGTCGACTCGTTCCCCTTCGCGCCCAAGCCGTGTTGGTCAATTCGGGTGTTCCCCTCACGAACGGGGACCGAAAGATTCATGTTTTGATTTGCGGCTTGACTGAAGATCAAAGTATCGGCGAGGCGATTTCACGAAGCGTCGACGCATTGTCCACCCAGATTCAGACCGCCATTGCACCCGAGTTTGTTGGCAGCTTCCGAGAGATCACTGGACCGGAGTGTAATGCAACCGCGATCATTCGTGCGGTCAACTCCATCCAAACCTCGCCCAACGACACGCTCTTTTGTTACTACTTGGGACACGGCGCCTATGATCCCGCGCGAGCCGGGTTCAATGATCCATCGCAAGGTCATTTCTTTCAAATCCCCAGCGGAGATCTGATGCGCCACGAACTATGGGATCGGTTGCGTCGCAAAGGAACACGGCTGACCACGTTGATCACCGACACATGCAATGTCCAATCCATCGCTCGGCCACGTAGCGTGTTGGAACAGCGGATGACTCAGACGCGGATCAACGACTTTACGCCGCTAGAAAGACTTCTGTTGTTCAATCGTGGCGAAATCGACATCAGCGCGAGTTCCCGTGATGAGTTCAGCTGGTTCACGTCAAGTCTTGGAGGTTGGTTCACCTATAACTTGTGTCAACGAATCAACAAGGATTCCGATTGGGATGCGTTTCTGAATACGGTTTCGCAAAATTCGAATGCGTACTTCCAGCAGCGGAAAATGGCGATCCTGGCCAATCCAGGGAATACTGCAAGCAGCGTGTTGAACAGCTTGCGTGGCCAACAAAACATGCGACCTCAAGCGTTCCGTTTCGCCGTGAACGCTGACCCCTATCGTGGCAATCCGCCCACCGGACCACGCACGCTATCGGATTCGTTGACGGTGGAAACGGGCGTGAATTGAGCGAAACGCTTGATCGAAACGAGTTAGCCGAGCGAGAGACAACGGCGAGGAACAGCGTCCTTTGGCCGGGGACGCGTGCTGCCCGCACAAGCTTGTTTCATCCTTGAAACGCATCGAACGCCGCAACGTGTGAGGGCAGCGGATCACGCTGGTTGAGACGCCACCAACCATGCATGAACCGGCGGTTGTATCAAACCAACATGAGCGTCGTACGACGTCGCATCTCTAGCGTTGGTAGATCGGCAGGTAGTGATAGCGGACGCTCAAGCTGAGCACCGCCAACGCGGTCGCGTAAACCTGTCCATAGCTGTTCTCTTCCCTCTGGGGTTTCCAGAAACCGTCCTGATGTTGAGTGTCGAGCAACAACTTTGGGACCAAACCGGCGGCCGTCTCCGCGTGCTTGCCACCGACTTGGTGCATCCCTTGGGCGTAGTAGTAGATCCCGTAAAAGAAATAGCGTTCGTTGACTTGCGGTGGGTTCTGCATCAACCACTCCGCCGCCCCCGCAACCATCGGAGAATCGTACAAACCACAAACCTGCATCGCCAGCAAGCCGGCCGAGGTCATCGTGAATGTCGCTTGGTGGGTGCCCGGAGTGTAGCTAAAACCACTGACTTCGCCTGTGCCACGTCGCGATCGGCGTGGTGAGGTGTAGGAGGCTTCTAAGTACTTCACCGCCTGGTCGATTGCTTCGCCCGGGACATCGACTCCATCGTTTTTTGCCGAACGCAACGCCATCAATTGCCAAACCGATGCGCTAAGATCCGAGTCCGTACTGCGCGGCTCGTAACGCCATCCTCCTTGATGCGTTTGCGGCTTGCTCACTTTCTGTGCGGCCAAAATCAGCTTGAGTGCGGGCACTAAAGCTTTGTGGATGCGAGTGTTTTGGTCGATCGATGCTCCCATGCCGAGCACTTCGGTGAGCATCAGGGTGATGATTCCATGGCCGTACATTCGGGAGCCATCGGATTTGCCGAAGTAACCTGTGTCGTCTTGATGCTTAGGCGTCAACACAAAGTCGATCGCACGCTGCATCACTTGCCCCCATTCAGACTCGTCGCCCGGTTGCGTTCCAATCGATGCCATGGCCATGATCGCAAGCGACGTCATGGTGACGTGATGATTGCGATCGGCGAGAGCCCCTGTATCTCGTTGCGTGTCGGCAAGGTATTGAACCCCCTTTTTGACGGCGCGATCGATGTCGTCAGGTATGTAGAGGGTGCTAAGCGGTTCGTCGGCAATGCAGTTCCGCTCGCCCAGACGATGGCTGATGATGGGCAGGCATGCAGCTGCGATCGCGTTTTGAAGCAGCCTGCGACGGTTGAGTGAGAATGATGTCATCGGTCGTTAGGGAGTTCGTTTCCGCTGCGATCACAGCCACTGTAATCGCACGCGTTGGATTATTGAGAGGACAGAGGTAACGAATGGAACAAAGGGGGTGTGTCGCGGAGGCGATGCGGGCGGAATCTCTCGTTTATCGTTTATCGCTCGGGCGTCGATGCCTTTTCTGCAGCTCGGCGGGCGACAGCTTGAAAATAGGCTTCGATTTGCTGTTGGTACTCGGGGGCCCCTAAACTGGTTTCCGGTTCGTTGGCGTCGTCGGTACGTCGTTGACGAAGTTGTCCCCATGACGAACCGGTTCGGTCTTGGTTCTTCGTATCGATCGACTCGCTATCGGCGATTCCGTTGGACGACGCAACGCTCTCGCTATTGGGGGATGAACTGGGCATCGATTCACTTGGATTTGGTTTGTGGCCTTGCTGAGCCGCGTTGACTTGGCTTTGTCGCTGCTTGGCCATGTTTTGTGCTTGTTGCTGCATTGCTGCCTTCACGGTGGGCGACATCTCGCCCGCCGATGGAGATTGGCCTGGACCGGATTTCGAATCGCTGGCCGCTTGGGCCGACTCCGACGAGACGCCCTGCTCGGATGCTTGACCCTCCGCGGATTGTTCTTCTCCGGATTGACTTGGTCCGGCGTTCTTGCTTGACTCCGCGTTTTCCGCCATCCCTTGATCGAGTTCGTCAAGTGTTTGCGCCAATTGCCGCGCTCGGGCTTCTGGCGAATTGGCCGCCGGTGCCGCTGACGCAGGCGAAGAGGGTTGCCCCGATGGCGTTGCCGAAGGCGAATCAGTGATGGGTTCGCTATCGGGCGATGCGAGGGGCGAGGTTTGGTTGATCACACCTGAAATCCGCTCTGCCTCTGCTTGGATCCGCGCGGACGCTTCGGCCACCTTTTGGTTGGCTACGGCGGATTTTGCCTTTTCAGTGCTGGCGGCCTCTACGACTTGGTGCGCCTCGGCAGCGCTCGCCACCGCATTTTTATCTACCGAATCGGCCGCTTGCTTTAACGCTTGAGCGGCGGCATGTTTACCAAGGCGTTCTTCGTGGCGTGCGGCGCGTTCCAATTGCTCAGCGGCACTTTCGGTTTGCTTGGTGATCTCAGCTTGGGTTCGCTCGGCGCTCTGGGTTGCCTCGGTCGAGGCGTTCAATGCCTCCATCGTTGCGGATTGCTCCGCCATGCCCTTGAGTTGTTGTTCGATGTGATTCAGTTGTTCCTTGGCTTGTGCAGTCATTCGTTCGGCCGCTTGCGCGGCCGGGTTGGCTTGATCAAGGGACTCACTCTTCTCGCGGTTGATCTCATTCTTGTTAGCCTCGGCTTGTTGTTTCCGCTGCTTTGCAACCGCTTCGGATTGGGCGGCCGCGTCCACTGCCGATTTTGCCATCGCGATCCGTTCCTCGGCTCGGGCGAGCTGTTGCTGTTGTCCGGCATTGTCTTTGTTCTTAGCGAGCTCCTTCTGGGCATTGCTTTGTAGTCTCTCTGCCTCACGTTTTTGTTGCATTGCCTCACGCCCCCTCGCTTTCGCCTCGTTCTCGGCTTTGTCCCATTGCCCGCGTAGTCGGCTGGCATCTTGGGCACGGCGATCCCGAGACTCTTTTTGTAGTTGGCTGGCTTGCCGTTGCAGATTCTGCAGTTGTTGCTTGTTGTCACTGAACACTTCGGCTGCCGCGGTTTTGGCTAGTTTTTCTGCCTGTTCGATTGCTTGTTTTGATGACTCAATCGCCTGGGACGCTTGCTTGCTGGATTGATGGAGGTCGGACATCAAGGGATCCCCATACGATGGCTCACGGGCCGTTCGAGCTGCGGTCTCCAGATCCTTTTGTAATTGTGCGACTTCCTTTCGCAGTTGCGGTTGTTTGCCCAAGTTTGCAGCTCGCTCGCTCGGGTTCAAAAGGGAATTACGCACCGAATCAATTTTGTCAGCGATCGCGGACATCTCCTGCTGCATCAGCTTCTTTTGCTCTTGGATCTTGGGGTCGGAACGTTCCAAGCTTTTGTTGATTTGACGTTCCGACTGGGCCGCTTGCTGGAGAGTGGCGGCGGCGGATTGGGCGGCATTGGTCGCGATCTCTGAAAGTTCTTGCTGCATCAGTGCGTTTCGCTTGAGCTCCCGCTCGAGCTGGCGCATCAGTTCCTGGGGCGATTGGTTTGCGGCGTTCGCTAATGATTCGGCTTGCTCGAACTGTCGCTGTAACTCCTCTGCGATTTGGAGCTCTCGTTCTGCGGCACGCAATTGTTCCCGTGATGCGGTCACATCCGCGCGTTCGTCCGCACGCTCGAAATGTTCCGCCGTCTGCTGAAGGGCATCCTTTAAGTCCGCGAGCGCTTGGGCTGTCTGATCGAGCCGTTCGCTGCGAGCGGCTTCGGCAGCCGCGCTCGCGGCGGTGTCCATTTGTTGTTGAGCTCGTTTTAACGCATCCGCTATCTGTGCCGACGCCGCATCTGCGTCGCGAGCGAGTGCACGTTCCTGTGCGTTGGTAAGGTCGACGTTATTGGCACGATCGGCCAATGCCTGGAGGGTGTCGGATGCCGCTTGTTCAGCGTCTTGTTGCTGTTCGGCTAACGTTTCGGTGGTCTCCGGCGATGCATTCTCTCGTTGTTTGATTCGCTGTTCCGCCGCAGCAGCTTTCTCCGCCGCTTGGTGTGCTTGTTCCGTGATCGTTGGCACGTAGCGGAGGATGACGTTGCGTGCTTCCTCGACAAGGGGAGTCAGAGGTTCAATCGCCGCGTCGAGTTCCACCAGCGCCGAACGTAGCCATACGGAGGTGGATACGATCGCTTTTTCGTCCCAGCGACGTTGACGGATTCGCTCGCTGGCTTGACGAATGGAATCGCTGGTGGCACAGCGACCGAGGTCATTGGCGATGGAGGAAGGGACCCCGGCGGCCCTCAGACGTTTGGTTGCGGTGTCCAGCCCGGATACAAAGCGTTCGATCCACAACGGAGATTCAATTCTCGCTTCGGCATAGAACTCAAGCCGGTTTTCTGCCAATCGCAGCGACTCGAGTTCGGTTCGCAGAAGCGGCACCTCATGAGCAGCATGAATCAGCGCGAATGCGGCCGCCAGTTTCTCGTGGACCTCGCCGATCGGTTCCTCTTTGTAGTCAACGTAACCATCGGAAGTGACGTTCTCGACCGCGCGGCGAAACAACGTTATATCTGCGGCATACCGGAGGTCTACGATCGGCCGCGTGCGATGCAGAGCTTCCTCTTGACCGAGACGCGAGAGTACGTCAGCCACCGTGAATTCGTACGCGGATTGTTTCTCTTTCCATTGGCGTGTCGTCGCAATCGCTTGATTGGCATCGTCAATCGATTCAAGCTCTTGACTTAGCTTGTTCGCGGTGCGTCCATCCTGGTTCGCGCTGCGGAGTTGCTCCTCAGCCGCTTGCCGCCGATCGTCCAGTTCTCGGAGCAGTCGATTCAGTTGACCGCCGAGACGCTGGTCCACGATGTTGCTTTGCACTCGGCTTCGCAACTCGTCAGCGTATTGTCGCATCAACGCCCGCAAGTTGTCCTTGCCCGGCGGATCTTCGATCGTATTGCCCAAGCGAATTTGCCACAGGCTGGAGAAATCATCCCAGTTGCCGAGGTGCTTGCGATGAGCTTCGGGCATTAGTGTTTGATGACGATCGATCAACGCGTCAATCGTCTTCATGCGGGCGATGGCGACGTTGACATAACGCTTGTACAGTTCAATCGCAACCGACGAGCCTTCCTCGGCGATTGGGTTCACACTTCGTAGCAGGGCTACCGCGTCGGTCAACACACCCACATTGCTATGATGAGCGAGTAATGAGCGAGCAAACTCATCGACCCGTGAACATTGGGTGTCGGCGTTGCCGAGTTGTTTATCGATTTGGCTCAACTGCTCACGACGCGCCCGATTGGCTGTGTCATCGGGCGCGTCATCGGGCGTGGGGGAGGCTTCGGTGAAGCTCGCAACCGCACCGTCGATCTTGGATTGCAAATCAATGACGCAGAGTCCGACGCGTTCAAGGCATGTCGCTTCAACGGGATTTTGGCTCTGGGGAAGCCCGGCTTTGATTCGTTCAAGCAATTGATCTTTTTCTTCGCCCAATGTGACGGCGCTATCACGCAGTGACTCCCGCGTTGCTTTTGGGAGATCATTGGACTCCGTTTCGGAGGCAAACTTACGCAATCCAGCGATCAACGTTTGTGCATCGGAGAGCCAACCCACCGTGTCGCCAACGATGTCATGCAGCACATCCAAATGGTCTTGCCTTGATTGCGAAAAACCCTCATCGACGATCAACACCTCGACGACACGTGATTCGCCACGTTGGCCTTTGCGATCGAGTGCGACGACACGCAATTGCAGGATGTCGTTTTGCACCAACGCCTGGGCTTGGCTGGGGGCGTCATTGCGCTGCATCAAATCCCAGTTCCAGAGCGGCGAAAGGGTTTTGGCAGCGGATTGGATGTCGATTTCAAACTTCGATGGCTCCGATCCATTGATGACAAATTCCAAAAATACCTGCTCGATCGGCAGGTCGTCTTCAATGGATGCACTCAGCGCGAGCACGTCCAGCGGCGACGCGAGACTTGTTGCTTTCACTTCCTCGCCCCAACGAACCACCGGCGGGCCATCGAGAATCGGCGTGATCGAATACTGGGGGCTAAACGGGTTGTCGAGTTGGGATTCGATACTTATCGCATCGATTTGGTAATTGCCGGGGGTTTGAATCGGCAACGCGACCGTGAACGTCATCTCATCCGCAGCGAGTGGTTGCAAGTCGAGCGAAACCCCTTTGTTACCATAACGCAACACTGGGGAATGCACCGGTTGGTCGAATCGCACCGTCAAATGAGCCATCGTCCCAGCAATCGCTGTCAAATCGCCATGATCGGCGGTCTCGGTAATATCTTCCAGGGCTGCATACTCAGGGAACTCATAGCGTTTCTCAAACGAGGCGACGCGTGGTCGCGGCAGCGGTGTAAGCGTATGCCAAAGCGTCACGGCGTCGCCGCTAAGAACACGGTACTGAACCGGTTTGTTTTTGATCGACAAGTTGGCGGCAAAGACGTTCGGACGTGAACCGGAGTCGGTAACTTGAGTCGAGTCGTCCGAGTCCGCCACGAATCGCGCCGTCCGGGCTAACATCGGAGTTTCGAACGATTCGTTCTCGACGACCCACTGTAATAGGACCTCGTCGGAATAAGCTCCACTCGTGTCGGATTGTGAAGATCGCAGTTGCTCGGGGCCGGGCACCGTGACGGCAACGACGACGGCGACCGCGTCTCCTTCGGCGACATACTGCGTTGGCGGCGCGGGCTCGACAATGGTCAATTGAACCTTGGAGGCGCGTTCAATAGAAGCTATCGGTAACATCGCGCGGGCCAAACGCCGGCCAAACTGAAACGAAGGAATCAGCATCAAGAGAACACAAACGACGATCACCACCACCCCCGACACCAACCACTTCCGAATCATCGTGATCGGCAATAATCCACGGATGTCGATTTTTTGGAGTCGACGTCCCACCGAGTTTTGCAACCGGCTTTGAAGTTCAGGGGATCCGTTGGCAAATTCGGGATTGGCAAGCTCGACCGCCGAGAGCAAGTCGTCACGCACCGTCGGTGCGTTGGTTTCAAATTGGCGAGCCAACTCCTGTGGGTCATCGTGATGCAAATGGCGTAAGCCAAAGAACCACAACACCGTGGCGGTAACTAGGTAAGCGGCGAGCGTCAGCGTCATGCGGACCGCATCGGGAAGCAACCATAGGTAGTCCGCGATTGCTACGGCAATTAGGGCAGCGATAAATGCGACGACCGTAATCGCGATACAACGCAGCACGATCAACCAACGACGTCGCCGCGCGAACGCTTGCAAGGTCGCCGCGGTCGTAGGGTCAAGTTCTAGATGATTTGTGCAAGAGCGGTTCGCCGTCGACATCGTTTACACCAATCCAGCTCGTTTGCGTAACAACCACTCTGCAGTCAACAACGCGATGACCAACCAAAACCAATAGAAAGACTGCCAGATCAAAACATCGGACTCAATCACCGAGCCACTCGAAAGCGGTTTCAAGTTCTCAAGCAACTCCTCGGCCGATGATTCATGGTAATACCTGCCCTTGCCTGCCTGGGCGATCTGAACCAAGGCGTTCTTGTCCAATCCGACGCGTCGAAGTTCGGCGTGATCGGGCGTGCCTACCCAAATTGGCGTGGTCGCTTGAAGGGCACTCGCATCGAAACCGCTTGCTCGAATGTGGATTTCAAATTCGCCCTGCTCCAACGGCGGAGTTTGTCCCTGGTAAGTACCGCGTGCGGGGTTTTCTAGCGACAAGGGGACCGTCGCTACGACCCGTTCCTCGGCCACCAATAACGCATCGACGGTGGCGTCGCCCAGCGGTTTTCCGCTTGGGCCCTGTAACCGCACACGGATCAGCGAGCGGTCACCGACTTCGTACTCCACACGATCGGTGCCGAGTGCGACAAACGAATCGCTCGCCGAATAGGGCGGTTGCATCACGGCGCTGAGTACTTGGTTCCAAAACCGAGCGTGCAGCTCATCGGCCAACTTATAACGCCATCGCCACGTTTGGTCCGAAGCAAAATAGAAGACGCGACCTGCACCGTACAATCGGGTGACCAACCATGGCGACGCGTCGTCGCCACGTTGGCGGACCTGGGCCCAAACTTCAGCGCCGGCTTGGGCCTCGACCTTGTTGACGTAAATCGGCTCGGGTAAACGGTTCCACTGATCAACGACTTCACCGATGTCCGTTCCTGCGGAGGGGCGTAGCAACATCATTGGATGTTCCAACCCCACCCCGCGAGGCTCCAATTTGCCACCGTCGATTACGCCTGTATCGTTTGGATACGTAACGGGAACGAGATCCGACAATTGAGTTTGCACGAGGGGACGCAATCGGTCGTAGCGTCCATCGACAACGACTAACCCACCCCCACGACTGACAAATTGTCGTAGCAACATCACATCAGTTGAATTGATTTGTTCCGCCGGCACCTCGCCCAAAATAATGGCGTCGTATTTCGCTATCGCTTCCCCCGTGGCAGGGAATTGACCCGCTTGGTCGCCCCGTTGTACGGTCGCGGTGTCGGTGCCCGGTCCATACAACACCAGGTCGACTTGCCAGGCCGGGTCACGATCAAACAAATTATGCAAGTAGCGTGTTTCCCAACGACTCGAGCCATCAAGAATCAATAACCGGCGATCCCGTGTCGAGGCGGCAACGCGGAACGACATCGAATTGTTTTGAGTCATGATGTTTTGGTTTGTCGCCAAATCATTGCGGGGATGGTCCGATTCGGGGGCCCCATCGATCACCGCACGCAAATCCAATACCACCGCGCTACGACTGACACCTCGAATGGACTCGTTTTGCAACGCCTTGACCAAGGGTTCGACATCAAAGTCAAAAGGCACTTCGGTGTCTCCCTCGACGTCGGGAGCGATTCGCTGCTGCCAAACCGTTTCCCCGCGATGTTCAATCCGCAATCCCAGCGGTCGACCGCTCATCCCAAATTGCTTGACGATCAACTTTCCGGTTAGCTTTCCGTCCGCAGCCACCGTGTCGGGGCGGAGCACTTGAGAGATACCAATGTCGCTAGGTTCGTCTTCGGATCCGATCCCCAATGTCACCACCTGCATCGCCGTTGATCCAACCCGCCGGGCAGCGTCGACCGGCGAAGGCCCCAAGTTGTGCCGTCCCTCGGTCATGATCACCAAGGCCGAACGGGTTTGCGTCTGCGAATTTTCAGCCGCATTTGCGGTTTCGGACTCGTCACTCGAATCGTGATCCGATTCTGCGTTAGCACTCGGCTTAGCGTCTCCACTGAGCACCTCCGAATTCACTTCGGTAGCCATCGATGTGATCGCCGAAGCCAAGTTGCTACGGTTGCCATCGGCAATTAAATGCAATGAAGCCGTTAGAGACTCTTCGTCGCCACTGGACCACAACCGGACCGGCGTTCCCGAGCTGTAGGCGATCACGTCGATCTCATGGGTTTCGCTGAGTTGTGGGACCCAGCCGGGATTTTCAGGTGTTCCCTCCAAAAGTCGCGTTGCCCGGCGAAGTCGCGATTCGGAGGGCTCAAAGTTGGTGCTGTCGGTGACCGACATGCTCGCCGAAGCGTCAATCGCGAACGTCACTTTGCCCAGCGTGCCAATGACTTGACGCCGATGCCAAACCGGACCGGCTAAAATGAAAATGACCAATGCGACCGCGGCGCCGCGAAGGGCCGGTAACAGATACGAATAGGGAGTGGCGAGCGTGCGGGTTTCACGAACGTAATACCACATCACCGCGAACGCCGCCGCTAGCGCGATCGCCAAAACGACGCCAGCGGGCATCTCACCGGCAAACCGAATCGTTGGAAACAAGTCCATTAGACAACTCCCCCGCGATTCTTCTGAACGAGTTGCTGCTGTACCACCATTTCCAAGACCATCGCGATCAACAGTGCGTACAGGAACCAACGCCAAATCTCGCGTCCAAACCGACGTGTTTGCTCGGCGTCTTGGATCGAAGCGACATCCCGATGGAGCGTGGCTCCGATCATCTCTGCGACGGCCGTCAAGCGGTCACCCTCGGTCGCTCGTAATTGAGACTCTTCCGCGGGAACTTCAGCAACTCGAATCGTCGAGGTCACCACTTGCACGTCATCTGGCAAGGTACGCAGTTGGCGGAATCGATACAGACCGGCATGATTGGTTTGCGTCCACAGCAGGGGCGCGGTGCCATCGCGTTGCCAATCCCCAGGCAATTCGATCCTGACTTCACTTGAATGTGGTGTCTGGGCGGTAAAGAAGGGAGCCTCGACATCGAGCTCGGCGTCACCGCTTGATTCTGAGTCACGGGCGGACTTAGCTTGACCGGTCGGAATCACGACGTTCGCGTCCTTGGCATCCTGGGGTGTGGATTCGTGGCGCGGGTTGCTGCGAAACTCGTCGAGTGAAATCAGCATCGGTTCGCCGGTGCTCACGGTGGTCGCTTTGCCGCTGCCGATCAAATCGAGCGTCAGTTGCTGCATCATCGGTAAGTAAACGCGACGCAATGGCAGCGATGTCCAAGAATCGTCGCAAGGGATGGCAAATTGGACGATTCGCCCACGACCACGTTGGGCGGAAACGACGACAGGATCGCCATTGGCCATGACCAACAAAACAACGGACTCCGCATCCGCTCGAGGCTCCGACTCCGGTTCGGATTCTTGCTGCGAATTGGGTTCGTTTCGCGGCGTGATCGGGACAAGCTTTCGATAGGCATGCACGTCCACTCCTGAGAGAGGGCGTTGCTCGGCGGGAGCAAGTCGCGACCATGGTGTGTACTGAGAGTTCAAATCGCCCAAACGCATCGCGGAGTCACGGTCGCCCGACGGGACGCCAACGATCTCCTCAAGTTTCGCCGGCAGCGGCATCGTCGTGCTTCCGTACTTCCATGACTTGGCATAGGTCGCATCGTCAAGATTTTGACCGTCAAACAGAATCAAGGAACCTCCTGCGTAAACGAATTCGGCGATCTTCGTTTGCTGGTCTTCGCTCAGCGATGCAACGTTCGCTAACACGATGATGTTCGGCGGGGCGTGAGTGATCCGTTTCAGCAATTCCGCAGGGGAGATGACGGACGCACGCACGGCATCGACCTCCTCTTGGTGTGCAAAGGCGAAAGGACTCAACGCGATCGCCAAATAATCGGTTTCCCCTTCGAGCGGCTTGGCGCCCGGTTGACCATCGACCAAGACGACGTCGATTTCGCGAATCACTTCCACCGCCATGCTTCTTTGGTTGTCCTCGATCAATGCATCGGGATGGTCTACCGAGACGGAGATTTCGTGGATCCCGGATTTAGAAAGGGCCGCGGTGTGATGGACCAATGACGTCGATCGGGCTGGAATTGAAACCAGCTCTGGTTCCACAGCGACGCCGTTGAACGCCCAGCTTACGCGAGCCTTATCGACGGGGGTGTCACTTGCGTTTCGAACCCGTGCGGCAAATCGAGTTTGCCGATCCGGCACGACCGCGGGCGAGAGCGTTTCAATGGAATCAACGGATACGTTTTCGAGTGAACTCGCATCGCCACCGACGTCCCAAAATTGAACCAAGGGAGGTGCGTGGTCGCTCGGCGATGCGTGCGTGAGCGTCCTTAGGCCATCGATCGCCGCATCGTTGACATTGCAACTTTGAAAATCGGACACGATCATAACGCGTCGTTCGAGATGGGAACCGTGATCGGCCGCGGTGATCCCTGCGCGAATCACCTGGGCCAAATCGAATGGTCCCGTCGTTGCCGCCAAGTTTCGTAGTCGAGCGAGTGCGTCGGCGGTGCCCATGGTCCCGCGACCAGACACTGAGGGAGCCGTGCGGATTTCACTTGCTGGGATCCAAATGATCTCGTCGCGTCGTGTCAGCCCGGTTAAATAGTCAGCCAGTTCATGCTTGACGCGTTCGATACGCGACACTCCCGAGGCGTCTCGTGCCGCCATGCTCAACGAATCGTCAACGACGATCACCAGGGTTTGCGGTACGTCACCGGGCAGCGCACGGCATCCCGTTAGTAGCGGCAACGATAAACAAAACGCTAACAGGATCGGCAGCAGGCATCGGACCAATAGCAACAACAAGTGCATCCATTGAATCCGCCGGCGATTGATCCGCACGACGGGTTCGAGTAGGTGCATCGCGCCCCATTGGATCGTTTTGAACTTGCTTCGATAGAGCAGGTGGATCGCGAGCGGGATGGTGAACGCGAGTGCCCCCAAGGCGAGCAGTCCGTTTAACAACATCATGACAATTGTCTCCGCAGCGAGACATATTGGTGCAACGCGTCGTCGTAAAGCTGGTCGGTGCGAATCGAGACGAGGTCAATGCGATGGCGACGACAAGTGTCTCGGAGTCGTGTGTTGTGTTGTGCGAGTCGTTCGAGATACGCATTGCGAATGGAAACGGCATCGACCGTTTGATCCTCGGCCATCCCTTCGAGATCGCGAAACTGCACGCGCCCGGTGAACGGGAAATCAACTTCATCTGGATCTAGGATCTGAAAGAAAACGACTTCATGCTTTCGAGATCGAATTTGCGCCAAGGAACGATTCAGCGATTCGAGATCTCCCATCGCATCGGACAAGATCACGACCAATCCCCGTCGTCCTAACTTGGGAACCAACATGCGGAGCGCTCCTCCCAAGTCCGTTTCACGGCCTTGCGGTGGACCGCTGAGCGCGGCGAGGACCGAGCGAAGATGCGACGGACGCCCCCGTGTCGGCACGATCGATCGCGGTCGGTCATCGAACGTGATCACGCCAGCGGCGTCTTGTTGGGCGAGCATCAAGTAGGCCAGCGACGCCCCCAGACGCTGAGTGTACTGGTCCTTGCTCAAGCCGTTGGAACGTTCGCCGCAATACTGCATCGATCCGCTGCGGTCGACGAGTAGCGTGCAGCGTAGATTGGTTTCCTCTTCGTACTCACGGATGTACAGACGGTCACTCTTGCCAAACGCTTTCCAATCGATGTTCTTCAACTCATCGCCGGGGACGTATTGACGATGCTGTTTGAATTCGACGCTGAACCCTTTGTGGGGCGATCGGTGACGTCCCGAGCAGAAACCTTCGACGATTTGCCGCGCTAACAATTGCAGTGCGGCGACACGGGAAAGTTCACCTGGAGTGACGAGGTCGAGGATTCGCATGACTTTGGAACCGAGAGAGCTGGAAATCGGTACGCCTCCGTTCACAGGAGAGTTCGCGGGTAAACGGTCGCACGGCAAGTGCCCAAGCAATGCGACACCGCACTGGCGGGGTAAGGACAGGCGATGAGCAGCGTGCGTCTATTGTATCGTGAAGTTGTCGTGGCGATGCGCCCAGGATTTGACAGCTAAATAGCCTACCCGAATGGTGCTCCGGGCGTTATTTTCTTAGACTCGGTTCCAACTTGTTGGCCGACTTGCCGCTCTCCTGTCACAACGCATACTCTCATGTTGAAGAAAAAACGGGTCGCGTTGATGATCGAGACGTCGACCATCTACGGGCGCCAGCTTCTCGAGGGAGTCATTCGATTTCGACGAACCCACCACGATTGGTCCATTTTTCTCGAGCAACGAGATTTGACGGCGAAACCGCCCGCTTGGCTGGCCAACTGGACCGGCAACGGCATCATTTCTCGAGTGACGACGGCTGAGTTCGCCAAGACGGTGCGGCATAATGGAATTCCGATGGTGGAATTGACCGACCGCGGCCAAGATTTTGGCTTTCCCGTGATCCGGTCCGACGATGCTGAAATCGGTCGTTTGGCGGCGGAACACTTGACCGAACGCGGTTTTCAAAATTTCGCCTTCTGTGGTTTTCAGTCCGAAGAATGGTCGACTCTCCGCGAACAAGCGTTCGTCCGGCACGCCCCCGCGTCGACCCAGGCGTGTGAGATCTATCGCTCCATTTGGCAAGGTGAGGAAGCTCGCTCGGCCGAAGATGAACAAGCCGAATTGTTGAAGTGGTTGCTCGGTTTGCCCAAGCCCGTGGGGATTTTTTGTTGCAATGATGTCCGCGGGCAACAAGTCCTCGAAGCGTGTGCCCAATCGGAGCTTGTGATTCCCGAGGAAGTGGCAGTGATCGGCACCGACAATGACCGCGTGCTTTGCGAGTTGTGTGATCCGTCACTCTCGAGCGTCATTCCTAACGCCGAGGAAATTGGGTTCCAGGCTGCGGAACTTTTGGCGCGGTTGATGGCGGGCGAAGCGGCCGAGAACAAGCTTCACCTGATTCCTCCGTTAGGCATCCAAGTCCGTCAATCATCCGACATTGTGGCCATTGATGATCCATCGATCGCCGCGGCGCTCTCCTACATTCGGGAACAGGCGTGCGATGGAATCACCGTGCAAAATGTGATCAACCATTCCGGGCTTTCACGTAGCACCTTGGAACGTCAATTGAGAAAATTGTTGGGGCGTTCTCCGCAACAAGAGATCCGACATGTACAAATCAAACGAGCTCGTCGCCTGTTGACGGAAACGGATCTACCGATGGAACGCATCGCCTCACTTTGCGGCTTTGATCACCCCGAATACATGCACGTCGTCTTTCGCCGCGAAACGAAGATGACGCCCGGACAATACCGGCGAAGCCCTAAGGGCAATCCCTAAATCGCGTCGTCGCGACGCGCTGAATGCAACATAACTCTATCCTTTCCGCTTTTCCGTACGAGTGATTTCCATGTCTGTTAATATCCAAGCCGTTTACACCGGGAATCTCGGCGTGCGAGCAACCCACGGCCCCAGCGGCAAGGAGTTGACCACCGATGCCCCCGTCGATAATGGCGGGCAAGGGACGAGTTTCTCGCCGACCGATTTGGTCGCCACGGCGCTAGGCAGTTGCGTGCTCACGATCATTGGCTTGATGGCCGATCGACACGACCTCGATCTGAACGGGACGACCGTCAGCGTGACCAAAGATATGGTCGCCAAGCCGCTCCGACGGATCGGGCGTCTTGAGACGATCGTGACGGTCCCCCAAGGACGTGTCGTCGACACCGACATGCGGAAACGGTTGGAAAATGCCGCTCACCAATGTCCGGTTCATCAAAGCTTGCACGCCGACATCGATGCCCCGATCACGTTTGTCTACGAGTAGCACTTTGTTGGCGCGTGACAGGTTTGTTGGCGAGTGACACGTTGATCGACGCGCCGAAGCGATTCGGGACGTCTTTTTCTCAGCGACGTGTTTTTCGCACGAGACCAAGCGACTTAAGAACGAACGGACTAAGAACGGATGGTGGGACGAACCAAGGTTCCCGGTTTTAACGTGTCACTGGGATAGACGATCACCTCGGTGCCTAATTCTAGCCCCGCCGTAATTTGAGTTTCCGATTCGTTTTGTGCACCAATCTCGACCGCTTGCAACTCGGCTTTGCCGTCGTTGATCGTTAGTACATGCCACTTTCGTTGATGGCGAAACAAGGCACTGTTGGGAATGATCAACGCATCGGGAATTTCGTTGACAGTAATGTTGGCTTCGACGCGATAGCCATCGCCGAGTGAAGCAATTCGCTCGGGCGGTTCATTAAAATCCGCGATCACGTTGACACGTTGTTCCTCGACGCCCAGTGAAGACACTTTGGTGAACGCGCGAGGTTCGATCACGCGCACGTATCCCTGCAATGGCGTTTCGCCGCCCCAGTGTTCGACCGTCAGCTTTGCTCCCGGTTGGATGCGGACGGCGTCGCTGGACAAGACGTCAATTTCAATTTCAAGATTTCGCGGATCGCCTAGTTCAATCAATGGGGTCCCCACGGCGACCACAGCGGAGCTTTCTTGTATCACGCGCAACACTCGACCCGCAATCGGGGCTGCGATCTCGAAGGGGTCGACGTTCGTGTCTTCCGCGGATTCGGAAAATTGATTCACCGCCGCCTTGGCCATCGTCAATTCGAAACTCGCGATTTCGGTCTCGAAACGAGCCGTTTGGATCGCTTGGGCACTCGCTAAACTTTCCGTTTGGGCAATGTCAAACTCACTTTGCGAAATCGCATTGCTGGGACGCAGCTTTTGCGCACGTGTGAGTTTTGTGATGTTTAACTCGTGGTGGATCACCGCCTGTTCGCGGTTCGATTGGGCACGTTGCAACGCGGCCTCGGCCGCTTGCACACGCGCGATCGCCTCGGCTCGTGCGCGAGCATCGAGCATCGCCGGCGCGCTGGGTAAAATGACCGCCAACAACGTCGCTTCGCTACACTGGTCTCCCGCATCCAATTCAATGCGTGAGACGCGTCCCGAGACGGGGGCCGAGACGACGTATTTCTCACGAATTCGCGTCTTGCCGTCTTCTTGCACGGTGACTCGTAACAAACCGATTTTGGCCGTCGCCGACTCCACGGCCACCGGCTTGGGGAACATGGCAAACACGCCCGCCATGATGGCCGCGATTAGCAGAATGCCCCACAGCAATGTTTTCAAGGAAAACTTCATGTCAATCTCGGGTTTTTAGCACCCCGACTAAGTCCAATCGAGCGATGCGACGTTGCACCACCAGCGCGGAGAGAAAGGTCGCCACGATCACAACCCCCGCAGCCAAAGCGTAGGTATTGCCGCTGATCACTAACGGAATGCGATAATTGTCGGTGTCGAGTCCGCTCGCCATCAACGCGGCCAATCCATATCCAATCAGACAACCAAGTGGAATCGCAGCGAGTGTGAATAGCGTGATCTCACCGAGTAGCATCATCGAAACCTCACGCCGCGTGAACCCTACCACTCGCATCGTTGCGAGGTCGCGACTTCGCTCGGAAAGGGTAATCCGAGCACTGTTGTAAACTACTCCGATCGCGATCACCGCTGCAAAAAAGATGATAAAGGATCTCATCATTAGAATGTTCTCGGCTACGGTGTCGCGAAAACTGTCGAGCACGGCATCCTTGATCGTTACGCTCGCGACCCCAGGGCGGAGTTCTAACTGATGAAACAATTCGTCGATTCGATTCGTGTCCACCTTCAAAAACGCCCCCGATGCGACACTCGATTCCTTCAACATCGCGTGCATTTGTTGCTTGTTCATGTAGGCGTTTAGCCCTGCATACTCCTCGACCAACGCCGTGACCTCGACGATTAACGTCGGTCGCTTCTCTTCGAGCACTTCGATCGTGACAAATTCGCCACGCTCGACGTCCAATAAACTGGCCAGTTTGGTGTTGAGCATGATCCCGAACTCGGGCACCGGCACCACTCGCTCTTGTTTGTCGAGCAGTCGATACAGTTGTGGGTTGGGCTCGATGCCCAACAGTCCGATTCGCCGAGAGCGGTTTTGAAAATGAATTCGCGTCGCCACGGACCGCATCGTCTCGCTGGCCAGCACCCCGTCCAATTGACTCAGTTCGTACATCACCGAGGCTGTTGCTGGTTCGAAAAACGTGACCGTCAAGTCTTGCCGTTGTGCCTTGCGGAACTGGAAATCCATCATGTAGTTCATCGCATCAAGCGAAAAGTTTCCTAACACCATCACCGCAGCGGCCATGGCGATCCCGAGCACCGACAGACTGGCTTTGAACGGCTTGCGAGCGATGTTGCGCACGATCATTCGCATCTCGGCGGGTAATCGCTCTCGAGGAATCAATCGCTCTACCATCGTCGGCTTGAAACTCGGTGGAGGTTCCGGACGCATCGCTTCGGCGGGTGCCAATCGGATCGCACGGCCGACGGAAATCCATGTCCCCAGGCAAGCCGCTGCGGTCGTCAACAAAAAGCTAACCGCGATCGCCATCCCATCGATCCGAAACGACAAGGTTGGGAATTTGTAGAACTCGCCGTACATTGACGTCATCCCCGATGCCATCCAAAGCCCAAATCCGGTGCCCATGATCGTCCCGGATAGCGAAATGATCAAAACCAAATTCAAGTAGTGCAATCCCACCTCGTAGTCGGTGTATCCGAACGCTTTCAACGCGGCTATCTGTTCTCGTTGTTGGCTGATGATCCGCGAGACGACAATGTTCAATAGAAACGAAGCGACCGATAAGAAAATGACGGGGGCCATGATCGCGGTGGATCTTAGTTGTTTCAGTTCGTCCGATAGATATTGGTGGGACAGTTGTTCGCTGCGACCGTATCCCCCTACACTGCCATAAGGTTCTAACAGTCGGTCGAGGTGGTCGATGACCTGATCGGGATGACTTCCATAGGCAAGTTTCAACGTGATACCATTGAAGGCCCCGCTCATATCAAACGCGGCTTCCAAATCACGCTCGTTCATCCAAAAGATGCCAAAGCGTTTATGGTCGGGCATGATGCTGCCGGGTTGAATCTGCATTACGTATTCCGGCGACAACGCAACCCCTACGATCTTTAACGTTTGCCGTTTGCCGTTAATGATCGCTCGCACTTGGTCTCCCGCGACGAAGCCATGGGCGTCGGCGAACACTTCCGAGACGACGACTTCGCCGGTTCGCAGCGGTTCGATCATTCGCCCCCGCGAAATGTAGACTTTATTGAGTAAACTTTCGCCTGAATCTGGAACCGAGATCAGTCTCGCCGTTGCGGGTTCGGACATCTCCGGCACGTCGAGCAGCACATCGAAAACGAGTCGTGTTTCCACCGCAGCGACGCCATCAATCTCCTTGATCCTTGGCACGATTGCGGTGGGGCTTCGCCGAGTCTGTGAAAAGAGATCTGCGAAGCGATAATCGCGATAAAACGCTTCTTTGCTCTGTTGTAGCGAGTGGTAGGCGCACATCGACATCACGAACGTTGCCACCCCCGCAGCGATCACGACCATGATCGCAAGCACTTGTCCCTTCATATGGTACAGGTCGCGGATCAGTTTTTGGTCAAGTTTAAGCATCGCTCACCATCGCAAATCCGCTGCCGCGATTTTGCCCTGATTGTCTTCAATGCCCGAGATCTGACCATCCGACAACGTGATCACACGATCGGCCAACTGTGCGATCACCGCGTTGTGCGTGATCACCGCCGTGGTCGTTCCCAAGGTTCGATTGATTCTCGCGATCGCTTCGAGCACGACAATGCCGGTCTGTACATCGAGTGCTCCGGTCGGTTCGTCACAAAGCAACACCTTGGGATTCTTGGCGATCGCTCGCGCAATCGCCACTCGCTGCTGCTCGCCGCCCGAAAGCTGAGCCGGGAAATGGTTTGCTCGATCCTGCATGTGGACCAACTCGAGCGCCGCCAGCGCATCCATCGGCGAGTCGGCAATCTCGGTGATCAATTCGACATTCTCGCGAGCGGTCAAGCTCGGGATCAGATTATAGAATTGGAAGACGAAACCGACGTGCTCGCGACGGTAGCGTGTCAATTCCGCATCGCCACTCTGCGTCAATTCCAGCCCGTGGTAGTGAACGGTGCCCGACGTGGGCACATCCAATCCGCCCAAAATGTTCAATAGTGTCGATTTGCCACTACCGGACGCTCCCAGCAGCACAACAAATTCGTGTTCATAGAGCTCCAGTGTGACCCCACGCAACGCATGCACCTTGACCTCGCCCATCTCGTAGATTTTGGCGATGTCGACGGCGCGAAACACAGCCGTCTTGTCGTGAGCCCTTTGCGTCATGGCAGCCAACATCGTTCATGGGGTCAACATCAAGTGACACGTTTTGCTTGTCGCTGAATTTGCTTGTTGCGGAACACACGCGGTTCAGTTACGCCGCGGATACGACAGGATCCTTCGTTGTCGAATCCCTTCCGCGCGGTCGTATTCAAACCATTGGAGACGACCTTCGTCGATATCGCAAAGGGGGGCGAAACGCTTTGCCCTGTGCCTCAGAACGCCATCGCTACCTCTCGAAACGTAAAGTGATCGAATACGGAGCTATCCCCTATCAAAGTCGATCGAAGATCGAAACGATCGGGTACAAACGATTTTACGGGTCTCGAGCCTTGCTGAGGCCCCGCGTCTTGCTGAGGCCTCACGTCTTGCTGAGGCCCCGATGGCGGTGTCGCGGTGCGGGGGATCGTCGTCGCATTTTTTCACGGGAATTGGCGGACACGTTCCGTGATTTTAAGGTGCGTGCTAGGGGAAGATGCGACATTTCTGCGCCCCTAATCAAGTTGGTGAAAGTTCACTAGAATGTGCGACCTGTCCCCCGTTTAGGTTTGTTCTAGAATTTTCGATGCCCAACACCGCGATCCCCCATCCTACCGACCGTTTGCCAACGGACCGTCGTTACCAACAGGGAGGATGGTTGTTCATTGGCTCGTTGCTCGTCTTTTTTATCACCAGCATCATCCTGTATGGATTCTACGCGTACTCGCGGCGCGATGATCCGTTGTCCAATGTCCCGATTCCGATGACCTTTCTGGCCAGCACGGTGTGCTTGCTCGGGATCAGCGGGTTGCTGCATCTTGCCACCGCTTCGATTCGTCGCGAAAAACGCTTGTTGACCTCCGGCTTGATGGGGCTCAGTGCGGTCTTGGCGATCCTGTTCACGGGGTTCCAAATTCATTCGATGTACACCATGCTTTCGGGCCCCGTCGTGCAACAAGGAAACGGCAAAGGACTCGTCGGCATGGTGATCGTGCTGGCGTTTTTGCACGCACTTCACGTCGCCGGCGGAATCATCTCGCTGGGGATTGTCGCGGTCCGGCTGCTACAAGGCCGTTATGATCACGAACGGCATTGGCCGGTTGATTTCGCCGCCCTGTATTGGCACTTTCTCGATATCGTTTGGTTGTGCATGTTGGCTGTGTTCTGGACCACCACGGGCGGTTTTAAGTAACCCAATGTCAAATCAAGAGGGGGGCTAACCCGCGACTCACCCTCCTCGCCACCGCTAAAGCTATCGTCTTTCCCTCGCTAAAGAGCGTTTTCCATGACCAACGTAATGAACATTGCCCCCGGACACACTCGCATCGGTTGGATCGGAACCGGGGTGATGGGCGCCAGCATGTGTGGGCACCTGATCGAAAAGGGATTCGCAACGACCGTTTACAATCGAACGCGTTCCAAAGCCCAACCGTTGCTCGATCGAGGGGCGGCGTGGGCCGATTCGCCGCGCGGCGTCGCCGAGCAATCCGATGTGGTATTCGCAATCGTCGGCTTTCCTCGCGATGTCCGGCAGGTTTTTCTGTGTCAGAACGACGGCATCTTGGCCGGTTGCGATGAAGGAAACATCATCGTCGATATGACGACCAGCGAACCTTCGTTGGCGGTCGAAATCAATGGGTTCGCCAAGCAACAGGGCGTTCATTGGCTCGATGCACCGGTTTCCGGAGGCGATCTCGGTGCTCGCTCCGGAGCGTTGTCGATCATGATCGGAGGGGAAGCTGACGTGGTCGCGGCGGTGCAACCATGCTTCGAAGCGATGGGCAAAACGATCGTGCATCAAGGCCCAGCCGGGGCAGGCCAACATACCAAAATGGTCAATCAAACGTTGATCGCCACGGGGATGATTGGCGTGTGCGAAGCACTGATCTATGCACATCGCGCAGGCTTGGATCTGAACACCGTGCTGCAATCGGTCGGTTCGGGTGCCGCGGGCAGTTGGTCGCTGAGCAATTTGGGGCCTCGGATCATCGAAAACAATTTTGATCCTGGCTTCTTTGTCGAACATTTTATTAAAGACATGGGCATCGTCCTTGCCGAAAGTCGCCGCATGGGACTTTCGATGCCGGGGCTCGCCTTGGGCGAGCAACTCTATCAATCGGTCAAAGCGAAGGGCTACGGCCGCTGTGGCACCCATGCGTTGGTCCTAGCCCTGGCCGAGATGTCGGGGATCGATTGGGAAAATCGATAACGTCCGCAGATCCTTGCCCAAGCTGAGATCCTTCTCCAAATCGGTCGCTCGGCGGACCCGTCCATGCTGACGCGGAGCGGTTTCAGTGCTACCCTAGTCAGCGATCGCTGAAGGCCCCCCTCCGGGCTGATCAAATGACGCGTCGCGTCGCGGTCCCCTGCACGCGTCGCCCCCCCATCCCTCCTCGCTTCCTCCGTTTGCTACAATGCGGCCATGAATTCAACGCAGCAAGCCCTCCCACGTCTGATCGAACGATTGCCGCCTGGACGGGTGATGCAGGACGCGGCCTTTGGCGTGGCATTTGAATCGGATGGATTAACCGCGTTTCACCAAAAACCGCTGGCCGTGGTCATTCCCGAGACGACCGAGGAAGTCGTGACGACGGTTCGTTGGTGTCATGAAGCGAAGATTCCCTTCGTGGCCCGAGGCAGCGGGACGAGTCTCTCCGGGGGATCGCTGCCGATCGCTGGCGGGATTGTGATCGCATTGAATCGTTTGAAGAAAATCTTGTCGTTGGACCCCGTCAATCGCACCGCGGTGGTCCAGCCGGGCGTTGTGAATATCAAGGTCACGCAAGCCGCGTTACAACACGGGCTCTATTTCGCCCCGGATCCATCGAGTCAAACGGTTTGCACGATCGGCGGCAATGTCGCGTTTAACTCCGGCGGTGCCCATTGCCTGAAGTACGGGATGACGTCCAATCATGTCACCGGAATGAAAGTGGTGTTGGCCAACGGAGAGTGTGTCGAGTTTGGTTCGGACAGCACCGATGCGATCGGTCCCGATTATCCCGGGTTATTCTGCGGCAGCGAGGGATTGTTTGGGATCGCGACGGAGATCACGTTGCGATTGCTACCGAAGCCCGAAAAATTCCACACCGTCTTGGTCGGCTATCGGACGCTGCAAGCGGCCGGTGATGCCGTCTCCGCCGTGATCGAATCGGGATTGTTGCCCGGGGCCATGGAAATCATGGATGCGTTATCGATCGAGGCCGCTGAAGCGGCGGTCAATTGCGGCTACCCCAAAGGCTGTGCGGCCGTCTTGATCGTCGAACTCGAAGGTCCGCGTGAGCGAGTGGAGTACGAGACGGAGCAGTTGCGAACGATCATCGCGCGAACCGACCCGTTCGCCGAACATATCGCCACGACCGAAGCGGAACGGTTGTCGATTTGGAAAGGTCGCAAGTGCGTGTTTTCCGCCGTCGGCCACATCAGCCCCGATTTCCTCGTCCAAGACGGCGTGGTGCCTCGCAATCGTCTCGGCGAAGCACTCGTTCACATTCAAGAAATCTCGCGGGATAGCGGGATTCGAGTCGCGAATGTCTTTCACGCGGGCGATGGGAATCTGCATCCCATGATTCTGTACGATGGAAACGTCGCCGGTGAATTCCATCGCGCCGAAGAGGTCTGTAGCCGGATCATTAAAATGTGCATCGACATGGGCGGATCGATCACGGGCGAACATGGCGTGGGGATGGAAAAACGCGACTTTCTGCCTGACATGTTTGACGCCGCAACGATCGAGTTGTTCCATCGCATTCGCGGCGCATTTGATCCCCAGGAAGTTGCCAATCGCGGGAAAATGTTCCCCGCTGCCGATGCACCGTCGTTGTCCATGTCGGGCCTGCATCCGCTTGAAAAACAAGGAGTGATCTCGCGTGAGTAGTAACGCAGCCCTGCAACCCAATTCCATTGACGAAGTTCGAGACGCGGTGCTAGCGTCAACACGGGTCAAGGTCGTTGGCAATCAAACCAAACCGCCGCTTTGCTCGCACCATGATTCCTGCGACGTGGTCTCGCTTGGCCAACTCAGTGGTGTGGTGGAATACCAACCTTCGGAGTACACGTTCACCGCATTGGCGGGAACGAAGGTCTCGGAGGTCGCGGAAGTGCTGGCCGAACGCGGCCAATATTTGCCTTTCGATCCGATGCGGATCCGCGCGGGGGCAACCTTGGGCGGTACGATCGCTTCGGGGCTGAGTGGGCCCGGACGATTTCGCTACGGTTCAATTCGCGACTTCTTGATCGGCGCGAAGTTGATGTTGGGCGACGCAACGGTCGTTCATGTTGGCGGCAAAGTGGTCAAAAACGCCGCTGGGTTTGATATCCCGAAACTGTTGGTGGGAAGTGCGGGCGAACTCGGTGCCATGCTCGAGGTCACCTTCAAGGTGTTCCCGAAACCGCCCGCCACAGCGACGCTCAAGTTGCCCTGCGAGTCATCGCAACAAGCGACCGATCGTATGGCCGACGCGGCGCTGCGTCGCTGGGAGTTGGATGCCATCGATTATCACTACGACACGTCGACACTCTATATGCGTCAACGCGGACCGGCTGAGGCTAACCGATTGATCGCAGCGGAAATCGAATCGCAATTTGGTAATCTTGAACGCCTCGACGAAGACGAAGCCAATGCCTTATGGAATTCGATCACCGAATTGAATTGGAGTGGCGACGGCAGTCACGTTGTCAAAATCCCCAGCACGACCCGACACGCAGCGACGTTGTGCGATACGATTGCCGCGGCGATGCCGATCCAGCTGCACATTAGTGGATGTGGCAACGTCGTTTGGGCAGCGTTGACGGAAGAGGATGGGCTCGATGAATTGGAATCGCTGCTCGTCACCCACAACCATCGCGGGCTCTGCGTTTGCGGTCCCTCCAACCGTACGAAGCTGAACCCGCACAACGAAACGAACATCGAGGCCGCCGTTCAACAGGCATTCGATCCCACCGGCCGATTTAAATCGTAGCGATCCCTCTTTACCGCTCCCTTGAACCTACGTTCGTCAGCGAAACGTAGCGTGGGGACGAGTCGTCGAGGATATCGATGATGAATTGCAAACTTTGATAGATTTTCATGCAACACAACATTCCCACCACGAAACTCGGTCCCCTCGGCGAAGAGATGGCGGCGGCCGTCAGCACCTGTGTGCATTGCGGTTTTTGTCTTGCAGCGTGCCCGACCTACGACGTCCTCGGTCAAGAGCCCGATTCTCCGCGCGGCCGCATCGTGTTGATGAAGGATGTGCTCGAAGGGACCCTTTCGGTTGACGACGCCTCGCCGCACATTGATCGCTGTTTGGGATGCTTGGCCTGCGAGCCTGCATGTCCATCGGGAGTCCCCTATCGCGATCTGATCAGCCCCTATCGCGCCACGACCGAAGCGAAGCGGAAACGGACGCTGATCGACCGACTTTCCCGAGCGATGACGAATGCCACCTTGCCCTATCCCAGTCGCTTTCGTTTGGCAGCGAGACTTGGCCGCTTCGCACGCCCGCTCGCGCCGTTGCTCCCCCAGTCGATCGCCGCGATGCTGAAATTGTTGCCCGATCGGTTGCCTCCGAAGCAAACCTGGGCCGCGGTCAATCCCGCGATCGGCACCCGACGTGCGCGCGTTGCCCTGCTCAGCGGGTGTGCTCAATCGGTGCTTGCTCCCGACATCAACTCGGCCACCATTGACGTCTTGACTCGAAATGGCGTCGAGGTCGTTGTGCCCCCCAAGCAAACCTGTTGCGGTGCGCTCAGTTGGCACGTCGGCAACCTTAGCCAAGCTCAAAAATTTGCGGTCGCCAACTTGAACGCCTTTCCCGATGACGTCGATGCGATCGTGACCAATGCGGCGGGATGTGGCTCGGGGATGCACGAGTACGCCCTGATTCTAAAAGGCACCGAGTTTGAAGCTCGTGCCAAAGCGTTCGTTGGCAAGGTCAAGGATGTCTCGGTGGTCTTACAGGAACTGGGGGAACTTGCGCCGCTGCCCGAGACCCGCAAACCCGTTCGAATTGCCTACCACGACGCCTGTCATTTGTCCAATGCTCAATCGGTCCGTAGTGAGCCGCGGAGCTTGCTCTCGTTGATCCCCGGAGTGGAATTGCTCGAAATCCCCGATTCGCATCTCTGCTGCGGCTCGGCGGGAACTTATAACGTGGATCAACCTGAGATCGCCAAAACGCTCGGTGAAGACAAAGTTCGCAACGTGCTGAGCACCACCCCCGATCTGGTCGCGACCGGGAACATTGGCTGTTTAACGCAATTGGAAAGTCATTTGCTCTCCGCAGGATCCGATGTGAATGTCCGTCACACGATCCAAATCTTACGAGACGCGTACGCCGGGGCACTTTAGCCCCACGCCCGCGACGTTGATTTGAAACGCCAGCGACGTTGGCTCTAAACGAGTTGTTTTCTAGCGGTGCGGCGTGAGCCGCCCGGTCGAATTCGAACGTTTCGCCCGCCGTAACCGGACGGCTTGCGCCACGAACGCTTTCAAAGTAGATGCCGATGAGTTTTGCCCCGATGCGCTTTGGGCAGCAGCGCCTGCGAATTTGGGCCTAAGACGCTTACCGATTCATGCAGGCTTTGGCAGGATCATGCAGACTTTGGCCCGTAAAAAGCCAAACGCAGAGAGAAAAGAGCAACAAGAAGCACGCCCAGTAGGATTCGAACCTACGACCTGTTGATTAGAAGTCAACTGCTCTATCCAACTGAGCTATGGGCGCGTTTGATTTGTGGACCGCGGAATTCTAACCACTTGACCGACAAATTCCCACGCCCCAAGTACGCGAAAATCCGATCCGTTGGGCTGTTTCCCTCCCTCGCTGCTCCCGCCGTGAATGAGGCGGCAAGGGGGGACGATCCCTCTGGCGAATCCGTCCCAGCGGCCCGGAAGGAAACAAATCCATTGGACACCGTCGAATCTGCGAACTCTCTCTTGGCGGCAAAACGAACCCGCAGCGGAATCAACGCTTGCACGACGTGATTTTTTATCATCGAGCAAGCACCCCACGCCAACGTCATCAGGTTAACGATGGATTGCCGCTCAAGTGCACCGGCAAATGCCGGATTTCACCCCTATTATGGCGTCAGATTCCTGTCGCAATCTGCCGCACGCGAGCGTGGTTTCTATTTACATGGCATCGCGTGGTGGTTTAGGTTCGCAGCTACAATGGCGTGAGATTTCCCGTTTTGCCCTGCGATCCCAGACGGACACTGCGGTTAGCGACGCTCATCGAAGCACGCTGATTCCTGAAGCCCCGTTGGTCTTAAGCGATTGCGTTCCTGTATCCATTCACCTTCGGGTCGTTCCCATGCATGAGAAGCACAAACCATTGACGATCCCGCCTGCCGCAGAACAGGACGAGAGGGCAATTGAGATGGTTCGCGCTTGGATCGCAAAGGGGGCCCTGCACTGCACGCTCAATGTCGGACACTGGCACACGGGAACTGACACGGACGAACGTCAAGCGTGGGGGATCATGCTGGCTGACCTTGCTCGTCAAATCGCTAAGTCGCTCGATGACGTCACCGGCTTGGACCCTCGCGTTTCACTTCACGTCATGCTCCAAGCGTTCAATGCCGAACTGCAAGCCTCCGCGACCCGCGACGAAACCCGCGACGAAACCCGCGACGAGACCCAGGAATAGACGAGACCCAGGATTAAACGAGACCCAGGATTAAACGGGGCAAGGGATAAACGGGGCAAGGGATAAACGGGGCAAGGGATAAGCGGGCACAAACAGGAATAGACGAGCATGGGGCCGTTGGGAAAGTCCTCCATTGGCCGATCTCGGTAGCGGTGGACGGGCGGCCTAGGTTCCGAGCGATTAGCGACACCGGAATTGGCCGGCTGCCTAGCCGACTGCCTGGCCGGCTGCGATCGACGCAGCAGCATGGGCAACCACCGACGCGGTCGAACGAAGACTAACGCAAACACTGCCGCAAGTTATCGATCGCGCGTGCCCCGCGAGCGCGACCAAAGTACACGGCATGTCGCTCGCAGTGATTCGCCACGTCGCACGCGACCTCCTACAAACCAAAGTCTTGAAACCCGTTGTCTTGAAAACGGACCATCAAACGAATCAGCCCCGCCTGGTTCTCCACTCCCAATTTCTTCATCGCGGCATTGCGGCGATTCTCAATCGTCTTGTCCGAAACGTCGAGAATCTTGGCCATGTCTTTGACCGATTCTCCTTTGGCGACCAACACCGTAACCTTCCTTTCGCGATCGTCGAGATTGGAATACGCTTCCCAAACACGCGACAGATCCAGCAACCGCAACGCCCCTGGGTTTTCAGCTTGCACCTCAATGATCCGCGTCACTCCCACCATCGCCGCGCGCGTGTGACCACTGCCCAACAGCGATCGCTTGATTGAACGCAGCAGCAGCATGCGGCCGTGTTTGTCACGAGCAACGTGCTCGAATTCGACGCTCGTACAGCCCTGCAGGATCAGTACATCCGAACTTTGCGCCACCGGTTTGATTGTTTCGTTGAGGTAGTCGGAACTGAAGCGTCCGACGGAGCTAATGTTCCCCGAAAAGACATGTTCATAAGCCTTGTTGGTGAGCAAGATCTGGCCGTCCGCCGATTTCAGGTAGATCGCGTCGTGCCAACCGTCAATCAAGGGATTTAGCGGGTTGTGAGCGCGAATGGCGCCGACCAAGTCCTTGACCAATTGCCCCACCTCCGCTTGAAAAGACGATTCGCCCGTATGAACGCGCTCAGGATTGGAACCAATCATTTGGACCTCTCAATTCCAGGAACCTCGGATGTCGTAAATGGCGATTCCGAATGAAAATCACGCTTCCCATTGCGGGAGAGGCGGTTTAGCAGCCCGGACGCGATTCAGTATCAGGGAACGGAGCCTCAAATCGATTCTTCGTGACCGAACTCGTCCAGGAATCGTCTGCGCCAACCCTAGAATTATGCCACAACGCCGTTCGGAATTCATATGAATTATTCCGGATTCAGAAAAACACAGCCAGGATTTGTGTGCGTATGTGTCAAAGCGAGGCCGTTTTATCGTTTATCCGAAGATTCAGTGACGTAGGTTTGCTTCCCGTTTCGATCTTGCTAGCACCGCTATCGCGGTCGGCATGGGAGATTTTGCGTTTAGATTTGCCTGGGGCGACATCTGGCGCAGGCCGAGCGGAGGGGAAAAATGGCCCCGATGTAGCGGAAGTGGTGTTTACGCATCCCGCCTAATCGCTTAATACAGCTCAAAGCACCGAGTTGACTGCGGCCCTCGTGGCGAACGGCTCCGCATCCAAATCTGATCCAATCGACTAGTCATGAGAGTAGCACGCGTGCAAAAAGAATCATCATTCACGGGGTCTGAGCATGGTTCATCGTGGTCGATCCGGCATCGGATACCGAGTGATGCGGCGATCGGCAGCGAATTGGTGAACGATTTGATCGAAGCGATGGCGCAGCGTGACTGGCCGCCGACAGACCTTTTCCGAGTCCAGCTGGCTTATGAGGAAGCGATCGTCAATGCGATCCGGCATGGCAACGGACATTCGCAGGAGAAGACGGTTGATGTTGAAATGACTTGCGATCACGAACGGGTAATGATTCGCATCGAGGATCAAGGTGAGGGGTTTGATCCCGCAGAGGTGCCTGATCCACGCCAAGAGGAGCTGTTGGACGTTCCCGGTGGCCGCGGTGTGTTGTTGATTCACGAGGTGATGAGCGAGGTGCGGTACAACAGCCTCGGCAATGAAGTGACGATGATCAAGATCAAAGGGGACGAGCCCTACGCCGAAGATTCCGAGGATTAGTCCCAGCGAGCGGATCGGAGAGGGCAACACGGGGCGTTGATAAGGGGCGTCGATCTCATCCGCGGTTGAAACGGGGGGATTCAGGCGATTTGCCGAAGCCGCAAGCCGTCCCGCAAAGGGGCGTTGGCGATCGAAAGCCGCAAACTAGAAAATAAATCGGAAGCGGGTGGAAACTAGGCTCAAAGGGCCTTGCCAGCGAAGCAGAGTTTCATTAAATTTCCCAGGAAATGAGAGGAGTTCACGCGGCAAACTTGCCGACGTAGAAAGTCTAAGCGACTTTAGAGGTCGCAGCTCAAAATCCCCTGTAGCTCAGTCGGTAGAGCAGCGGACTGTTAATCCGCTTGTCACAGGTTCGAGTCCTGTCGGGGGAGCTAGTTTGAAAAGTCACGAACTTTTCAGCCGCACCCGAGAAACGCCCGTGTGTCAGCAATGATTCACGGGCTTTTTTCGTTTCTGGTCATCTCCTCGCTGGCCCTTTCCTCACTGGCCGCCCGCTCCTACCCGCTGACCTTCCAGATCAAAATCCGCGTCGCCCCAGCCTGATCGTCAACTCCATCCCGAACGGGGCGCGGTCATTACCCCCAATAAAGTGCTGTGTCCCTCTGGTTGCTTCGAACGGGGCGCAGTCATTACCCCCATGAAAGCGCTGTGTCCCTCTGGTTGCTCTGCTGGTTGCTCACTCGCGGGGGTGTGGACGTGACAGGGCGACATATGCGCGCACAAGATGCTCTGTCCCCGCTGATCTAACGACGCCCCTTTGGACCTAAACAGACCGTCACATCTCCGCCCCAACGGGGCAGACCTATGTCAGCCCAGGCCAACGGCCTGGGGTATCAACGACAATCGCCTGAAAAGCCCTAACGGGGCGGTCCTAACGCTTGGTCGCCATGCGGCCACGCAACGTCTGACCAGCCAAGCCCAGACGTCGACCGGGCCGCGCGATCAGAGCACCATGGGGACAGAGCCCATTACTCCAATGCGTAGCACGGGCCGATTTCTCTTGCTCTCCAGCGTAACGACTCGCGACCGACGATGATTTCGGACCTGGCAACCGTGAAGCCGTGCCGAGCTTCCACGCCTAGCCCGCTTTCACTACTCTCTAACGCCCCTACAAGATGCTCTGTCCCCGAAGTGAGATGCTTTGTCCCCGAAGTGCTGTCCCCGAAGTGACTCTGGCTTTATCGACGATGGTCGTCGGCCACCCTGCGAGATTTTGTGAACGCGGTTTGGCCTGTCGAGTCTGGACAGCGTATCGATCCTGGTCCGCCGAGCGGAACAGCGGCGCCTGGAGTCCCGGAAGTGGCATCAAGATGCTGCCAATACTGAACGGCAACTTCACCCGAACACCGAGCAAAAGGTTTGACCCCGGCGAAGCCTTTCGCTGCTTCGAATGGTAGGAGCTAAGAACGCAAAAAGCTTGCGGACGACAAGTATCATCGGGGCGACATTGTGCTTGTTGGTAACGGAAGCTATCGTGCGATCGTTTCTATGAATAGGTGAAATGGGCACGTCTGATGCGAGCGCGAGCTTGCGTTGGTTCGAGCCGTGACACCGAGCGTGAGGCTACCGGCCGCCCGGAATGTAGTTATCCTAAGCACGTGATCGACGCACTGTGACCGTCCGACAGGATCCTGGAGAGAATTAAGAAATGAGAATTCGTTTGCTGTTTCTGGCGATGGTTGCTGTGGGATTGGGGACGCTTCGCCTGCACGCGGCCGATCAGCCCAACGTGGTGATTCTGCTGGCGGATGATCTCGGTTACGAAGATGTCGGGTGTTATGGCGGGCCCGTGCGCACGCCGAACATCGATGGACTGGCCGCCGCGGGGACTCGGTTCACGGATTTCTACTCCGGCTGCGCCGTTTGCAGTCCCTCTCGGGCAACGCTGCTAACAGGTCGACATCACATTCGCGCCGGCGTCTATAGCTGGATTCACGATGAAAGCCAGAACTCGCACTTGCTGCTCCGCGAGAACACGCTTGCTGAATTGCTGAAAGGTGCGGGATATGCAACCGCACACGTGGGCAAGTGGCACTTGGGGCTGCCCACGCCCCAACGCCACAAACCGACTCCCGCTGACCATGGCTTTGATCACTGGTTTGCGACATGGAATAACGCCTCGCCCAGCCATCGAAACCCGGATAACTTCATTCGCAATGGAGAGCCTGTCGGACCCTTGGAAGGCTATTCGTGTCAACTGGTCGCCGACGAAGCCATCCGCTGGCTGGATCAGGAAGGGCGAGCGGATCGTCCTTTTTTTCTGAACGTCTGGTTTCACGAACCTCACGCGCCGATCGCTGCTCCTGAGAAAATCGTTGATGCGTATGGGGCTCGGAAAGACAAGGCGGCCGTCTACAGTGCCACGATTGACAATACCGATCGCGCGATCGGACGGATCATTAAAAAACTCCGCGAAGTTGATGCGGCTGAGGACACGATTATCGTTTACGCATCGGACAACGGAAGCTATCGCGATGATCGGACCGGAGGTCTGCGAGGTCGCAAGGGAGCCAACTGGGAAGGCGGTATTCGCGTGCCGGGGATCTTCGTTTGGCCCGGGCAAGTGCAAGCCGGACAAGTTGCCGGTGAACCCGCAGGGATTGTGGATGTGTTGCCCACGATCTGTTCACTCGTCGGTGTCACGCCTCCCCCGACACGGCATCTCGACGGCTCCAGCCTGACACCGATCCTGCGCGGACAACCGGAAGCTTTTACGCGGCACCAACCGTTGTTCTGGCACCTGCAGCGGAGTGAACCGATCGTCGCCATGCGAGACGGCAAGTGGTCTCTGGTCGCTCACCGAGACTACGAATTGTCGAGCAGCAACATGTTCAAGGAATCCTGGATCCCGATGATTAAGGCGGGCGGTTACAAAGATTATCAGCTGTTCGATCTCGAAAAGGACCGCGCGCAGACGACCAACGTCGCCGATGAACACCCCGAGACGCTAGCGAGAATGAAGCAAAGGCTGCTGGAGATCAACGCCAGCATCATGGCCGACGGCCACGATTGGCACCTCGAATAAGACCCGTCTACTCGGGCGGTGGCTGGCCCTTCGCACTATCGGGCCGGGCAAGGCGTGATGCTCCTGCTGGTGCAGTGGGCAAGAAGATTAAGGGCAAGAAAAAAGAGGGGAGGAGCTGCACCGGAGTCAGGCCTTGTCTTCGGTGCTCGCGAGGGTCGCGCGAGGAAATCGAAACCGGTCAACTGGCTTGCCTACCACCAGCTCCACACCTACTGGAGTGCGTCTGTAGAAACAATGCCTCCGCAGCAGCCTCCTATCACGGAGTAGAACCGACGGACGACGCTGTGTTCTGCCGCGCCGCAGCAGGGCATGGCACGGCGGCTTGGCTTTGCCGACGATGGTCGTCGGCTACCCTGCGAGTTTTTGGGACCGCGGCTTGGTCTGTCGGGTGTGGACGGCGAATCGAACCTCGTCCGCGCCGTGCGGAACAGCGGCACCTGGAGTCCTGGAAGTGGCATCAAGATGCCGCCAATACTGAACGGCAACTTCACCTGAACACCGAACACGAGGCCTGCCCCCAGCGAAGCCTTTGCCGAGAAATGAAAAACACGGCGGCGATTGCGGGTTCTTTCGGGCTGTTGGCATCTCGGAAGGCTTTGAAACTTCCGATGCCAACTCGTTCAATATCAACAAGTTGGCTTTGACATCGCCGGTGCGGATCAGATGGTCGCCTTCATCGAGACCGACGACGGTCTCCAGAGGCAGAATATGAACGCAGCGGAGATCGATATTGACGGGGGCCACACCACCCCGCTACAGAACCGATGCACAATCGGGTCTGTTTTGTTCGGGAGGAGTCATGTTGCAAATCTCATGGTTGGAAAAACGCGTTTTCGCCTGCCTATTGTCGGTGGTGATGTCGACGTCGGCCTGGACCGACGACAGGTTCTGCGATGACGCCCTGCCGATCCGATCGGCGCTGACGACCCGCAGCCTCGACCCTCACTTCCCGCGTTTGCTGATGGTTCCCGCCACCCCGACCTACGACTACGGCGAGTCGGCAATCGATTTCGCCCCCGGCCTCGCGTACGGGAGCGGATTCGCGGATGTATCTGCGGCGCACCTGTCGGCGGCGACCTACGTGGCCCGGGGAAAACCCGAGCTCACGCTGCTTCCGGCGCCCAACGACGCCAACGATTTGTTCTCATCGCATATCGGTTATGCGCACCCTCGACTCGGCCCCGGAACGCAGCCGTATGTATACGGCTTGTTTGTCGGCGAAGATGCCGATCATGATCTCTGGACCCGGTTCAAAGTGCTGCCGAGCTTTGGACTCTTTTATGACACCGGATTCGTGGGAACATCCTTCGACGTCGCCCAAATCGATCTGGGGAAATCTCAAAAATCGGGTCAAACAAAATTCACCGGCAGCGAGGAAGACCTGATTCCGGTTCCATTCTCGCTGCTTCTGGACAACCAGCTCATGGAAGCGTTCGGCTTGGACGATCAGGTCCAGATTTATGTCGAAGCAAACAATCACGAGGTTCAGGATCAGGTGCGGCTGGCACATTTGTACGTCCGCGCGTGGAACCTCAACCGGTTCAGCATTGGTGCCGGAAAATCGTATTCGCTGTTCGGCGTCGGCGGGGCACTACCGGCGACGATCGCGCAGACCGGCCGGCTGGTCGGAACCGGCGAACGGGATGACTCAGCCAAGCCCGGTCAACTTCGTATGCAACGATCGGCACTGCCCAATGACTTTGGCTGGGGCATCGCGGTGGAAGACCCCTTCGGTGACGACTTTGATATCCCAGCTAATGCGGCACGACTGACTCGTTGGCCGACGTTTACGGGCAACGTCGTTTACCTGGGCGAAGACGAGCTGGATTCATTGCAATTGTCGGGAATTGTTCGTTCACTTGGGTTTGAAGCATCCGACGGAGTCGAGCACTTCGACACCGCCTGGGGGCTTTCCGCTTACGGGTTTCTGGGATCACAAGTCGACAACGACAGTGTGCAAGGCTTTTACCTCGGAGTCGCGGCCGGAAGTGGGCTGGGAGACTACGTCGCCGGGATTGAAAAATCAGCAGTGTTCGACGGCGCTGGACTGACGACGCTGGACAGCCTGGGCAGTTACGTCGGTTTTAAACGTCAGTGGGTGGGCGCAAACGATATCGAATACGGGGTCAACGCGGCTTACGGATATTCAGGATTGGAATCCCGTACTGAAATGCCCGACGAGACGAATCAAATTCTCAAGCAAGCCTGGTTGAACTTTCTGATCTTCCCCAGCCAGAACGTGGCCGTCGGATTGGAATATCAGTTCGGTCGGCGGGAAACCATCGACGATCAGCACGGGGAGAATCACCGGATTTTGGCAATGGTGGCGCTGACGACAACGGCACAAGGCGGCGGCCAGCGAAGGAACTCGGCAACATACGCGCCGCTAGACTCGACTTACGCTGATTCAGAATCGACATGGACACCTCCCCGGACCACCGGCCCCACCGCTGCGGCGCGACAACGCTGGTGAACCGTTCGGAGTGGACGAACACGACCCCCGGGTGCAGTATGGCGCGGTCTAATTTAATCAAGCGTCCCCGATCGGGGAAACGCTTCGCGGGGGTCAGGCTAGGTTTTCGGTTTATCAGTGTGAGGCGGGGGGCTTCGCGGGGGTCAGGCTAGGTTTTCGGTTTTCGGTGTGATAGGATATTGGCCTTTTACTTCTGAAGTTCTGACCGGAAGCGTGGACTGATGGCGAGGCAACTTCGAGTACAGTTTCCTGGTGCGATTTATCACATTGTCACGCGTGGTGACGGACGACGTCCGCTTTTTCATGACGATGGCCACTATGATCGGATGACCAAAGGCCTCAAAGAAGAAGTCACTCGTTCAGGCTGGAAAATTTTGGCGTTTTGCTGGATGCCCAATCACATCCATTTGTTGTTACAAACACCCGAACCAAACCTCGCTCGAGGAATGCAGCACTGGCTCTCGGGATTTGCCAATTGGTACGCCAAGCGAAATCGACGCGTCGGTCACCTCTTCCAGGGACGCTATAAGGCATTCCTTGTCGAAGACGCTGGTTACTTCTGGTCACTCAGTCGGTACATTCATTTGAATCCTTGCTCAGGTACTCGTCCTTTGGCGATCACTCCTGACGCTTGGGAACACAGCAGCTACGGCGGATACGCTCGCAAGACTAGCCGAGTGGATTGGATCGTCTATGACGAACTTCACCAGTACTGGGTGGCTGCAAATGGAGGAAAAGACCCGGCAAGGGCCTACCGGCAGTACGTCAGCGATGGGCTGGAATTGCCGGAAAATCCGCTTTCCCAAGCACTCAGCGGCTGGGTTCTTGGTAGCGAAGCGTTTCTCAAGAAGGCCATCACGATGGCTCAGTCCAGCGATACTCTGAAACGACAACGCACTACTCGCCGTCTGAAGGCCGTCACCTGCGAAGAAATCATGAAAGCAACCGGTGCCTACTATGATGTCAACGAAGCAGATTACATCGGTTTTCGCAGTGCCGCCGCGGGGCGTGATATCGCGGCATTGTTATGTCATCGTTGGACTGGCGAGCCACTTTCTAAACTATCGGAACGCTTCGGACTGTCTCATCCCGACAGCGCATCGAACCTTGTTCGCCGTGCCAAGAAGCGAGAGACGGAGTCGAAGTCCTACCGCAAAGCGATCCAAGAAATCGAGTACAATCTAGACCTGGAAACCGAAAACCTAACCTGACCCCGCGAGCGTTCCTGACCCCGCGAAGCGTTCCCCAAAGCGATCCAAGAAATCGAGTACAATCTAGTCCTGGAAACCGAAAACCTAGCCTGACCCCGCGAAGCGTTCTCCGGGAGTTCAGGCGGTCGTCCAGGGTGGCGGGCATCGTGCCCGGTGTGCGGCGGCATCCTGCCGCCGAATGCAGAACGCCGAACCCCGAAGGAGCAAGCCACGATCGCACTGGATAACCATGTTCGCACTATAAGTTGAAAACCAACCAAGGTTCCGACCGCGTGGTTACGCCAATTGCTTCGATCAAGCTAAACACGCCGTCGGATTTAGTCCGTTGTTGCAGCACTAATCAAGTTCAAGCAAATCTTCTCTCGTCACCTCTCCACGCAACATCTTCAGGAACATGGCCTGACCACTATTACCTGGCGAAAAATTCTTTGTCGTAAAGTCTGAGTCCCGGAAGTCCAAATCCTTGAAGTACTTATAGAACTGACGCGTGGACGGAATCAATCCAAAGTCGCTTCCAACGATATCAGGATAAACGTCCTCCCTAAGAAACTTCATAAGCGCCTTAAATGCATTGGACTTCGGTAGCAAATTCCCAGAAGTTTCGAGATTAATCCACGATCTTGGCCATTTCTGACGAACCGCGTCGAAATAGTTAAACAAGATCTCAGAGATATCGACGTCAGCCTTGTCAATATACATGTTCCGAAATGGACAGACCGCTAGTTCACCCACACTTGCTCTACGCAGCTTTTTGCCCGCCAGCTGGCGATTCCGATCAGCAACGGGATCAGTTGAAATAAACGCCACCAATGATTCCACAAACGCAGCCTGCGTAAGCGGCTCTCGCCTTCTACCCGGAGTTGCTGTGCCGAGGCGTTTTATCCTTTCATACAGCGGACTCGACTCTTCGTCATCAAGGGCAACAGCAACATTGTGGCAAGTGCGATACGGGCTTCGCGTTTTAGCGAGTTCGGTAAGATCATAGACAAGACTGCGGTTCACTTTCGTCTGCGCTAAATTTACAGTCGCAAAAATACTGGCCTGTTCCGACACATCTGCTCCGACAAAGACTGCAACGTTGATGTCAAATTCTCGGTCCCCAAATGAGTACTCGTGAGTCTTCTCATCCATAAATGCCGCGATTCGATGTTGTCCGTCGAGGACTTTCGCGATTCGCTCCCATGGAATTGAATCTTCATCAACACCAGCTTCCGGATCGAATGCATATAGTTTCAGCAGGCCACATCCTGATGCCTTTTCGTCGAACTCAACGCATCTCTCGTCAACGGCGAGAATCACCGCAGTTGGAAACGTGGCATCGCCACCTTCAATATACTTTTTAATCTCCTTTACCCGTCGTGTACTAAGTGGACGCTGGATGCCGAGATAGCGTTCGATATCCCTCTCGTCTGTCACAAGCCGTCGGACATCGGCAAAAGAAATTTCAACAAGGTCTCTGGCAGGAATTGACGTAATAAAGAAATCGCCAATTGGCTGTGAGACAGCGATCGCGGCAAGTTCGAGCTCAAATTCACGCATTGGATGCACCTTCCGATGGATTTTTGTCGTTGCCTTGGATGTTCTCTTTCCCTTCTTCAGTGCTTTTTCCGTGACTTGAATCCGAATCCGAATCCGAATCCGAATCTGGTTCTGGTTCTGGTTCTGGTTCTGGTTCTGGTTCTGGTTCTGGTTCTGGTTCTGGTTCTGGTTCTGGTTCTGGAGCCGACCGCTTTGATACGCGTTCAGACAAACCCGCTGTCACCGCTTCCTCGTTCTGTTTCACTTGAGCAGTGAAATCAAATGGTGTCCCTAGAGAATCAACAATTGAAAAATACCAACATCCCAGTCCAAAAAGATATACGGGAAGTGCTCCCTTGGACGCGACCAACTGGATGAAGGTCTTCTTGCTTACAAACTCCGTTTCTTGAATTGCATAGGCCAAGAGCGTGAACAGAAAAACCGGCACTGCCCATCCAAGGATACTGCCGTAGCCACGTGGCGTTGAACGCAAGTCCTTTGGACGACGCCCCCCTAATCTCACCCACCGGCTAACCGTTTCGTGGTTCTCGTAGAGCAAGTACATGACAGGAGTGATGAACGAAACGGCATAGATGAACAAGTGAGTTTGGAAAAAAGCATCAGTAAGATTCTTGGAAAATGAAACGAAAATCAACCAAGAGGAATTGCTCAGTTCCGGAGCGGGTTTAACGGACGCGGCAATGACTAACGGAAGGATCGAGATAAGCCAAAGAACAAGAAACTTTTTCACTGCCCTGGAATGAGCCTGAGGCGAATAGGACTTGTAAGCATTGACGAAAGGGATCGTGTTGCAAAAGAACCCTTTGGTATAGGAGAAAGCTACCCAAAACATTGAACCACCATTTCGTCAAATTGTCCTCGAGACTTAGAGGCACCGGCAATAGAACTCATTCGGCTCAATCTACGAATAGTGCCCATGTTGCGGTATAGCTTAAGAACGCTTTTATGGTACGCGTTCGTAACCAAAACCTTTGCGCCGCGACAAACAGCCTCCGAGACCGCATCGCGAAGTTTTTCTTGGTCCTCCCAAGAAAACAAAGACTCATTGTATTTGATAAAACCGTTTGTGTTGTGCTTAACCGTGTATGGAGGATCAACGAATACGAAATCGCCTTTGCGCGTCTTTTTCATCGTTTCTGAATAGTTGGCTGTCGCGATCTTCACGCCGCTTAGCCGACGGGATACCGATTCAAAATCATCCGAGTCGAACAGGACTGTGTCGCGTGTGCCAATCGGCACATTGAAATGACCTTTTTGATTAACTCGATACAATCCATTCCAGCAAGTGCGATTCAAGTAAATAAAACGCGCTGCTCGAGTGGCCGGAGTCCGCCCAGTGAAGCTTCGCATGCGATAATAGTAGTCGGTGCAATGGTTCTGTTGGTGGCGAATAAGGTTGCGTCTTACGCTCTTCCAGTCGTCTCTTAGTGCCATGTAAGTCTCGATTAGCTGAGGGTTTGAATCTGCCAACAGAGCCCTCTTTGGTGCGAGACCAAAAAAAACTGCACCACTACCGAGAAAGGGTTCAACGAGCCGATCAAAGTCGACATCAAATAGGTCTGAGTGATGGTCAATCATCCATCGCTTGCCACCAGCCCATTTGATGAACGGGCGGATCCGGTGCTCCTTGCTTTCGATCATCCCTCCGTAGCTCCGATTTTGTAGTTGCGTGATGTGAGTATGAGTTTCAATTCGGAGCGGTCAGGTTCAGGTCCGTGAACACGACAGTTTACGAGAAACTCCACTCGAAAGTAATTCGGCTTCGAGAAACAAAAATGCGTTGCGAATAGTTGCGTATTCGCTCCTCCATCCACTGGAAGTCGAGTATTTTGACAATTTCAGAACAAGTAAGTCGCTGCCTATTCGGGAAGGCGAGCGTATCCGTCACAAACTGCGCTGTCTGACAAAGCTGCAAAGTTTGATTCAGCGTGTCATGTTCGCTGCCACGTGTTGCCGTGCGATAGTGTGGATCGCTTGTCGAATCTCGGGCGAAACATGTTCCCAGATTCTGATCAGCTCGCGTAGCAAATCGTCGCTGTCATTTGCTGCACCCAAGCCTGCACCCACCGCTTCGGAAACATCGGTTTCGCCCGCGTTTTCAATGGTCGTGCTGTTCCTGCCGGGGGAAGGTCATTTTGTTTCGTGGCGTGGGCAAACGACCTGCTCGCGGCCCTATGGGGACTACCATTTTGGGCGTGACGGGAATCCGTTTGAGGCTGCGATTGGCGTCATTCATTGCCTAAGCCGGACACAACGTCGCATGGCAGCCCCCTGATTCCTTCGGCCCACTTTTTGTACACTGCACCCCTCTGCTATCACCGCGGACCATTCGATTCTTCGTCAGTCTCGTTGCGTTTTAGCAAACGAAGTTCCCCACCCATCCTCCAAAAAATCATTTTTTGGAACCGACACGCTTCTTTCGATTCATTGAGGTTCATTACCCATGGTGTCCATTCTCGCCGACAAACTGCACGAGTATCCCAAGCAAGATGTGATCGACGGAACCGGCGGAGGACCGGATTCGATTCTCGATGACTGCCTTAATAAGAACGACGGGGTGTTGCAGCTAACACACCGCTACGCTGGCCGGACATTTTGTTCGCCGGGTAAACGGCTTCGCCTTGATGAAAAATCGTATTACCCCGACTACATGAACGGGACGGGGCTCGATGAACTCTGGATGTGCTGCACCGTGCCCATCGTGACGGGTGTCATCGATACTCGCACGAATAAAGCACCGTTTCGTGAAGGTGAAGCGCACGTTCTTACTCCGAACGGGCAGTTCATCTCGTTGCAGGATCTGATCTCTGCCAATCCAGAAGCGGTCATGGGTGAGAAGGTAACGGCGTTTTCGAAATCACTTTTTGGGACGCCGACTTGGCCGATTGTATCCAAGAAATTCGACAACCTGAACCCGATCCCGCATCACCTTCACTGGTCCAAGTGGGAAGTGTACGACATCAATTCTTTCGACAATCCTGGAGTCTGTCCGTCGCATTACCACACCACGGCAATGGGGCTGTACCCGTTCGTGACCAAGGATGAGTTCCTGGCCTGCATGAAGCGTTTCGGACAGGGCGAGTACAACGGGGTTAGGCATTTGTCGCCGCATACGATGATGCATATTGATAACGGCTTCGTGATGCCCAACGGCGTGCTGCACTCGCCGACAGACCTTTGCACGCACGAATTGCATGTCACGATGGATGAGCACTTCCTGGCCGAGGACCTGACGCTGGACGGACGTATCGGTGCAGCGGATGCGTTTTACGCATGCAGGGAAGAGGACTATCCGAAAGATCGTCACGAAGACTGGGAATACCTGGTCGAAAAGTTCGACTTCGCAGCCAATCAGGATCCCGATTTCGTCCAGAAGAATAGGCGTCCGGCGATCACCGCCGAAGAATTTGCAGGTGACGGTGTCGATGCGAAGTGGATTGTTTACGGTGATTTCCTCGGCGATCAGAAGTGCTCGATCCTGCGGCTGACTGTGCAGCCTGGCGGCAAGACTCATTTTTGCCCGGAGACTCCCGCGCTGTTCCACACCAACGGCGGAAGCGGCCGAGTTGGAAAACTTAAAGTGCAATATCACCAGGATATGATTCTCGGCGAGATCTATCCCGAGATCGGGTTCATCACGCAGGCCGCGCTTGCCAACGGTGGCGTTGAAATCGAAAACACAGGATCCGAGCCCCTCGTGTTGACCTTCGATTTCCCGCAAAATGCACATTCCAAAACGCCCGATGCTGGGGTTACGAACTAGTCACGCGATCTCGGTAACCGGGAATCGGCCCTGCTGCATTTCGTTCCCTCCCGACAAGCATGTTGGGGGAACGCATGACGTGGGGCCAAGTTCGCGTTTCGGGCTTCATGTCTAGTAGTCCGCCGCAGCTTGAATTTCGGGTCGTGGACGAGCGGTGGCTGCGCCGGGGCGCCTGTGGCGATGAAACGGTGGCCGGTACCGATTGGCTCAGTACCGATTGGCTCAGTACCGATTGGCTCATAGGCAAGGCCTGACGCTGCAGCTCCTTTTGCCGTCGATTCACGACTGGGCAGAATCCCGCAAGCGGACAAATTGGCATTGAGGGAACAGAGCTCATTGCACGCGCCCTACCTTTTGTGAATTCGGTGCCGCTTTGTGGCTCGAATACAATCGACGAATGCCATCCAGCGCAGGGACCCGACAGAGCGGCCAAAGTTGGGCGTCGCTATCGGAGGTTGTGGTCCCGGAGGTTGGCTAGAAAACAAGCGACGATGGCATCCACCGAGTACGGCACGCGACGTCAATTTTGGTGGGCGACACCCATTCTCGATTTTTTCACCTCTCATTTTCTAACCTTCTCGTCCGGAGCACCGTATCTACGCTGTGCCAACGACTTGCCTTTCTGCCACAGACGCCGTCAGTCCAACCGAGATCGTGAGCCTTTTGACAAAGCCTTGCGAGGATGGAGGGAGGTTAAAAAATGGGAGGTTAAAAAATGGGAGGTTAAAAAATGGGAGGTTAAAAAATGGGAGGTTAGAAAATGGGAGGTTAGAAAATGGGAGGTTAGAAAATGGGAGGTTAGAAAATGGGAGGTTAGAAAATGGGAGGTTAGAAAATGGCAGGTTAAAAAATGGCAGGTTAAAAAATGGCAGGTTAAAAAATGGCAGGTTAAAAAATGGCAGGTTAAAAAATGGCAGGTTAAAAAATGGCAGGTTAAAAAATGGGAGGTTAGAAAATGGGAACGCAAGCGAAGTAAATCGATCCCGCACACAAGCCAAGTAGAGCCGGTTCTGCCAGCGGCGCATGGCGACCGGTAGGAAGCAGCCCTGTTTGCTGGACACTCAAATCGACGGCCACGCGGAGCGCATGCACTGTCCCCGACGTCCTGTCCCCGACGTCCGTATCTTGTGCCGCCGACACGGTATCGATTGGGACGAACGATACGCGTGCGATTAGGACCGCCCCGTTGGGGCTTGGCTGGACAGGGGCTCCCGCAATCCCAGGGCGTTGCCATGGGCTGACCTAACGGCGGCCCGTTGGGCCTAAAACAGACCGTCACATCTCCGTGCCAACGGGGCAGCGCTATGTCAGCCGAGGCCAACGGCCTGAGTTATCAACGACAAACGCCTGAAAAAAACCAACGGGGCGGTCCTAACGCTTGGTCGTCATGCGGGCTAGCAGTGCCTGACCAGCCAGGCACGGACGTCGACGGGCCGCGCGATCAGCATGGGGTTCGGTCGTGGCAACCGTGAAGCCACGCCTAGCTTCCACGATCAGTCCGCTCTCGCTAGTCACGTGTGCCCGCCAAAGACGCTCCGTCCCCGTCAGCTCCAAGGCTGCGGCGGAAGTGTGGACACATTATAATTATGGGAAGTGCAAACCACCATCGTCCCCGCCGTGGGCTCAGTGGTCTCACCCCGTCGGAGTTTGCGAATTCGGGGGCCAAACCGCTACTGTTATAACATTGGACCAGTACCGAGAGGCATTCCTCCATCTTTGCGATAAATTTAAATGTTCGCATCGTCCTGGATTGCTTCGCATTTGCTCAGGGGAAAGCCCTTGACGGAGGATTCATCGGGCAAGGCGGTCAGGGCCGAAACTGGCCTGTGCTGGGGAACGATGCACATCGTCCCCGTACGGACCAAGTTGGATCCAACGATCCTGACTTAGCCTTATGTTCACCAAGCTCCTATTTCGTGACTTCGTACTTGCTCGGGTTCTGATTGAACATCTGCTGTTGTTCTTGGCCGGGGAATAGGTATCGCATTCCTTTGTAGAGGCTGGTGAATTCGGAGACGCCGTCAACATCCTTGTTCATTTCGACACGACACACCGTGCACTTGCCGCCAAGTGCAATGTCGGCATGAGCGTATTTCTCTTTGTTGGATTGAAACATTCCTTTCGCTTGCTCATTCGAGAAGAGATAGAGATGGTCTTCGTGCAATGCCGCGTATTGAAGACTGCCGGGGACTCGTTTTCCCATCTCCACCAAGGCGACGATACAGTCGCCACCAAGAATGGGTGTGTACTTGCTCGGGTCATTCACGAACATCTGCTTCTGTTCTTCGCTAGGAAACAGATACGTCTTTCCATCGTACTGTGCCGCGAACTGTGCATCGCCCTTAATCCACTTTTTCATTTCAATGACACAGACGGGGCAATAACCTCGTAACCCCACCGTGCTGGCGTTTGATTTCGTGCTGCTACCTGCATGAGCGGCCGGCGAGCTAGCTGATGACTTGGTTCGTGTGCCTGATTGAGCATGAGCGGCGGTTGCGAGGAGCGAACCGAGCACAAGTGTAGTCGCGAACATCGCGACGGGGCGTGTGATCGACAGGCGTGTTTGGGATTGGAGGCGGTTCATCGTATCTCTCTTTGCGGATCCGAGTAATGGAATGGTTTTCTAAGTTAAGAATGAAGACGGAAATGGGGACTTTTCCTTACAACAATTCGTTTCGCCTGAAAAGTTTTTCGTCTGTGAGGCCACTCACAACGCAGATAGGCGTGCCAGACCAGAATGCTGTTCGTTCAACTTATGGGGAACGCTTTGGCTTCCCACGTCTACTCGATGAAGAGACTCCCTCGATGAAATTTGCTAAGAAGTGCTTTGCAAGCGTTGTGTTCGTATTCTTGGTCAGTACAGTCTGCGGTGACGCCCAAGCACAAAGCGGATCGCGCCGCGGCGGATACACTGCACCAACGATGCCTGCAGCTGCAGCGCCTCGCATAGCCCCCGCCCCCATGCAGTCGTATGCTCCACAGCAGGCCGCCGCAGTTCCATTGGCGCCGATCGGAATCGGCTCAGGATGCGCATCGGGCAATTGTGGTGGCGGTATTCCGGCCAGCCCGACACTCAATTATTCGTCGTCGATGGCGTACCAGAGCTACGCTCCCGTGTACCAATCACCGACGCAATACCACCAAACGCGTCACTACGCATCTCCGCCGACATGTAGCAACGGACACTGTCGCCCACGGCGTCAAATATTCCGTCACCGCTAATCGAAGCAAGCTTCCTGTTGGATGCATCCATACCCGTCGCCGGAATGCTTGGCGTCAGGGGGGCGGCAGCAGTGTTAGTTGCATTCGTTGTCCCGGTGGTCACAACGGCGACGCGGCGCGGTCATTAGAATCACAATGACCTTGGCATCGCGTTTAGAACTGTTCGCCGGAGAATTCTTTTGCTAACGGTGAGTTGCATCACAGCCGAACGAACACGTCACTGCGATAGTGACATTGGATTTGTGGCAAAGGATGCGCGGGCCGATCCATCCGATTTTGCGGGCACTCATTCCTACGTAGCCTAGCCTACGTCATCGTCAGGCAGCTCACTCAGGTACCTTGTTTGTTCGAAAGGGAGTAGACCGAAATGGGGATTCAGTCCAGTTACGTTCGCAGCGTGTTGCTGTTTAGTGCGTTAGCGGTTGCAGTTTCGTGGTCGATCCCGCGTCATGTTCAACGCATTCTCCAGGCGCAGTCCATTGTCCCACTGGTGCAGTTTTCAGGACCGGGCGGTGTTGGGTTTGACTTGAGCCAGGCAACGATTCCGGTTGGGGAGATTCAATCCGGTGGTCCTCCGAAAAACGGCATTCCTGCGCTGACAAATCCAACGTTGGTTTCGCCTGCAGAAGCGTCCTACCTCGGCCCCAGTGACCGGGTGGTTGGCGTCGTGTCGGGTAGCGAATCACGTGCCTATCCGCTGGCCATTTTGAACTACCACGAAATCATCAATGATCGAATCGGCCAATTACCGATTGCCGTGACCTATTGTCCGCTGTGTGACTCGGCCGTCGTATTTGATCGTCGGACTCCTCTGGGTGAACGAGAGTTTGGTGTCTCAGGACTGCTCTACAACAGCAACGTATTGATGTACGACGGATCCAACACGGAAAGTCTCTGGTCGCAGGTAAAGGGAGAAGGGGTTTCGGGACCTGGCGCCAGAATAAAATTAACCGTTCTGCCAATGGAACTCACCACATGGGCAGCATGGCAAGCTCGCCATCCAAACACCACTGTGATTTCATCCGAAACCGGACACCGGAGAAACTATAGAACCAGCCCGTATGCAGGTTACTTCCAACAGCCCAATTTAATGTTCCCAGCGAAACCGATCAGCAATGCGTTGCCACAGAAGGAACGCATGATCGGAGTTTGGGATGATACCGCCGCACTGGCGATTCCCGTTTCAGCATTTGCAGGGAAGTCGACGCAGATCGAGAAGTCGCTTGGCAGCAAAAAGTTCGTCGTTGCATTCGACGCCAACGATCAAACGATTCGAGTCGTCGAGGCAGATGCTGGAGTGCAGTGGATGAATGCGTTTTGGTTCGCTTGGTATGCGTTTCGACCTGAAACCGAGATCACGGGGCGCTGACGTTGCCCCCCTGCACTTCCTACTTAGAATCGTTTTCACATCGCATACCGGTGCTCGATGACATTCAAAATTCGTGACTTCGAGATTCCGTGTTTTCAAATCGGCATGATTGCGTTTCGATAGTTTTCAGTATCTATGTATCGTGGGAGTTAAGTATTCATGCCATCACATCTACCGCCGTTGATTGAGGCCGAAGCTCGTGAATGTGAACTGATTTTTCGCATGGCACGCCAGCAACTCGGGTTTGTTCCAAACTCGATGTTGACGATGGCTCGTCAGCCCGCAGTGCTTGGCAGCTTTGCAATGCTGGTTGCAAACATTCTGGGGCCGCCACGCGATCGTGGCTTACCGGTTTGGACAGGAGTACGGCTGTATCTCAAGAACATCATCTGGTCGATTCGTCATCTCCGCTCGGCAGATCGTCTGTCCGCGTCACTAAAGAGTTTGGTTGCGCATGTGAGTAGCAATGCTTCAGGTTGTCGATATTGCCAAGCGCACACGATCGGGGAAGCGTTTCACTTGGGAATCTCCATCGAAAAGCTAGAAGCGGTTTGGGATTTCGAGAATAGCGATCTTTTCGACGCTGCCGAAGTCGCTGCGTTACGTTTTGCACTTGCGGCTGGCAGTACGCCCAGTGCCGTCACCCGCGACCACTTCACTACTTTGCGACTGCACTACAGCGAGAATCAGATTGTTGAGCTTGGGGCGACGATTGCGCTATTTGGATTCCTGAATCGATGGAACGACACGTTCGCAACAACCCTTGAACCGGACTCCGCCGCTTTCGCCCAAAAACATCTTGGCGGTAGCGGTTGGGAAATTGGCAAACACGCGTAGCGTCGAGCCGTGCGAAAACTTAACGCCGCGACCGATACCAGCGGTGCAATGTCTCCGATGGAATGCCCAAGCAAAATCCGGCGATGCAAAGTTGGTTGATGAGTGTGGTCTTCGGAATCCCCAGTCGCAACCACCGGCGTGCGGACGTTGTGACGGCGGCTTCGGCCAGCGAGATGCTGCCGTATTTCCGCAAGCGGCTGCCAAATTCGACGTCTTCCATTAACGGCCAATTTGGAAAACCGCCGATTTTGAAAAAACAACTTGCGGACACAAACAACCCCTGGTCCCCGTAAGGTCGCCCAAGAAAACGCGACCTCAAATTCACACCTTTCTCAATCCATCTCAGTCCAAAATCGTCACCGTCGATCCGCAATGAGAACGCGCCCGCGATCACGCCATGCTGGAGTGTCGCCCGAACATGCTGATGAAACGAGTCCGGCACCTGGGTGTCAGCATGCAGAAATAGCAGCACGTCGCCAGTCGCGATCGCCGCGCCCGCATTCATCTGTCTCCCTCTCCCAGGTTTAGCAGAGACGATCGTCGCACCCATGTTTCGCGCGATGTCGATCGTCGAATCCTCGCTGCCGCCGTCCGCGACAACGACTTCGACATTCGGAATCCCGACCATTCGGCTAAGCGTCTGTTCAATACAGCGTTCTTCATTCAGTGTCGGTACAATCACCGACAAGACACCATCCCGAGTCAGGGGAAGCACGTTGCCGAAGGCCTCGGGATTACGACGACAGGTAACCAAGTCCTCGGGATAATCGACATCCGAAAGCGTTTGCAATCGATGAACTTTGCATTGCGAGTGCTTTGCCTTTGCAATGGTATCTCGCAATACGCTTCCGCTTCCCCAGTCGATCCCTTGAAAGAGTTGAGGCTGATTCGTGTTCAGCCCAATCAGGTAGTAACCACCGTCGATTGCCGGCCCCAGGACCACATCGGCGTGTGATAAAGCGTTGATTGCTTCGTCGAGAATCGTCGAAGAAATTTCGGGACAGTCTGATCCGATCACGACGACTCGTGTTGCCCCCTCGTTGAACGCGACAGCGAATGCGTCGACTAGTCGCTCTCCCAAACTTACGCCTCGTTGCAGGAGATAGCGTTTTTCCGTTCCAAACGCTTCTCGCATCAACGTTGGATCGCCGCCTACGAACCGAACTTCTAAATCGCAGGGACGGTCCGCGCGATAATCACTCGCCACCCCCAACGTCAAACTCGTCAATGAGTGCTGTAGGCGTGCCGCGCGCTCGGCACCGAGCGCGGGGATCATCCGGGTCTTCGTCACGCCAGGTGTTGGATATCGTGAAAACACGATCACGCGATGAGGCTTCGCCGAAAACGTGGTTGATCCCGACGGGTCGCCAGTGAGTTTCTCGATTTGATTCGCGGTCACTTCGTTACCCCGCCTTGCCATTGACATAGGCTACCGTCAACGGTTGTTGCGGTTTGTCGAATATACAGGCGCCGGTCCCGTGTTCGATCAACGTGCCCGTACCGTCGGTCGCCCAGAAGAAAGCGGCATAATCGGCGACCCGCCGCGCTTGCTGCAAGTTATGGGTCACGATGACAACGGTGTACCGTCCTCGGAAATTCTGCAGCAGCTCTTCAACGACACTGCTAGCCAACGGGTCCAGAGCACTACATGGTTCATCCATCAATAGAACTTCGGGGCGTAAAGCGAGAGCGCGTGCGATGCAAAGCCGTTGCTGTTGGCCGCCCGAAAGAGACAACGCGGATGAATCAAGTCGATCCTTCACCTCTGCCCACAAGCCGACGTCCTCGAGAACGCTTTCGATGATTTCTGTCCGTTCACTTCGCTGGCGAAAACCGTGTTCCTTCAAAGGCATCTCGATATTTTTGCGAATCGAAAGAGGAAAGGGATTTGGTTTTTGAAAGATCATTCCGACACGACGGCGGAGCGAGATCACATCCTTCGTCGCTTGGACGTCGAGCCCGCCAATCGTAATGTTTCCCTCGACACGGCATCCAGGAATCATGTCCGTCATGCGATTCAAACTACTCAAGAAGCTTGTCTTTCCGCAGCCCGATGGCCCAATCAACGCGGTCACACATCCGCGGTTGATCGTCAACGAAATTCCGCTCAAGACGCGAGCATTCCCGTAGTGAACCGCAAGGTCGTCGACTTCGATCAATGGTTCGGGAATACAGCATGGTGGTCCGGTATCGAGGGGACCGAGGGTGAACCCGTTGTGTTCCGGACAATTCGCCTGTTCGCAGCCACCGCGGTCAGGGCGTTCTCTGTTTTCTGATTTCATGTCACCACGATCCTTTTTCTCAACCAACGATTGGCAGTCCAACTCGCACTCGCGTTGATGACGATCAACATCGCAATGAGAACCAATGCGGAGGCATACGCATATCGATCACCGCCAGCAACATTCATCGATAAGTCAAAAATGTGAACGGATAAGGAACGCCCGGAATCGAACAACGAACCGGGGACACGATCCACGTATCCGCTAGTAAAAATCAGTGCCGCGGTCTCCGCTAATGCGCGGCCGATACCCAGCACCAATCCAACGACGATCCCGGGTACTGCGGCTGGCAACAACAGTTGCACAAGCGTCGCAGTTCGAGATAACCCCAACGCCGCCGCACCCATGCGATATTCGTTCGGAACCGAGCGAAAACCTTCCTCGGTCGCTCGAATCAGGATCGGCAGCACCATACACGATAGCGTCAGCCCTCCTGATAAAATCGAAAACCCGAGTCCCAAATAGATACAAAAAAATGCGTTGCCAAACAGCCCGAATACGATCGAAGGCACGCCTGCGAGAACATCCAAACTGCGGCGCACCAGCATTCCAAACGTGCTTTCCGCCCGTGTCAATTCGCTCAGTAAGATCGCGGTTCCTAAACCGAGCGGGACCGAAACGAGCATTGCCACGAACAGGATCAGTAGCGTTGAAATGATGATGGGAAAAATCCCTCCATCGCGTCCCGCATTTCGAGGCGTTTCGGTTAAAAAACTCCAAGAGATCGACGGCAGACCTGCGATGACGATGTCCGCCAATATCCAAACAAAAATGCCACTGACCAAGGCTGCGATAGACCATGCGACACAGGTTGCCAGTGTATCAAACAATACGCTGACGGCTGAACGCGAATAGGTTTGAGGATGACTAGCCATGAATACGCCCCCGACTGACCCATTCTGCGAATCCGGCGAGCACGATGACCATCGCCATCAACAGCAGCCCCGAAACGAACAATGCCGAGCGATGGCCGTCCATCGCGTAAGCCATCTCCAATGCAATGTTTGCTGTAATCGTTCGGACGGGTTGAAAAATGCGGGTTGGGTTTTGAACGACATTGCCAGCAACCATCAATACCGCCATCGTCTCGCCGATCGCTCGGCCTGTTCCCAGTAGCACCGCCGTGAACAATCCTGACCGAACCGCTGGAAAGACGACGCTAGTGACGGTTCGTCCGCGTGAAAGCCCTAGTGCCGCGGATGCTCGCAGGTACTCCGACGGCAGGTTGTCAAAAGCGGCACCGACCAGCAACGCGATCGTCGGTAGAATCATAATCGTCAGGATGATGATCGCCGACAACAGGCTGGTTCCCGGCGGATGCCATCGCGAAATGAGTGGAACGAGCACCACCAGCCCCCACAGGCCATACACTACCGAAGGAATCCCGGCGAGCAGTTCGATCATTTTACCGTACGCTCGTCTTAATCGTCGTGGTGCATAGAAATGGGCGAATACCGCCGAGCCGATCCCAAGCGGTGCGGCCAATAGAACTGCGCCCGCAGTTGCCAGTGATGTCGCCGCAATCATGGGAACAAGATTGAATTGTCCCTTCGTCGGTCCCGCCGAAGGATGCCACGATGAGTCGGAAGCAAAACGCTGAACACCGACATCGCGAAACGCGGGTGACGATTCCCAAATCAGAAAGCCTACAATTAGCACGGTGATCGCCCCCGTCAGCAATCCGCAGCCGCGAAGCAGCCAAACGAGAATGGTATCACTGGGAAAGCGGGACAAAGTACTGCTCCAAGATGATCTCATTTACATCGCGTGAGCAAGCAAACGCGATGAACTCCTCCACGATTCCGGTGGTCTCGCTTGTCACGACCAGATTCAACGGCCGCGACAATGGAAACGTGCCGGCTCGTACGTTTTCGATGGACGCCGCAATGCCCGCCAATGGCAGCAGTTTGATCGCGACGTCGTGAGTGGCATCGTATTCAGCGGTTCCAACCGAAACGTAACCAATGGCGTTGGGGTTACCGGCAACGGTCTTGATTCCTTGTTCGTTGTCACCGATCACGGCATCGGCTTTGATTTGTGCGTTGTCCAAATTGAAATGGCTTACGAATAATTCCAGCGTGGATCGACCTTCGGCTTTATTGACGACGGTGATGGGAGCGTCTGATCCGCCAACTTCTTTCCAATTGTTGATGCGGTCTGTATAGATAGCCACAATCTGATCGTCGGTCAGTGATGTAACGGGATTGTCTCGATGCACGATGACACAGATCCCGTCTCGAGCGATCGTGAACGCTGTTAGATCCTGTTCACCGGTCTTCAGGTCTCGCGAGACCATTCCGATATCTGCAAGTTCGCGGCGTGTGTCGGCAACGCCTCGTGAAGAGCCGCCGCTTTGCACATCGACCCGCACTCCGGGATGCTGAGCTTCAAATTGTTTGGCGATCTCACCGATCAATGGCGCAACCGTGCTCGACCCTGTCAGCACAATTTGCTTCTTGTTCTTATCAGCATCGTTTGACGAGCAACCGAGGAAGACGAAGCATAGTAGTGTCAGGGCGAAAAGCGTGGTAGTTCTCAGGAGAGGTGGGCGTGGAATCACGATGCCTCCTTCGACGCAAACGTTACCGTGGCTCCCTGGCATCCCGATCCGCATCCGGCGGTGCAGCCAAAGCAATGCCGGCCGGTTTGGATCATGCGGTCGCTAAGTCTCGAGGGATCGAAATCTGAAATATGCTGTGGCAGGTCCGCAGACAATCCCATGTTCAACATCTGGTTGAAATCGCAGTCGAACAGGTATCCCTGCCAATCCACCGAGATCATCCTGCGACACATGACGCCATCGACGGTGCGCGGATTGAAGCTGTCGATCAGCTTCTGCATGTACACATCGAGTTGGTCGCCCTGGAGCAGTTCATCGAGAAACCGGCTGAGCGGAAGATTGGTAATCGTGTGCAGTTCCGAAAAGACAATGTCGTATCGCGTTTTCAGCTCGTCACGGTAGGTCGCTTCGAGTTCGTGTTGCGACGGCGGCAATGCGGTTCCAGTGGGATTGTAAACGAGCGTCAGTTTCCGCCCCAAACCGGGGTGTCCGTAGCCAAGTTGGTTCAAACGTTTGAGTGCGTCAATGGAACGTTTGAAAACGCCGTTGCCGCGCTGGCTATCACAATTTTCTTCCATGTAACACGGCAAAGAGGCGACAACCTCGACATCATGCTTGGCTAGGAACTCGGGTAAATCCTTGAATCCATTGGCCATCAAGATCGTTAGGTTGCAGCGGTCAATGACTCGACAACCAAGCTTGTGCGCCTGCTCGACGATCCAACGAAAACGGGGATTCATCTCCGGTGCGCCCCCCGTAATATCTAGGGTGGGAATGTCGTTGTTCGCAAGCACGTCGATGATCTGCTCGGCCGTTTCTCGCGACATGCTCTCGCGACGGTCTGGCCCCGCGTCCACGTGGCAATGGGTGCAAGTTTGATTACACAACTTGCCCACGTTGATTTGCATGACGTCGATGCCAGCGGCACGAAGATTCTCTAAGCCGCTCGACCGCAGCTTCTCGTGGAAGTAGGGCTGTCGTGGCTTTGCGTCGCCTTCGAGGATTTCTCGCTGTATGGCTGCGTTAGTGAGTTCGCTTTTTTGCCTTAGCAGTGATAATTGCATGTTGGTTCCTTGCGTAGCCCAGGCTTCCAGCCTGGGACAATTGGATGCATGGATGAGACCCAGGCTGGATGCCTAGGCTACGGTCTAACAGCACGAACCTTCGTCGCTGCAGCCATTCGTCGCTTCGGTGGTCGCGTGATACTCGAGGCCCTTCGTTTCACGCGGATGACGTCGCGTGCTGCGCCGGCAATCGAGCGGCTTCGCATCTTCCAACGGCACAACGACACGCGGCTCAATCGCGTCAAACATGTTCGTGTACGGTTCTTGCTGAAGCAGATTGAACGTCTTGTCACAAACAACCATCCGCTCGCCCCGGAAATACGTGTGACCATCATCATCCTGGACTTTCTTAAATGGGCCGCGATACGACACCGCTTGCCCGCGTTCCAAACAGGGACCCTGCTTTCCCTTGTGCGCAACGACTGTCACGCTGCGAAACTCAATTCCCTCCACCGTCCTCCAAGGCTCGCTTTGTCGCTTGACGATTTCGATTCCGTGAAAGCCCGCATCCTCGAACGCTTCAAGAAACTCATCTTCACGAAACGCGCCAGTGATACAGCCCGACCAAAGTTCCGGGTCCTGTTGCAGACGCTGCGGGACACTTTCGTCGCTGACAATATCGCTAATTGCAGCGCGGCCTCCGCGACGCAAGACACGGAAAATTTCAGCAAACAAATGTCGGCGATCTTGTTGCCGGACAAGATTCAGAACACAGTTGGACAAAACGCAGTCGACCGATTCGTCAGCGACGAGTGGTTGTTCGCGACGTAATCGTTCCTCGGTGTGGCGGAGCTCGAGATAGCCAGCCGGATCGTTCACGGGATGTGCTGACAACTCGGCTGCAAGTTGATCCAGATCGAGAGCTAAATCCTGAATCAGACCGTAGCGAAAATCGACGTTTGCGTAACCGAGCTGCTCGGCCACCGCGGGTGCATGCTTGCGAGCGAGCCCCAGCATTTCACGGTTACAATCGACCCCAATCACGCGTCCTTCGGGACCGACGACCTGGGCCGCGATGTAACACAACTTGCCACCTCCGCTGCCCAGATCCAGCACCGTTTCGCCTTGGCGAACGTAGGGCGTGGGATCGCCGCATCCATAATCCCGTTCAATGATTTCTTGAGGGATCACCTTCAACAAGTCGGTTGAGTACTGGACCGGGCAGCAAAGCGCGGGTTCGACTGCTTGGGCGGCAGCGGCGTATCGCTGGTAGACCGACGACTCGGCGACTTGTTTCTCGTCTAACAGAGCTGTTTTCATAGGACCGACTTCCCTTCGGATGCGACTTGTAATAATCCGTATCCTAGGCTACAGGATACCAACACGAGGCAGTTCGCAAAGGAAGACGCTCGACCTACACGATTCTTACAAGATTCCAAATAACTTTTTCGTCGTCACTTTGCGTCCTTACAAAGCGAGGCAACACCTGCCCTACGAAAAATCAGCTTCAATGAGCCTGGACTAAGATTTCCCTTCTTGTTCCTTCGGCCAGTCCGTTCGGGTGACAATGTGGGGCGTGATGCAAAACGTCTGCATTAAGCAACAAACAGGCGGTTGACGCAGTTGCTGCTGCTTGACACTTCGGACGAAACGAGTTTTAAGACTCTCGGTGTGTGTGATGGCGTACCGTTCGGCAAATGCCAGCCAGGGCAGAGAACTGTGCCAAAAATGGTGTTGGATGTTCACGAGTGAAAGCTGAACTCAACAATTCGCTTTCCATCCGACTTGCGAAAAGGAAGCCGGGGATTCAACCGGTAGCACTCCCGGAAGTCGAAGTGATTTCGCACCACCCATGGAAACAGCATTGCAGTTGGCGGTTTAGGTACTTGGGTTACGGTCGGTCACTCAAAGAGCAAGGCCCAACCGTTGGCGTAAAACTAACGACGACTCCCAATCGTACGTACATCGATGATGTGCCCTGCACTGGAGCCGTTCAATAATATGGTGTCGCGTGGTGACAACGGATTTCAGACTGCGGCACCGTGCGATCCCTGCGGCGCGTCTTTTGTGGCAAGACCCCAAGTGGGTTCCGTTCGCAGCGAACGAATTCACAACGGCCCCGGTTCCGGATCAATCCTAGTTCAATCGGTGAAATGTCTGCTAGCAATGGAGTGCGTGTTGTTGCACCGGACATTGTAAGGAGTCTCACTGACACGTGATTCGGCGGATGCAACTCTTAGGCGGAGCACGCGTTCCGATGGCCATTGAGTAGCGAATGGCCTAACGGAAGCCATTCTTTTCAATTACCTCAATGAACGAACGGAGACTCTCAATGAGAAGAAACTTTGCCTCTTACATCAAGATGACGTTGGCCACTGGTGCCCTCACGCTGCTTTCGATCAACCCGAGTTGGGCCGGGCCAAAGGTTACCGTGGGTGCCAACGTACCGGTGAACGAGCAAGTTTCGATGGACCAGATCGATCCTTGCAATTGGGATGCCTTGCTAAAGCGGTACGTTGATGAAAACGGAAACGTCAATTACGTGGGGTGGAAACAGTCCGCCGCAGACATACAGGCTCTTGAAGCGTTTTTGGGGCACCTCTCGTCAGCAAACCCCAACGTTCAGGCGAGCCCGGCGGCCAAGCTTGCCTTTTGGATCAACGCCTATAACGCGATGACGGTTCATGGAATTCTCCGAGAGTATCCCACGACCAGTATTCGCAATCACACCGCGAAACTGGTTGGCTACAACATTTGGGACGACCTGTTGTTGACGGTTGGCGGAAAGCCGTACTCGTTGAACCAGATGGAACATGAGGTGTTACGAAAGATGGGTGAACCGCGAATTCACTTCGCCATCGTTTGTGCCTCACGCAGTTGTCCGCGATTGTTGGCCGAAGCCTACACGGCCGAGAAGCTGGTTGCTCAGCTAACCACCAACACAAAAGCCTTCTTTGCGAACCCTGGTAACTTCCAATACGACCCCGTAGGTCGCAAGTTCCAGCTCTCGTCGATCCTTGACTGGTTTGGCGAAGATTTTGGAAGCGACCAAGCGACCCAGCTCCGTACCATTGCACCCTATTTGCCATCACGCGAAGCCTACGATGCAGCAATTGCGAACTCGGTTTCAGTCTCCTATCTCGATTACGACTGGGGTTTGAACGATCTGGCATCCGCTCGCACGGCACGCCGTTGATGCACGAAAACGTAGCCTAGGCTACCGTCTCCTTCAATCGGTCATGGATGACCTCGATGATTTGCACCAGCACGAAAGACAATGCAATCCGCGCTGCTTGGGTAGTGATTGCCACCACTGCTTGGTTCGCTCGTGACCCATTGCATCTGGTCGTTACCAATGCAGCGGAATATCATCTGTTGATCCGATTGGCGGTTTATAGCTGCGTCTATGTCACGATGGCTGGACTCGCGATTCCCGGTGCGGTGCTGCTGACGATTCTAGCCGGTCCCTTGTTCGGACTTGGACCAGGGACGATCGTCGCAAGTTTCGCGAGCACAACCGGTGCTACATTCGCCTTCATGGCCAGTCGCCGTTACATGTTTTGCAAAGCAACGCACGATCGGAACGATCAGAACCAGTCGATTTGCCCAGAGCAAGGGAACCTAGGACTAGGCAAATGGGAACTGCTGCTCTTACGCCTAACACCCGTGATGCCGTTCTTTGCCGTCAACGTGCTGGCAGGACGTTCTCGATTGTCAATCAAGCAATTCTGGCTGATTAGCCAGGCCGGTATGTTGCCTGCAACTTATCTGCTCGTTCGCGTGGGAACGATGGTTCCTGAAGCGGGACAAGTATCGCGAACGGACATGCTGGCTATACTTTGGCCCCTGTTGTTGCTGGGAGTCTTTGCTTGGCTTCTGCGTTTGTGGTCGGTGCGCTCGCGATCGGCCAAGCAATTTAAAGCAGGACGAGTTGTCGAAACCGTAGTTCAAAATTCCATTCGTGCGTGCAGGCTGTTGTTGCCCGTGATCGCGATGGTTGTGTTCGTGCCAGTCTGTGTGACTCGAAAAAACAACGCGTCCCTCGCTGCAATCTACAACCCGCTTGCCCAGCGGTCCGACTATGAACGCAACCCAGTGATTGTGATTCGGGGAGTGCTGGGTTCGCGGCTAGTCGATGGCGATACAGGGGAAGACCGTTTAGGGGAAAATACGACAAAATTCGATTGCGACATCGGCAATTTTACCGACAATGTGCTGGCGTTGTTACTGCAATCACCCCGTTGCATGCAATCTCCGTCAAACAACCAGATTGCGGTCGTTGCGACTGAGCGAGAGCAGCCCAGTTCCGTTCGAACTCGCTCTCCGTAAACTGGATTGCAGCGGGCTCCACGCCACGCGAGTATGAGTAGGATACGACGATTTTGCCAATTCGGCGTCGTTAATGGCCAGTGTATCCAGCGTCCTGGAGCGATACGAGAATCTGCTCTTTTGGGATGGGGCAACCGATTTCACTGCCGACGATGGCTTCCCCTTTTTCGTAGTTGATTTCGACTGCCAACACGCCCGGCACGGTGCGAATTGTCTTAGCAACAACGGCTGAGCAGCCTTCGCACGTCATGCCTCCGACTTTGATAGCCGCCCGATTCATTTCGCCCGTCACCGCCGTCGCGTCACCACCGAAAAACACTCCGACATAGCTTGGGACAAACAGGAACAAAACCGCCATGGCGGTCACGCCCCACAGCATGACTGTATTCATGGTCATCATGTTGAAACGGCCAGTGGTTGGCGGACAGCATGCTTCACTGCGGGGTGACTCCCTCGCACAGCAACCGTGCCCTTCAGCGGTATCGCTTGTGTTCTTGGCTCGGTACGCATTCTTGGGACGATACGTGTAATAGAACGCTGCAGCAAGGAAGCTAAATGTAATGACCATGAAATGTGGGCGGTATGCTTCCAATGTTGCTGCAATCCCCGCTCCAGAGACACCGACGGCTAGCAAGACCAAGGGCAACCAACAGCACGCCGAAGCCATGATCGCCGAGACGAGCGTTCCAACCTTGGCAATCTTCGCGCCTTTGTTACCGGTTGGCTTCGCGGGTGTCGTTATCGTATCTGTAGCATGCATTCCAATTTCTCCTTTAGCAGTTTTGATTCCATTTCTGACGCTCCCCAAACAGCACAAGCCGGACGGGTTCTCGGTCTCGCATCGGCATCCAGGGTTCGTCATTTTTTCCCGAATGTCTTCGGTGGCGTTGCTTACGCCTTTCGAGCGAAGCTCTTCTTTGATGCTTGCGACGGAATGACCAAAGCAGTAACACAAGCGCCGCTCTCCAGTCGTTTGCTTGACCCCGACACCGACGCGCAATTGGTCCTTCGTAAACGCCCGGTCATCAGTTTCAGCGAAGTAGACGACGTCGCAATTCTGCGAATCGCAAAACCGCCAGCCTCTGTCCTTGGTCAACGATGAACAGCCACCATCGCTGCTACCAGAGGAACGACAACCGGAGTGGTCATCGGCCGCAAATTCGCCAGCGAACTCGTCTTTTAGCAACGCTTGCAGCGTAGCCGTTGCAACTCGCTTCGCCTTCTTACCGCAGGCTGGACACTCGACTCGATTCGGAGTGGTTACTTGGTTACTCATCGGAATTCCTTTTTTCGCATCGCGTGCAATACGGTTGTCTTTCCTCTATTATCGACCTTGCACCCAGATGTAAGGTCAAGTCCATTTCATGTTTTCTTTCGACAGACGAGTTATGAGCGGACAATTCACCATTAGCCAACTAGCGAAATCAGCGGGGATTCCCACGTCGACCATTCGATACTACGAACGGGTCGGTCTCGTCGAACCCGAAGGACGAAGCCAGGGGAATTACCGGCTGTATAGTGACGAATCACTCAAAAAGTTGAAATTCATCCGAGCGGCACAAACGACCGGATTCACGCTCGACGACGTGAAGGCACTGCTTCTAGATGGCTCTGGCGGGACGCCGACCTGTGGAAGCGTTCGCGGGCTGATTGAAGATCGACTTATCGATACGGATCGCCGATTAAAGGACCTTCGCCACGTTCGACGTGTGCTGAAGTCGGCGTTGCAGCAGTGCGAACGGCAAAAGAAGAGCGACTGCTGTCACGTGGTTGCAGGATTGCACCGCGGCTAGGGGGCGAATAAGCAGGGGAGCTGGAGTCCATTTCCCAGTCACTCGCTGACTCCAAGTGGTCGCTCCTTAAGCCAACACACCGACGCGACGCTGTAGTTTTGCGAATGTTCCGGCTCGAAGCACGCTGTATGGCGATACGCTTTTTTTCGTACAGGGAAAGAGACGCGAACGTGATGGTGGATCAATCATTCAGATTGCTGCGATTTCAATCAACGTCAGCAGTATCGCAACTGGTATCGTTCAACGCCCGCGAGTTATCTGGGCCGCCGCGCCCACTGAGTCGATTGGCACCATGACCGACAGCCGCTCCGGCGAGACGACCAAGGGGAGCACCGAAGGGCAGAAACGAAGCGATCTGACCACCCCAACTGCTGCCATAGTCTGGTGAAAGGATCCGATTCGCTTCCGCTTGTTCTTGTGCGGTTCCATATTGGGCGACGTACTTGAGAGCATCGTTGGTTGCACGGGTCGTGTGGACCATGTTAACGAATGGTAGCTCTTGGGTCGCCGCGTACGTTCCCGGTTGTGTCTGCGCCCGAATATCTTTTGCATAAGCAACGCGTGAAATCGCCAATGGTGCGATGTCAGAGTAAACGTGCGTGGAATCCGTAAACGGGTTGTACCAATCACCGCCGAAGACTCGTCCCGGCAGCAGCGTGTACTTCAAATGGTTGTACGTGCCCACCGTGTAGCGCCAACTCGGATGGATCCGTTTGTTGGAGGTCAGACGCTCCCATTCGCCCCACGGATCGTATTGATTGATCCGAATCATACTGCCGCCAAGTCCGTTTCGTTCCATGTATTGAACAAGTGCGGTTTCCGTTTGCGGAGAAACGTCATGATTGTCAGCTCGACGATCCCAGAGTGCCAATTTCGTCGGCGTCCCGACGACCCATCCAAGTCCGTCGATGACCGCGTTGGGGCGACCTCGTTCAACCTGAATTTCTGTCGCAGCATCGCGGCACGACAAAGCGTTTGATTGGCTTCTGCGACCGATCGAGTGACATCCGGTCAGCAGAATACAGCTGGTCAGAACCAGCATCAGTTTCGTTTTCATGGGGGCACATCTATGGCCATGAGGGAGTTGAGCAAGTATCGGTTTAAGGCCTTGTCGGGCCGACGCGACGCTGGGGTCTGTGTTGTTGCTAACGCTCCTCGCAAATCCGTCACATTTCATGGGTTTCACGCATTTCTTACCACGGCATCAACCCGTACGTGTGAGATCGCTTACAAACAGTGGTTGTCCGTAGACTCGGCTCCCAACCTGGGACCACAACCAACCCAGGCTGGAAACCTAGGCTGCGACGAAAGCCGGCAAACCAACATCAAGCTGGACGATGATTGCTGAAGAAAACAACAGCTAGCCCGTGCATGAGATCGATCAGATGAGGTGGTTGGGCGTGCGGATGACAAGATTGCGAAGTTCCATCATATCTTCCATCGCGAATCGAATGCCTTCTCGACCAAGACCGCTGTCTTTGACGCCGCCGTAGGGCATGTTGTCCACACGCCAACTTGGCACGTCACCGATCACCACACCGCCAACTTCCAACTCGTCCCAAGCCTGTTGGATCTTGTAGATGTCTCGCGTGAAAATACCTGCTTGCAAGCCGAACGCAGCGTCGTTGACTTCGTCCAACGCATCCTGAAAGTTGCTGAATCGGCTCATCACTGCGACTGGACCGAAAGCCTCTTGCGTACAAACGGGTTGGTCTTTCGGCACGTTTTCTAGCAACGTCGCGTCGAGCATTGCGGCGTCTCGCGTTCCGCCGCAGAGAAGTTTTCCACCCGCTGCAACCGCTGACGTGATCCACGACTGAAGCCGAGCGGCTTCCTGCTCTGAAATCATGGGACCGATGAACGTTGACTCTTCCTTCGGATCGCCAGCCACTAACTTGCTTGTCGCCGCGACCAGTCGGTCGCGCAGTTCGTTGTAAATGCTGTCGTGAGCCAGGATGCGTTGCACGCCGATGCAACTCTGACCCGATTGATAGAACGCGCCGAAGACAATCCGCTCCGTGGCGTCGTCTAGATCCGCGTCGGCATCCACGACACAGGCTGCGTTGCCGCCCAGTTCCAGCACGACTTTCTTCTTTCCGGCACGAGCCTTCAAATCCCAGCCGACGGCGGGCGAGCCAGTGAAGCTAAGCAACTTCAAGCGATCGTCCGTTGTGAACAAGTCGGCCCCGTCGCGGTGGCAAGGAAGGATCGAGAACGCGCCCTTGGGCAAGTCGGTTTCCGCGAGAACCTCGCCAATGATTAGCGCTCCGATCGGCGTGCGGCTGGCCGGCTTCAAGACAAACGGGCAACCGACGGCGATCGCAGGGGCGACTTTATGGGCGGCCAGGTTCAACGGGAAGTTGAACGGCGAGATAAACGAACACGGGCCGATCGGCACTCGCTTGTACATTCCGCGATAACCACGCGCACGCGGTGAGATTTCTAGGTTCATGACTTCGCCGCCGATCCGCACCGATTCTTCCGCAGCAATACGAAAGGTGTCGATCAGTCGAGACACTTCGCCACGACTGTCTTTGATCGGCTTGCCCGCTTCGATGCACAACGACATCGCCAGTTCTTCGGATCGTTCGGTGAATCGGGCTACGCAATGATTCAATACGTTTTGTCGTTCGTAAGGCGGCATGTGGCGCATCGGCTCGGCCGCCTGAACCGATGCGACAATCGCACGATCAATCGCCGCGGAGTCGGCCAATGCGACTTTCGTCGCCGTTTCACCTGTGTACTTGTCCGTTACGATGAGGTCCTGATTCGCAGCGACGGGTTCATTCGCAAGATAGTAGGGGTATGAATTCGCTAGCATGGTTTCTCCGAAACTGGCATTTGGATGTTTCTCTACAGGGTTCAAACTTGAACGCTATCGTCGCGTTGAGTGTTGTTCCGCGGTCAATTGGCCGTAGCCTAGGCTTCCAGGCTGGGTTTTGTCGCGGTCACACGCTAGAAGCCTAGGCTACGACTGAGTGCTTGAATCTCGTGATTGAGAATGCGGTCATTCTCCGAGTAATCGACGGGTACTTCAATCAGATGGACACCGGGCGAATCCAAGCATTGGGAGAGCAACGGCAGTAGTTCCTCACTCGACGCGACACGATGCCCGTTTGCGCCATAGGCTTCCGCGTACTTGACGAAGTCAGGGTTGCCGTAGTCCAGTCCGAAATTCTTCAGCCCCATGTTGGCCTGCTTCCATTTGATCATCCCATAGGCATCATCACGCAGGACCAAGACGACGAGATCGAGATTCAACCGCACGGCCGTTTCCAGTTCTTGCGAGTTCATCATGAAGCCACCGTCGCCGCAGATCGCCATAACTTGCCGATCCGGATGGACCAATTTGGCTGCCATCGCCGACGGCAGCCCGGCTCCCATCGTTGCCAGGGCGTTATCGAGCAACACCGTGTTCGGCGCGGTTGCCTTGTAGTTTCGCGCGAACCAAATCTTATAAACTCCGTTGTCGAGTGCGACGATTCCGCGTTTTTGCACTGCGTTTCTAACGTCCGCAACCAGCCGTTGTGGATAAATTGGAAAGCGATCGTCGTCGGCACCTTGGGCAACGCTGGCCTCGGCCGCTTTGCGAACCGTCATGAAGCGAGAGAAGTCCCAATGCGGATGTGGCTTTAGCTCCCCCATCAACCGCCAGATGCTATTTGCGATATCGCCTACGACCTCGACTTGCGGAAAGTAGACCGGATCGACAGACGCCGATGAGAAGTTGACATGGATGACTTTGACGCCGCCGGCGTGCATGAAGAACGGTGGCTTTTCGACCACGTCATGGCCGACATTGATGATTAGATCTGCCGCCTCGAATGCTCGGTGCACGAAGTCATTCGACGAAAGAGCTGTGTTGCCGAGAAACAACGGGTCTCGCTCGTCGATGACGCCTTTGCCCATCTGAGTCGTTGCGAAGGGGATACCCAACTTGGCCACGAACTGCCGAAGCATGTTGCACGTCCGTTTGCGGTTCGCGCCGGCACCCACTAACAACAGGGGCGACTTGGCAGCACGGATCATCTCTACAGCCGCGTGAATGGACTTGTCTTCGGCGACCGGCCGCCGGACGAGGCTGGCGGGAATCGGTACCTCGCCGACCTGCTCGGCGGCGATGTCTTCGGGCAATTCAAGGTGCACTGCGCCAGGTTTTTCTTCTTGTGCGAGGCGCATCGCTTCGCGCACGCGTGATGGGATGTTGGCTCCGCTAACAAGTTGCCGCGTGTACTTCGTCAACGGACGCATCATGTCGACGATGTCAATGATCTGGAACTGACCTTGCTTACTCGTCTTGACTGGCTTTTGCCCCGTGATCATCAGCATCGGCATGCCGCCCAGCTGCGCGTAAGCGGCGGCTGTAACCAAGTTGGTTGCCCCCGGCCCAAGTGTGGAGAGACAAACGCCCGACTTGCCTGTCAGCCGTCCATAGGTTGCTGCCATGAAACCGGCAGCTTGTTCGTGCCGAGTGAGGATCAGCCGGATATTCGACCTCGATAGTGAATCGAGGAAATCGAGATTCTCTTCACCTGGAATCCCGAAGACGAACTCAACGCCTTCGTTCTCGAGGGCTTTGACAAATAGATTAGAGGCTTTCATTGTTATTCCTGTTCATGGTGGATGACGCGGACTCATTGGAGTCATTCCCGCTCCGCTGCTTCGGCGACGGCGGCGGCCACACGAGGTGCGACGCTGCGGTCTAACGGATCGGGCAATACTCGTTCCGGTGACGGATCGGTTGTTGCGGCGGCCAACGCGCGGGCGGCAGCGATTTTCATTTCTTCCGTGATCGCACATGAGGACGCATCCAAAGCGCCACGAAAGATTCCTGGAAAAGCGAGCACGTTGTTGATCTGGTTGGGAAAGTCGCTGCGTCCTGTACCAACGACGGCGGCACCTCCACTTCGCGCCACGTCCGGCATGATCTCAGGGATGGGGTTGGCCATCGCCAAAACGATCGAGTCCCTTGCCATTTTGGAAACGTCGTCCGCGGAAAGTAGACCTCCCTTACTGACGCCGATAAAGACATCTGCTCCGGCAAGCACATTTTGAAGCGTGCCGGTGCGATGCTTGCGATTCGTATACCGCAGCAGTTCGCGTTTGTAGTCGGCTAAATCGTCACGGCCGTTGTGAATCGCTCCCTTCGAGTCACACACAATGACATCATCTACGGGGACGCAGACATTGGGAGAGTGACCGACACAACGCAGCAGACGTGCGATGGCCGTGCCGGCAGCACCCGCTCCGTTGATCACGACTTTCATTTGGGTGATATCGCGACGGAGCACTTTGGCTGCGTTAAGCAGCGCAGCGAGCAGGACGATCGCCGTTCCGTGTTGATCATCGTGAAAGACTGGAATGCCGATGTCTTGCAACTGTTGCTCGACGGCAAAACACCGTGGAGCCGAGATGTCTTCCAAATTGATACCGCCGAAAACGGGAGCAATACGCCGAACGGTAGCAACGATCTCGTCAACGTCCTGTGCGTCGAGGCAAATTGGCCAAGCGTCAATGTTGGCGAACTCCTTAAACAGCAGCGACTTGCCTTCCATCACCGGGATCGCTGCATGCGGGCCAATGTTGCCCAGTCCCAAGACCGCCGATCCGTCGGTCACCACGGCAACGCTGTTTCGTTTGATCGTTAGTTCGCGAGCTTTGCTGGCGTCGCTCGCGATTACTTCACACGGGCGCGCAACTCCGGGGGTGTAGGCCAACGACAAATCATCACGGTTTGCGATCGGCATCTTTCCCACGATGCCGATCTTTCCACGGAGTTGTTCGTGAAGGATCAGGCTGCGTTCAAAAAAATCGGTCATGATTGGTAAGTCCTTTGATTTAAACAACGCCGTAAGCCAGCATGGCGTCGGCCACTTTGATGAACCCCGCGATATTTGATCCACGAACATAGTTCACAAATCCGTCGGTCTGACCGTGCTCAACACACTTGTCGTGGATATCACGCATGATGGTCTTCAGTTTCTCGTCGACGTCTTCGCGACTCCATGAAAGTCGCAAGGCGTTTTGACTTTGCTCTAAACCTGACACCGCAACGCCGCCGGCATTGGCGGCTTTTGACGGACCGTATAGGATCTTGGCGTCAAGGAACGCATGAGCGCCAGCCAGTTCGGTAGGCATGTTGGCACCTTCGCTGACGGCTTTGACTCCGTTGCCAATCAAGGCATTCGCATCGTCCAGGTTGATCTCGTTCTGCGTGGCACATGGAAAAGCGACATCGCAAGGTACATTCCAGGGACGTTCATCGGCGTGGAACGTGACGCCGTCGAACTTGTCGGCATACTCCGAGATTCGTCCCCGACGCACCTCTTTGAGATCTTTGATGAACGCCAGTTTCTCGGCATCGATGCCCGCCCGATCGTGAACGAAGCCGGATGAATCGGACATCGTGACAACCTTGCCGCCTAACTCGTGGGCTTTCTCGGCGGTGTAGATCGCGACGTTTCCCGAACCCGATACCACACACGTCTTCCCCCTGAGGCTATCGCCGACCTGATTGAACATATTCTCGCAGAAGTAGACGCATCCGTAACCGGTGGCCTCGGTCCTGACGAGACTGCCGCCGAAGGTTAGTCCCTTGCCCGTTAAGATTCCCGCGAAGCGATTTTCGAGTCGTTTGTACTGCCCGAACAGGTAGCTAACCTCACGGGCACCGACGCCGATGTCACCGGCCGGAACGTCCGTGTCTTCGCCAATGTGGCGATGCAGTTCAATCATCAACGATTGACAGAATCGCATGACTTCGCGATCGCTCTTTCCCTTGGGGTTGAAATTCGCCCCGCCTTTAGCCCCACCCATCGGTAGTCCGGTGAGACTATTCTTGAAGGTCTGCTCGAATCCGAGAAACTTCAGGACGCTCAACGTTACGTCGGGATGCAACCGCATTCCGCCTTTGTACGGTCCAATCGAATTGTTGAATTGCACTCGCCATGCCCGATTTGCTCGAATGTTGCCAGCGTCGTCTTCCCAAGTGACGCGAAAGATGACGATGCGATCCGGCTCCGTCATCCTTTCGAGTATCTGAGCGTCTTTGTACTTACGGTGCTTTAGCACGAATGGCATGACGGATTCGACGAACTCCCGCACCGCTTGGTGATACTCCTGTTCCCCGGGATTCCGCCGTTCAAGCCCGTGCATGAAGCAGTCCGTTTCTTCGCATTGTTCAATCCACATTCAATCGTCTCCAACTTCTCAGGTATAGTTGTCCGTGCACTGAATCATGCCACCGGTGTCAATCTCTTGTTAAAGGCCCTCACTCAGCCAACGTTCGTTTGCCCCCCGTTCCTCGATGCGAGCGGTGCCCAAACGGCAAGCATGTTGTTTGGCCAAGTGAAAGTTTGCGTGCCGCATTCGTGCAAGCTAAAGAGGTGACGACGGACGCTAGAATTTCTTACACGAAAATGCGTATCATCCAACCAAAATCCGTCGATGGTCGCTCACCGCGATTCAAAACAGATGCGATCCCAGCGGTAGCGTGAAACGTACACTCTCGGACGCAACGCCAATCAATCACACATTCCAGGAGAACGAGTGTGCCCAATACTACAGATCGTTTCCCCCAAGTCGCCGTAAACGCGTTACCGCATTTGACGACGGAGCAGATGATCGAAGTCGATCGTGCAATGATCGAGGACTATGGGATTGTGCTTCTCCAAATGATGGAAAACGCGGGACGCGGATTGGCCCGGCTAGCTGCTACACGATTCCTGGGCAATTCGCTTCGCGGCAAGAATGTGGTTGCACTTGCGGGGCGGGGCGGTAATGGCGGAGGTGCCCTGGTCGCAGCTCGCCGGCTGCACTGTTGGGGAGCGAACGTTTCTGTCCTTCTCACCAAGCCTAGCGGCGCGTTCGAAGGCGTACCGGCTCATCAACTCTCGATCGTCCAACAGCTTGGCATTCCGGTTGACGATAAGTCGCTTCCCGGCCGTGAAGTCGATGTCATCCTGGACGGGGTGATCGGATACAGCCTGCGGGGAAATCCAAGGGGGCGCGCAGCGGACTTGATTCGTTGGTCCAACCAACAGCCGGCGCCCACCCTCGCATTGGATACACCATCCGGGATTGACGCTGCCTCCGGCGGGGTGTCCGATACGTCGATTCTAGCAGCAGCGACATTCACATTGGCCCTACCCAAGTCGGGCCTATTCTCCGCGGCCGGCTCGCGTCATGTCGGAGAGTTGTACCTGGGGGACATCAGCGTTCCACCGTCACTCTACGCAGCAATGGGGCTGACCATTCCGCCCTCGCTGTTTGCCGAGAGCGACATTGTTCGCCTTGTTTGAACGAAGCCTAGGCCACTTCATGGCGGCAAGAGCCGTACGGAAGTCATCAACGTTTCAGTAAGTAACGTCAACGTCTAACGCAGAAGATGGCATGCCTTTGATCTAAGCAGGTCAATATGAGACGTTCAACATAATGATCTGAGCCGACGGCACTACCCGGGGGCATGTTTCCCACACAATTTACCGGCCCGCGGCTAGCGGCGTCGGCTCACAGAATGACCGGCGTTTAACCGGAAGATACCGAAAGACATGCTTATCGCGGCTGTTTGTTCTTTAAGCTGTTGAGCTTCCAATCGTAGGGCAGCCAGTCAGGGTGCGGGGCGGTGCCGTGGTCCAGAGCCTGCTTCAATTTGGTTGAGTAGCTAGCTGCAAACTGAGAAACGCTGCCGGCGACCTGCTCAAAATCATCTCCGTACCAGTTGTAGAGTTTGGTTAGCTCTAACTTGTTGGACGAGGTATCGAAGGTGAACCACGTTTTGTGATGATGGACGTACTCGGTCTGCTCTTGCAATTGTTCTTCAATTCGATTTGCCACGTACGCCTCATTACGCAGTGGTGGACATCCAACCGCTGCACACACCAACGCGAAATGGACGCGTGGCTCGGCGAACTTGGGGCGAATCTGCTCATGCTCAATCTGATTCAGACTCAACTTGTGTCCGCCAATGTTGCAACGTATTGCGTCCCAACGTTCGGATTCGGGAATATCCATAATCGATTTCATTGGCATGTGATCGAGGATTAACTTTAAGGTCGACGCGTTGTAACCGTTGATCAGCAGGGCCAACTTTTCGTCGCGTCCAAACTCGTTAAACGGTGCAGCAGCGACCGCACTGAGGTAGCTGTCGAGTTTCGCTTCGTTGTCTTTCAGGCCTTCGTAGTCGACCCATCCGTTTTTGTCGACATGTTTCTTTAGCAAGGCATCCAGCGTCGAATGATCCATCGCCGGTCCTGCAGTATTCGCGGAATACGCTTCTTGAAGATCGACTTGCGGCGGTCCAAAAAGACTCGCTAATTTGCGTTCGATCGCCCCCGCATTGAGATGTGTATAGGTCGCAGTCGCGACAAGTAGCAGTGCAGCACTCGCCAAGATCACCGTGCTTCGTGTTCTCGGAGCTGACGGCACGTTAGACGATGTCCGAACGCTATCCGTCGGTTGGCCCTTTTCCGGTGCTTCGTGCACTTGTTCTTTTAGTTTGCGGTTAGCCAATCGTGTGACATATACCGTCACAACGGCTGTCGCCAATAGGCCAATCGCCAGCATCGCCCACTCGAACGTCGTGCGTTCTCGATCGGCGCCAACGGCTGCGCCAGTCACATGCCCGAGGTAAACGTACAGAAATGTGCCAGGAAGCATCGCAATCCAACTGGTCACGGCGTAGGGCCAAAATCGGATCGGAGTCAGGCCGTACATGTAGTTCTGGGCATTGAATGGAATCGCAGGAGAGAGACGCAATAGGCCGACAATTTTCCAGCCTCCCTCCTCGATGGCTCGATCAATCGCACCAAAGTGGCGGTTGCCGCTCGCCATCGCCGCAACTTTATCGCGTGCTCCGTAGCGAGCGATCAGAAACGCCAAGCAGGCTCCTAACGTCGATCCAACGGAAACAGTGGCTGTCCCGACACCAAGCCCGAACATCGCGCCGGCCGCCAGACTCAGAATCGTGGCTGGAAAAAACAGCACCGTTGCGACAATGTACAGAAGGGCCAAGACGATCGGCCCCCAGAATTCCAATCCGGAGATCCAGCCTTTCGCTGCTGACATAGCTTGGTCAAACGGAAGCGAACGGACGAGCGTTAAAAGTGAAGCTAGAATGCACAGGGTCGACACCCAGCGAATGACGAGATTGAGTCGGTTCGGACCGGTTCTAAAGTGTCTTTGTGTTGGCTGACCTGAGGCATCCATGCTAGCCGCGGTCGTCTGGTTATTGATCGTTTCCATTATTGGAGCCCTTGGATTGCGGTGATTCGTAGCCGGGGAGCTACGCTCTAGCAGTTACACGAAGTCGACGCATTCGTCAGGATTTCCTTACAAAACTATTTGGCGAGACGGTTCAACGCTGCCACGTTCGAAAGCGCCGACACAACGTAGGGAGCGATGTAGGTCAGGCGAATCTTGAACAGATGACGCGATCTGAATTCGCCGTTGAGAAGGATGTCCCCGTGATGGATGGCTGTCAGGTTCGTTCCAACCACGATGCTGTGGACATGCCCACGCCAAACAGTGGACGGGGCAAATGCCAGACGGGGCAAATGTCAGACGAAACCAATCATGCACTCTGAGTACCGGCCGTTTCAGCCACGGTAGCAACCTGATCATCCGTCAGCAAAGAAAATCCCAGCGTTGTGAGATTCGACACAGACGCTTGGCCGGTACGAGGCGACGATAGAGACATGCAACGACGTCGGAAGCGAGACGTCAGAAACGATAGCACGTCAGAGACGTAGGCTAGGCTTGTAGCCTGGGATCACTTCAAACCCAGGGTAGCAGCATACGCTACGTTCGCCTTCACAAGAGATAGAGGAACGAGGTCATGGTCCGCCAAAATTTTGAAGCTCATTCAGATTGGGACGAATGTACGCCAGGCACTATCGGTGTATTGCAGAATCGGTTCAACGCCGATCGTCGACGTAAGTCTGTCGCTCGCATTGGTGCTCCGATCGTTGTAATGGCAGCGCTAGGAATGGGCGTTTGGAACTTCGCTGGATCTGGCATTCCACCGTCGCACCAAGAACCGCTTCGCGAGTGCAACTTCGGTGGCGTGACGTGCAGCGAAGTCCAAGCCTCCATGCAGCAGTTTGTGATGGGGCAATTGAAACCAGACCAGCGAAATGCGTTCACTTCTCACCTTCAGCAGTGTCCGGCTTGCCAAGCAAAGATGGACGCGATGAAGAGGGCCCATATGCCGTTTGTGGACAATAATCCACTCGGCAATTCGCCAAACGTTTTTCAAACGCACAAAACTCTGCTGGCGTCGAACGTAGATTGATAAGACATGACCACGACGGTGTGTGGTCGAAACCGTCCTGCTACCGTCAGAGCAAACCATTTGTGCGGCACAGCGGATACGAACGGCCGTCCCAAACTGTTTTTGCGGAGCGCTGAGGTGCCAGTGTCAACCGTATCGACTGTGCAAGTGCGGTAGAGTCCTAGCCTGCTTCATGAAACAGGTTGCGATCGAACTGTTTCGTCAACACCTAATCGACGGTGTCGAATGTGAAACCACGAACAGCTTCAATTGACTACTGCATCCACTGCGTTAGTTTGCGTTTATCGGCAACACCTGACTGTCGATTCACAACTCGACCGTCCTTGACCAACATCAACGTCGGTATTCCTTCCACTTGTAGTTGTTCAGCGATTTGTGGGTGGTCGTCAATATTGATTTTAATCATCATTGTTCCGTGCCTTGCCGCTTCCTGCTCCATGTCGTGGAGAATCTTTCCCTGTATTTTGCAGGGACCGCACCAGTCGGCGTAGAAATCGAGCAAAACGGGTCCGTGTGCGTTATTGACCTTTGCCATCAAGTCTTCGCCTGGGGCTAGGGTAACAAGCGTTGATTGGTGCGGAATGCCTGCGGAGTCGGTGCTGACGAGTGTTTCTTTTCGTTGAACCACCTGCGGGTCGCTTGCGTCTAATTCCTGCATCACAAGCGATTCAGATAGAAGAGCGTCCATGTCGCTTGAGGAGGTCTTGCGAAATGCCATTGTGCCCCCGACCGTGCAGCCGGAAAAGAACACGATTGCAAAAAGCAACACAATTAGGGTGGCAAGACGAGTGACTTTCATTGGATGACCAGTTGGTTCGGTTGATGAAGGAGGTTGGTTACCGAAATTGTTGTCTGAGCAATTGCGTTTGACCGACTCTTTCCGCCGTGAGAGGCGAGAAGGATTTAATAAATCCAAAGCTCGTCAATAAGGATGCCCGACGATTGCTTACAAAGGTCTCAGTTGATCCTTGCGACTGAAATCGTCCAATAGCAACTCGCAACTTGGTGAGACCGCATACGGTTCGGTAAAAGGATTCGGCCCGCGAATGCGATTGACGGGACCGAAGCACAGCACGCATTCCTGTGACGATGAAGGGATCCAATGAAACGCAACCAGCCCATCTAACCAAGGCAGGAAACTTGAACGATCTCAACGGCCCTCTTAGCGAATCGGTCTGGGGTGTCATTCTGTCAGTCAACGAAGAAAAGTTCGTCGCTCTTGACTCATGTGACTTTCCGTGCGTCACCGGAGCCATCGTGGTCGAAGATGGTTGCACGGACGACACGGCTTTCGTTGCATAGAAATCATGTGCGAACGTCGTACCGGAGTCGCTGTGCGGATACGGAGCGGCATGCGTCTGGGGGTTGGAGAAGCTTCGCCTTCTGATCAACGAGCGACAAGCGTCTCTCTATGTCGTTGCCCTGATCCATTTCCCCACTTTGACAATCACGAACTACGGGCTAATGCCGTGACGTAGCATAGGCTTCCAGCCTCGGTTTTGTTCTGGTCCCAGGCTGGAAGCCTAGGCTACGAGTTCAGGCTTGGTGCGTTTCGGTGCACTGATATCGCTAATTGCTCCGCTTGCACCAAGACAATCCGTTGCCGGCCAACATCGACCAGACCCTCCGATTTTAGTTGACCAAGCAAAATGGTCACTGTTTCGCGGGTGCTGCCCATCAGGTTTGCGATTTCCTGATGAGCTAATTTGATCCTCAGATGTATCCCCTCGGAATCTTGAATGCCAAACTGCTCTGCTAGGTCGAGCAACAAGTGAACTAAGCGGTCTCGATTGGAATGCCGATGACGTCCGAGCATCATTCAACGTATCAACGGGTAGGAAGAAGTTTCACCGCTTGTTAGCCGTGCGGGGGCATTGCTTGCGCAATTTTTTGCTTCGCGGCGTCAGATAATTTCACCACATTGGACATTTCTTCACTGGTCCATCGCTCCGCCTCATTAGGAATTCGTTCTTTCAGCACAACCTGATTACGGCGAAACGCAGAGCAAAGCTGACACATGCTCCGATGTATCCAAACGGAAATCTGCTTGCTTAGAGGCAAGGGATGATCGAGCGACTCAGAAACGAGTTTGGTAGTTTCTTTGCACGACAACATGACGGGGTAATGCGGTTATGTTTTTCTTTTGACACCAACGCTACTTAATACCGTTGGCGAGACGGGCCCGTGCACGGTGCAGCAACACCCACAAATAAGACGTACTGATCTCCAGTTCCTTACAAATTACGTCTGTTTCAAAATCGTTCATCTCTCGCAGCATAAACACGCTGGAATGCCACCCAGGCATCGATGTCAAGCACGCTTAAAAATCCGGCAAAAATTCCTGCGGTTCAACGGAATCCAGTGGCTCAAGCAGAATTGTGCCGACGTTTTGTGTCCAAGTCCCACTACGATCGAAGATTGAATCGAATGGAGCGCGTGTATCCAAACCGTCTGCCCGTTCCTCCATCGATGCTGACCGATTGCGTTGCCCGCTTTATCAAGCAGAGGGTGGAAGTAGTCTTGGTCGATAGCTCGATGGAGTTGACATTGAGCGTTGGAGGTGCGGCCTGAGCAAGACCAATGAAATCACTGTCCTGTCCAACGGTCAGACGAAGGTCGAAACGCAGGGCTTCGTTGGCGCGGAGTGTCGCCAGGCCAGTCAATTGGTTGAGCGGGAGCTGGGCCACCAGACAGACGAGGTGCTTAAGACGAAGTTTCACCAGACCGCTACGCCGCAAAATCAAATCCGACAGTGCGAGTTATTCACCGACCACCTTTCCACTCGATAACTTATTTTGGGGTCCCTTGATCACATTGATTGTCCAGGCTCGGAAAGGACGTGCCTGCGTGCTTCACCGGCATTTGGATTGAAAGCCACCAGCACCACGATGCTCATGTGGTAATCCTCCGATCGCTTATCTGGAAAATGTCTTAACGTGATTCTTGTAGAGACCCTAAGGGCAATACACCGGAATGGTAAGTGGCACCCAATATAGCGGACCCAAAGCACCGTAGCTGGCTGATTCGCACGAAACCGGGTACGCTTTCTTGGAATCCTTACGACGCTATACGGCACTGATTGAAAATAGATATGAAGACGAGAATTCTTGGAAATAGCGGTCGCTCGGTTTCCGAAATCGGCCTGGGATGTTGGCAATTGGGCGCCGATTGGGGCAGCGTTAGTGAGCCGCAAGCGATGCAGATATTGGAAACAGCGTGGGACCACGGCATTACGTTTTTTGATACTGCCGATGTCTACGGCAGCGGGCGGTCCGAGAAGCTGATCGGGCGATTCATTCAACAGCATCGCGATCAAGTCTTTGTTGCCACCAAAGTGGGTCGCCAAAACTATCCTGGTCCGTATTCTGCCGAAGTTCTCAAACAGCATCTATGCGAATCGATCAGCCGCCTGGGGGTCGACAGCTTGGACTTAGTGCAACTGCATTGTGTACCATCCGAAGTCATGTCCGCGGGAGACATATTCGACTGGCTGCGAAAATTCAAACGCGACGGATTGATCAAAAATTTTGGCGCGAGCGTGGAGTCGATGGACGAGGCGGTTAGCATCCTCGAGCAACCCGAATTGACGTCTCTGCAGATTATTTTTAATGTCTTCCGCCAGAAACCCATCACCACTCTGTTTGACCGAGCCAGGGATCAGGGTGTGGGGATCATTGTGCGGTTGCCGCTGGCCAGCGGACTGCTGGCGGGAAAGTTCACGAACGAGACCCAATTCGCCGACGACGACCACCGCAATTACAATCGCAATGGTGATGCGTTTAATGTCGGCGAAACCTTTGCGGGTCTGCCCTTTAAAATAGGCGTTGCCCTGGCCGACCAGATCAAAACCATGGTTCCCGCCGACATGACGATGGCCCAGTTTTCCCAGCGGTGGATCCTGGATCACGAAGCGGTGACCACGGTTATCACCGGAGCCTCCAAGCCGTCACAAGTGGCGGACAACACCGTGGTGTCGGACTTGGAGCGGTTGAGTGAGCAAACGCACCGACAGCTTGCGGAGTTTTACGCGTCGTCGATTGAAGCTGAAATCCGAGGCGTTTATTAGTGAGTCCCTCACGCTCGGGTGATCGTTGCTCGGGTGATCGTCATCATGTTTGCTCTTTCAGCCTGATTGTGAATCCTGTCGCAAGGGAAGGAAAAGGTCCCGGACTCAAATTGACACATGAGTCCGCGTACCTTTTCTTCGCCGTCGGTTATCTACCGCCCCACAGACCGGAATTCAATGCAATCGAACGTTTTCGGAGAAAGACCAAATGCCAACTCATACCCGAACACACATAGGTACGGATCCCAGAGCTGCTTGCGTCCCTTACTGCAACACTTAGTGGGTTCGACGAAGTATCATAGACGCCTTCACATCAATCGTTACGCCGAATGCAATGTTCCGACGTGCTTAGCGTAAAAAAGAAGACGGCCCACGCAAGACGTATGTCGATTTTGAATCCAGCCCTGTTTCGCTTAAGGTGGCGGCACCCATGAATCATCGTATCCGTTCTTTCTTCGTCATCGGCGTCGCCATTCTGATTGCCATCTCGGTTGGAACCACCCATCTAAGAGCTGATGGCACCAGTCTTTACGGCAGCGTGTCGCAGACGGGAGAGGGCATCTCACAATCGTCACTCGCAGCACCTCTCGCCGCAGACCGCTGGGAGGCGACGCTCGAGCAACGACGCGAGCAGTGGCGAGAGATGATTGGACTGTCCCCTTTACCGGAGCGGTCGCCGCTGCAGGCGACTGTCACTGGCACGCTCGACCGTGGAGACTATGTCGTTGAAAAAATTCATTTCCAAAGTTTTGCCGGCGCCCACGTCACCGGCAATCTCTACCGGCCCGCGAAGGTCGAAGGAAAACTGCCTGCGGTGCTCTATCTCTGCGGGCATACCAAGGGCAAAGTTAACAACCCCTATCAACAGAACCCCCGCTGGTTCGGCCAGCATGGCTACATCGCGTTGGTGCTCGATCCGATTCAACTTGGCGAGTGCCAGGGATATCATCACGGCACCAATCGGGGCACACATTGGGAGTGGCCCAGCCGCGGCTACACTCCGCTTGGTACCGAGGTTTGGAACGGAATGCGCGCTCTGGACTACCTGTCGACGCGGTCTGACGTCGATCCCGAGCGTTTCGGTGTCACCGGCCTCAGCGGTGGTGGTGTGGTCTCCTGGGCACTCGGCGCTGCCGACGACCGGCTGAAGGTGGTCGTTCCCGTTTGCCAAAGCGGCAGCGTCGCCGGTGTGGCGCAGGATCGGTCGGTCGAGGGACACTGCGATTGCGCGTTCTGGATCAACTATCACCAGTGGGGTTGGCCCGACCTCGGCGCGCTGATCGCGCCGCGTGCGTTTCTAATCGCCTCCGGTAGCGAGGACCTGCTCTGGCGGCCTCGTCATTACCGCGATGTCGCCCACCGCATCCGTCACCAATACGTCGCGCTCGATGCTTCCGATCATTTCAACTTGGTCGAGGATCTAACACCGCACGGCTACACACCCAAACTTCGCAAGGCGGTTTTTACCTTTTTCAACACTCACTTGAAAAACGATCCGACTCCGGTCGAGGACGACGTCACTGATTTTCTCGAGCCGGAGGAAAACCTGCTTGTCTTCGCAGGTGAGCTGCCGAAAAACGACACATTGATCGACGCCGATAAACACATCGTCCATCGAGCTGCGCTCCCCGAGATCAGCAGTCAGGATGAATGGATCGAGCACCGCGACCAAGCCATCCGCAAGCTGCGTGGGACCACGTTTCAATCGATTTCTAAAGCGGCCTCTCCTTCGTATCTCGGTCGCCGCGACGACGGCCAAGCCAAACCCAATGTCGCTTACGACACTCTCTTGTTCCGCACCAGCGATGACATCGATCTGCAGATCCGATTGCGTCGCTACACCGACGCCTCTGCCGGAGCACCGGCCGTCGTCTATGCGATGCAGCCCGACTCGACGCGAACTTTTGCCGGCGGTGGTTCGTCGCGTCCCGGCATCCCAGCCCCGGTCATGACCGCCGGAGTTGAGGTCCGTGGGACCGGAATCACCTCGATCGGCCCGGGCTATTACTCGACCCTGCGACGCACTTATCCGATGCTTGGCCAGTCTCTTCCCGAACGTCAAACCAGCGATCTCATCGAGGCTTTCGGCTTGGTGCGACAACGATTGAACTCTGGCCCGACCGCTCTGTATGGTCGGGGCTCGACCGCACCAACGGCGATCTACGCCGCCGTACTGAACCCCGAGGTATCCGAGGTGATTCTCGCCGCTCCACCGGAGAGCCATGAGGACAGCGACACCCCGGAATTTCTCGGTGTTCTCCGCGTTGGCGACCTGCCCCACAACCTCGCTCTTGTCTATCCCCGCCCGATCACCATCATCGGCAAACTACCACCCGCTTATGAGTGGACGCGTGATCTCTATAAAAAGCTCGGAGCCGAAGACAAATTTCGCGTGATCAGTAGCACTGGCGCCTGGAAACCGTGGCAGTAGGTGAATCCAACAGCTGACCTTAAACTCCTCGTTGAGAACTCATGAAACGTCTCATTCTATCCATCACCGCTGCATTTTTATGTGCGCAAAATGCTTGTTTATTGGCTGTGGAGCCGCCGACCATTGTCACGTTTGGTGACTCGGTTACGGCACCACGCGGTAGAACAGCGGTTTACCCAGACCTGCTGGCCAATGATCTTTCCTACGATGGCAAGGACGTCAAGATCATCAATGCGGGAATCGGTAGCCACACCACGACGATGGGCAAAGCACGTTTTGAGAAAGATGTGCTCAATGTGAAACCGGACGTGGCGGTGATTATGTTCGGGATCAACGATGCCGCGGTCGATGTGTGGAAAGATCCCCCGGCGGACAAGCCACGAGTGTCCTTGGCCGACTACCGCAACAATCTCACTGAAATGGTTCAGGCTCTCAAATCGCGAGGGACGCGTGTGGTTTTGATGACTTCAAATCCGCTCTATTGGGCAGCGACGACGCTTAAACTTTATGACAAGCCGCCCTATCGACCGGAGGATGTCGATGGCTTCAATGTCGTGTTGCGTGATTATGTTTCCGCCGTGCGGGAGATCGCCAAAACGGAGGATGTTGGGTTGGTGGATGTTTTCGCTGCATTCGAGGCTTATGATGCCGAGCCAAAGCACAAGCCGGGAGCACTGAACCCGGACGGCATGCATCCGGGAGATGCCGGGCACCGCATCATTGCCGATCTGTTGATCGAACATTTTGCCAAGAGCGACCAAAAATTTGCCCGCAAGCCATTCACCGTTTGGCATCGCAGTGGCGATGTGGTGGAGATGCATCCGCGCTCGACCAATATTACCCACGACACCGAGCACCCCACCGTACTGGGACCGGCGCTGATTAAGCTCAGTGACGGGGCGGTGATGTCGGTTTACTCGACGCCGACGAGTTACGCAGGCAAGCCAGGCGAATGCTATATCGCCGCACGCACGACCCGTGACGGTGGCAAGACTTGGGAACCCGAACGCGAGATCACCCGTCTGCCGGACGGACGCTCGGCCCATCCCACCGCATTTCGCGCCCGCAACGGGACAATGCATTTGTTTTTTCTGGGCTACAAGCAGCATGCCTGGGACCGGAAAACGGAGAACCCTACTGAAAATACTCGCAGCGATCTGTGGACGGTGCGAAGTGGTGACGAAGGCAAGACCTGGAGCAAGCCGCAGATGATTTTTAAGGGATACACGGGAAGCACCAACGGTGCGGAGGAAACGAGCGGCGGAAATCTAGTGGTACCTTTCTCGCATTACGTGGCCAATCCGGGGCGGTTGGTCTCGCGGACCGTGGTGTCACGCGATGGAGGCAAGACGTGGACGCCAAGCAACCAAATCGACATCGGCGGAGCGGGGGACCATGCCGGTGCGGTGGAACCTTGCGTGATCGAGTTAAAAGACAAGCGTCTATGGATGGTTATTCGCACCGCCCGCAAATTTTTCTGGGAGTCATTTTCCGAAGATGGCGGACTCACTTGGTCGGAGGCAAAGCCGACCAAAATCAGGAGCAGCCATTCTCCCGGACATGTCATCCGCATGGCGGACGGGCGGCTGGCACTGGCGTGGAACCCGGACGGTCGAAAGGAGTTGAGCGTTGCTTTTTCACAAGACGAAGGGCACACCTGGACCGATTCGGTCGTGGTTGCTAGGGGCTTGGCAACCTATCCCTTCATCCTCGAAAACCAGCCAGGGGAACTGTGGGTTGGGTTCATCGATCCTCACGATGGCTGGGGAACGACGCCGCGGGCGATGCATCTGAAGATCGCGGTGCAGGATGTTGTCGCCGACACCAAGGCCACAGCCAGCCAGTGAGTGCTGAAGTTAAGCAAACTGACTCTCAAGACTAGAAACCAACTCCAGGACCTTGCTGACCATGAGACCCGTTCAATTCCACTCCTTGTTTGCAATCCCGCTATTGGCCGCGCTCGCGATTTTCACTCAGCCGAATCCTCTGGCTGCACAGGAGCCGACGGCGAAAGCGACGACCGCCGAAGAGAAGAAGCGGGAAAACATGGAGTTCTGCGCGGCGATCTGCGCCCATCATATCAGCTCCGGAATGTGGGTCGTGGGACGGGATTACCAACGGACTGCGGAAGAAGTCATCGCACAGGACATCGCCCCGTTCACGTATTTCGGCTGGCAACCCGATTTCAAATATCATGTCGATGAAGAACGCAAAATGGTCACGGTGACGGCTCCCGGCGCTCCGCCCCGCAGCGCGCGATACACCGGTGACCAAGGCAGCACGATTCTGCCACGCGGCAAAGAGGACGTTTTCTTCGAACCCGTCAAAGTGCCCCGCAATCTCCCCGCTGCTTCTACCCAGCAGTGGCCCATGGGCGAGATCGGAGCAACGACGCCTGTTCCCGATGGCGTTGACTCCAAAGCGGTGGCCGCGGCGCTCGATTGGGCGATGGCCCAGGAAGAGCAGAACACCCGCGCCTTTGTTGTCGCCTACGATGGCAAGATCATCGGCGAACGTTACGCCCCCGGCTGGACGAAAGACACACCGCAGATCAGCTGGTCCCAGGGCAAAAGCATCACTGCAACGCTGATCGCCATCCTCGTCGAACGCGGTCTTCTCGAGATTGATCAGCCGGCACCGATCAAGGAGTGGCAGGGAGACGCACGGAGCGAGATCCGGATCCGCGATCTGCTGCATATGAGCAGCGGTCTGGACTTCGGCAATCTTGGATTCGGGGGTGATAAGTTGACGACGGAAAACGAACACATGCGGGTTTACTTCGATTCCCTCAACGTGTTCGAGCACGTCATCGCAGCGCCTGCGAAGGTTCCGCCCGGAACGCGCTACTCCTATCTCAACAGCGACCCCTTGAGTCTCGGGAAAATCATTCGTGACACGGTCGAGGCTCAGGGAGAGGACTATCTCACCTTTCCACAGCGAGCTCTGTTTGACAAGATCGGTGCCCGCAGTCCGGTTCTAGAAACCGACCCGTGGGGTAACTTTATTCTGTCGGGCTACGACTACCTGTCTGCCCGCGACTGGGTCCGTTTCGGACTGCTCTATCTCCAGGATGGCGTCTGGCAGGGAGAGCGGATACTGCCCGAAGGCTGGACCGATTTCGTTATGACACCGGCGCCGGCCGACAAGAAACTGAACTACGGTGGAATGTTCTGGCTCAACCGGGCGCCACGGATGGATCAAGTCCCTGAGGACACGTATTGGCCGGCGGGTTTCATGGGGCAGGTCACGATGATCATTCCTTCCCGCAAACTGGTCGTCGTGCGAATGGGGCCCAGCGCCAAAGATGTCTATCCCTACATGAACGAAACGATCGGCCGCATTCTGAAAGCGATCCCGTGAATCCGGAGACTCCCCGTATCATGAGGAGGCTAACAGGGGACTGGCCGTTTTTGCTTGTTAAGCAGATAGGCAGGAGTCTTTCGGTAGCTTAGCCGTTTTAGCGTTAGCCACGGTTCCCACGTTCAACCGGGGCTAACTCCCAGCGTCTAATGGGATTTCTGCCATTCATTCCTGCCTAACTGCGTAAAAAGGAAATGAGGGCACCAAAATACTCGCCGGCGGATGGACTCGGTCACGGATCACGTTGCCACTTTCACACGTTTTCCTTTCAATTCTTTGGCCCCCTGGTCGCCGAACACATTGACGTCGAACTGCTTTCGGGGCATCTGTTCCTGTTCTTCAATCGACGACGCGACTGAATCAAAGTGCTGGCGGGGCCGAGCCGATAGGAAACGCGGTGCGGAAAAAGGGTGTCAGGCAGCGAAAAAAAATGGCGTGACACTCGACTTCGGTAGGTCCAGAGATTCGGTAGGCTCGGAGATACCAATCGATAACGCATTGATCGAATCCTTCAACGGACGCGTCCGCGCCGAACTCCTCAACGAAAATGGGTTCTTGTCGCTCACGCGACACAAAGGAGACGATCGAAGCTTGGCGTGTTGACTATAACCAACATCAATCCCACAGCGTTTCGGGGGACGCGGCCCCCAAAAAACTTCGTTTCATCTGGCAGGTCGCACCCGCCCCGATGAAGCATGGATTTTCTCACTGCCGTTGGTACAGAAAAGGGGAGCAGGTTAGGCAGACTCGCTTCAAGTCCGCCGCACCCGTGACGACATCCAGAAAGGGCATCAAACGTAGGCTCATGTCAGAGAAATTGAAAATTTCACAGAGATGCAATAAGTCAGGTTCTGGCACGGGTTAATGACGGCCTGCTCGGCGAACGCCGATCCACGCCGCCACCAAGAAAACCGTCATGTGAAACGCAATCACCATGAGACAAGCCGCGTCAGACGGCTGAAACTCAGTCACAGCTCGCTCCGTCTTCGGCAATCTCCCGGACAGCAAATATTGACCCCAAAAGATAATTGCCAAAATTTTCCCAAACCACTCCGAAGCTCCTGACAGCGACCCCACTACACCGCCCAAAATGATCTGCGGAATAACGGCTATCGGAACGATTGCGATTGCAGTCTCCTCTGATTTTGCCAAGGCGGAAATGGATTGTCCGAGTGCGGATCTCGTGAGCGCGAGCAAGCAGAGCGTCCCCAGCACCCCAAGGCCGCTGCCCGGCGGATCGAACCAAGCAAATGTAATGAGCCCCAAAAGCAACTGACATTGAGCAAAAACAGCAGATTCTGGGTCGTCGCAATTCGCGTCATCGGGTTGTTGTCGGACAAATCCGCATACCTCCCAAACTCGAGGCAAAGTAGCAGTCCGACTAAGACGGGCTGCCCCGCCAACGTTGCTAACGCAACCCTGTCATTGGCCCATACCGAAACTGTACCCGCCATCGTCATGGCCCCATTGTCATGGCCCAGCCATCGACCCTATCCACAAACGTTCCCTAAATATCCACGCTCGATCGGTTGCCTCATCACATCGCTTTGACGTCCAGGCCAATCAAACTTTCAAAGAGCTGCTCATGGAGTTTGACACATGCTTTGAAATACGAGGTGGTCTGACCACTGACGCGGGTAACGCCTTTGGCGATACGCAAGCTTTAAAGCGGCGTACAATTCAATGAAGCGGACACGACACACTTCAGCGCATAGGGGGCTGCTGCTACGGTGGACCTAGTCCTCCAGGAACTGAAAACGGCGACCCCCCGCGAACGCTGCCAAACTAAGCAAGAAACAAGAAAGCACAACAGCGATGCCCCACCCCACCATCCATCATGCAACGGTTGTCCTAGCAGTTCTGAGCGGGTTGCTGACGGCGTCAGCGATTGCCGAATCACCCGCTGAAAAACGCCTGCCGCATCCCGACGCGGTTCCCAACACCCATCCGCCGGGCGAAGTCGACAACCCAAAATTGGTTCGGTTCATCGTGAGAACTTCCGCGGACCTTCTGGGGATCGTGGTCGACGAAATGGACGCAAAACTGGTCGGCAAGTGGCAGTATTCCACACACACTCCGCCTTACGTCGGTGTGGGGTACCTGCACGACCAGAAACAGGGCAAAGGCACAAGCTCGGTCACCTATACGCCGAATCTGACCCAGGCGGGCACTTATGAAGTTCGCTTGTCGCATTGCTACAACGTACGGCGGTCCACCAACACGCCGGTGACGATTCATCATGCCGACGGGGAAACGACGCTGCGGATCAACCAACAACAGGTTCCCGAACACCAGCGGCTGTTTCGTACGTTAGGCAAGTTCCGCTTTGAAAGCGGCAAACAGGGGTGGGTGCGAATTTCATCCGATGGCACCGACGGCCAATATGTGATCGCCGATGCGGTGCAGTTCATCCCCTCTCCTTAATCCTCTGCCCCGCTGTTCGCTGCGGGGTTGTTCGCTGCGCTGCTGGGGGAAAGCAGAAATGTTTTGCCCCCTTTACCTTCGCAGACGCGGCAATAGAGCAGATAGGCAGGAGTCCTTCAGTGAATTAGCCGGTTTGGCGTGAGTGCTTCGTCATCGCTAAAGAGTCGGGTTTGACTGTAGTGGACGAGGCCACGAGTCCCTGGGATTCGTGGTAGGTAAGGGACTCGTCGCCTCGTCCACTACCCTAACATCGGGCTGTAACAGAACACTATCCGCGGTTCAACCGGGGCTAGCATCCAAGCGGCTACTGGGTTTTCACGCAACGATCCTGCATCTGTTCGGTCTCAATCATGAACAACTTCACCTATTACCACAACGGCATCCAACGTCGACTGACCAATGTGCATGGCGACGTTGTGAAGGAAGTGTTGGCATAAAGTACGCCACGCTCGTGTCGCGTGATGCAGTGGGGGAAAACCCGCGTTGTTTTGGTCTAACGGAATTTACCGGCCAGATCGCCAGCGCCCTGGTTTGCTCGATGGTTTCAAGCAGCCTCATCCCACGGAAAACCCCCGTCCCCTTTACGCCTTTCGATGCAAAGCGGCCATCGAAATAAGAGAAGACTGCTGCAATTAGAAGAGCCAGCCCGTCCCCTCAGTAGCCCCCAGTCAACACCCCAGCGAAGTGCTTCACCCCTCGGCTTATGTCCCTGGTAGCTTAGTTGGGGCCGACGCGGGTATCCGATACGAAGACCAGAAGACCGTGTTGCCGAAAAAAGCACAGTGGAATAGCCACCGGAGGGGTTTTTTGGGGAAAAACGTACTGCAGATGCTGCATCTAGGGAGGGGGCGTGGTATCCTCTGGCGGTGTCGGTCACCACGCTAACGGCTTTCAACGGGCCTGCAGCCCGCCACGTCATTTGCGATTGTAATCCAGTAGAGAAATTTCATGAACAATACCCCTGCCCCAACTCTCCCAGCCACTCGCGTGTCCATTTGCAGAAGGACAGCCTGGTCTCGTGGTTTTACCCTTGTCGAATTACTTGTCGTCATCGCCATTATTGGTGTGTTGGTGGGATTGCTGTTGCCAGCGGTGCAAGCGGCACGTGAAGCGGCCCGCCGCATGCAGTGTACGAACAACTTGAAACAGATCGGGTTGGCTCTCCACATGCATCACGACACGCACAATAAGTTTCCGGCAGGTTACATTCAGCAAGTGTCCGGCGGCCCGGCGCCACCTTTCGTGGGATACCACGATTCGACATGGGTGTACTTCCTCTTACCATTTTTAGAGCAGCAGGCGCTTTATGACCTTGTTGACTCGTCGGCCAACTTCGGATCTGCTCCCAGCGCGGCCCTCCAGCAGGTCTTTAGTACCACTCTTCCCGCAATGCTTTGCCCTTCGGATGTGGAGGTTGACCTGCTGAGCACTTCCAGGAATCGCGCTCGAGGGAATTATGTCGCCAATAACGGCATCGGGCCTATGGTAAGCTGGTGGCTCTCCTCCGCTGCAACGCGAGGCCCCGATGGTGTCTTCGTGGGCAATAAACGGTACGGCTTCCGAGACCTGCTTGACGGCAGCAGCAACACGGTGTTGGTTTCCGAGCTGCTCAAAGTGCCCGGAGAAGATTATCGAGGCATGATGCATTATACCGAAGGACCATTTTATCATCACAACCAAACTCCTAACACCAACATACCGGATACTTTACGGATAACTAAATGCGTCAATATTGATCGGGCACCTTGTACCGAGACATATACGGGTCACACCACCCGTGAGATATCTGCTGCTGCACGCAGCCTGCACCCAGGAGGCGTGCAGGCGCTACTCGGTGACGGCTCCGTGCGGTTTGTCAGCGACAGCATCCATGCTCAGACCTGGCAGTGGCTGGGGACTCCTCAGGATGGGAACGTGCTGAACGAATTCTAAGTGAGGGGCATTTTTCCAGGCTCTGAGACGGCACCAATTCCTGCGCGCCTGAAGGCGTGCGATGTAATTTTCAATTTCAAGGAGTTCAAAAATGAAGGCATTTGTGATGGACCGGATGCACGACTCCATGGCGATCTGTCGTGGCGTGTTCGCGTTGGCAGTCGTGACGATGCTCGGCTGTGGCGATGGGGGGCCGGGACGCGTTGCTGTCCATGGGACGGTGACGCTTAACGGAGAGTCGCTTGAGCAGGGGACGATTGCATTCATTCCCACGGGAGAAACCTTGGGCCCTACGACCGGCGCTCAAATTGTGAACGGGGTGTATGCGGTTCCGGCGAAAAAAGGAGCTGTGATCGGAATGCATCAGGTTCAAATCACCAGCATGCAGAAGACCGGCCAGCAAATTGAGGCTGGCCCTCCGGAACCTCCTGGCACGATGGTCGACATGATCGAGCAGATCGTACCGTCTCAGTACAATACAACCAGCACGCTCACCGTCAACGTCAAGCCAGGTGAGAACAATAACGTCGATTTCGCCTTGGAAAGGCCGGATACTTGATAACAAGTTGAAGGTCAAAAGAGGGACAGAGCACTTTATGAATGCTCGTGAAACGGGTCTTCGGATTTCCGCGTGTGGCTACGCATCGCATCGACTTCTGGGCGTTCCCTCGATTCCCGTTCGTCTGGGATGGTTTGAATCCTTCGTCGTGCCGACGTAGGATCCTTTGCTCACTCGCCTCGGCATCCTGTCGGGCAGCGCACAAGGCAGACGCTCAGGGGGGAGCATGTCAGGTTCTCTGGCATCGCGCTAACCTATCAAACATCGAAGTTGTTTTTCACTAGATCCTAAAGCGAATTTCAGTCTTCCTTGATGTCGAGGCCTCGAACAGCCAAGCGGCTTGACCGGGGCGATGCCATCCTTCAACCAGAAGGAAGCTGTTGCCGAATCAGCCATGCGAACGCTCACAAAAATACGGTTGGCCGGATTCCTTCGTCTTGCCATAATTGCCCATGCGGCATCCGGTAAATGCAGCGAGCCGAAGACGGATGGTTCCCTTGCTTGGCCGCAGAACTCGGTGAAGGATGAACCGATCAAGCATCCCAGCAAGGGTGTCGTGGAACGTTCCTTCAATACCTGTGGCGATTACACGGCCCATTGCCAAACATCTTCCCGGCACGAGGCTTCGTTGTCGGGCTCTTCTGCTGTTAAGCACCTGTGCAGAAGTTCTTTCGTTTTACCGCGTGAGTCCTTGGGGCGTTGCAGGGGGCGGACTTGTTTTTGAGTCCTAAGTTGGATGGAACTGACTGTGATATCCCACAAATCAAGAGGTGACAATCGAAAGACCAATTGTTCTGGCTTACGGCCCATCTCCTCAGCGCCGCGGCACGGTTTGACGAGTTGGGCCACCGTGCGATCCGCCTTGCCGTCTCATTGAAGAACCGCTCCAGCGGCGGCAACACCTTCTTGCCGGTCCGCGCATACGCTTGACTCGCCGAGGCGTTGCCGCCCTACTTCTCGTCCCAAAGGGAATCGATCATCTTCAAGGTCTCTTCCACCAGCACACGGCCGCCTTCGGGGCCGATCTCGGTGCTTTCGGGAATGGCGCCGTAACCGCCGCCAGCCACGGAGCGCGCGGTCGGAAGGTAGCCTGCCCCGCTGCCGTTGGCCAGTTCGACTACGAAGGTTTGCACGGCCTTGCTGCGGGCTTTGATTTGCACGCCATAGTCGAGATAAAGTTCAAATGGGTTCGTGGCAATCGCCATGTCTCCCAGGCGAACGACGTGGACTTCAACCGGCATAGTCGGCTGCGTCTGCTGCAATTCGTAGCGGTCCAGCACGCGCGACGCCCGGCTCAGCCGCCAGAAGACCGCCGTCATGGAACTGTACCAACCCGGCTTCTCTTTCCGCTGGGGGTGCTCTTCGAGTTCCTCACGCATTTTGCGATATTCGCCGAGCAGGCGGTCGAACGCCTGTTCCACCGTTTCGGTTTCGGGGCGATGGTGTGTACTCCGCGGTGTCTTGATGTCCTCCGCGGTTAAGCGACGCCGAGGCAGTTCGACCTGATCCATGCGATGGGCGAGAAGAGGCGCCCGGTCGATATGTTTCTCCATAATGGGAAGAACCGAGGTAACGGCATCGGCGATCCGCACGGCGATCTGCTGGCGGCGGTTTCGCCCGGTGAAGCGTTGCATGCGGGCCTCCGCCCTCTTGTCGACCAGAACGCTTGGCGACTGGTCGCCAGCGGCGGAGCACTGCGGAAAGATGAAAAGGTCTTCGCCCAACCGTTTCCGCAGTTCAATGCGTGTTTCGTGCCAGAAGTCGGCGGTGATTCGCGAGCCTCCGCTAGCTTGCGACGGGCAGGCGATGTTGACGGCCACGCCTGTCAGCTTTTCCTCAGCGTCCCAGGTATACAGCAGGCCGACGGAATGATCTTCGTAGCCTTCGATGTGGCTGAAGTCGGGGCGGTCGGTCGTACCGTACATCCGCGAGTTGCCGTCGTAATAGGACGTGAGCCGGTTTTGCCCCACCACAGCATGGCCCAGGCCGAAGCTCACACCGCCGGGTTTACGTCTTTTCCACGCCTTCTCGACTGCGGCGGCAATTCGTGTGGCGGCGAACTCGACATATTCCAGCGGCGACATGACGCCGAGGTCCATTCCCCAGCGCGACCATGCCGCCGGCACTTCGAGTCCGAGCTCGCCGAGTTTGGCGGCCATCTCGGTGTTCGTGCGGGTTTCCGGGGCGCAGTGGGTGTGGGTTGCGTTCAGCATGACCTTGTTCGGGTCAATTTCCGGCAGCGACTGGGAGACCTTTTCTCGCACCTGATCGCGAAGATCATTGCTGACGCCGATCAGATCGAGCGAAATCATTACGACCTTTTCCGACGACTTGCCGCCCTGTACCGAATCGAGAACCAGGGCCGTAGCCGTGATCGGATCCAACACGCCTGCGGAAACCCTGGCGCGGGAGAATCCGGTGAGAACGACAGGCTGCTCGGGCGTGATGTCGGCCGACGCCCAGCCGATGTGGAGGCCGTCCGCGTCGGCACTGTCGGCAAGAATGTTGGACGGCAATGCAACGAATGCCGCGCAGACCAAAAAAGTTGTTGTGAAGAATTTGCTTCGGCTCATGCTGATCTCCCTTAGTAGTGAATGGATCCGAGCATTGTAGTGATCACAAGTTGTCCTTGCATCTCTTTCCTGCTCACGTATGAACACACGTCGACTCGGAATCGCACCGTGCCTATGGCCACGGTCTGCATCAATCGGTTTAGTTCCGCCGACCGCTGTCAATGCCGGGGCGTCAGCCCGATACCATCTACTGTGTTGCGGAACGGCGCAAACGCCACGCGAAACTTTGGTAGATTATCAACCCTCGTTGTCCCTAAGCCGACGTGTCTACGTGGGACTCACCTTTCCTCCCAACCTCTTTGACCTCCTTAAATGATTAGTTTTTGCGAATATGAATGTGAAAACCGAAACTTCTTCATGGGAACCGAGCGGCGTGTGCCTATTTCTCGTTTCCTCATCGGAGAAGTCAATCACTGGGGCTCTGACGATGTCGCTTGAGAATGAAGAGAACAATGATGACACCGAATCAACCTCGATTCACATTGCCCCCAACCCATGTCCAGTTCGTCGTACTGATCGTTTGTTTGAGCGCGTGGTGCGGTTCCCAAGCTACGACTCTCCATGCCGTTGAATTGAGAGTCGGAGCGGCACGCACCAGTATTACGCCGGGAGGACCCGTGGCACTCTCGGGTCAGTTTGCCATACGAATTGCCAAGGATGTCGAAAGCCCGGTGACGGCGAACGTGATGGTACCGGAATCTCACGACGGCGATAAAACGCTCGACCTCGCAATCATGGTCTCCTGTGATCTTGTCGTCATTGGTGAGGATGTGCAGTCGCGGATCCGGAAAGCGGTCGCGGAGAAACTCCCTGTGGTGGATGCGCAAAAACTATTCGTGAACATTACTCACACGCAAACCGCACCGGTGATGGTTGAGGGCAAGTATGTGATCCCGGCCGAGGGCGTGATGCAGCCGGCCGATTATGTGGATTTCCTGGTCGAGCAGGTCCGCGACGCGGTCGTCGATGCCTGGAACGCCCGCCAGCCCGCTGGGGTTAGCTGGGGACTGAGTCATGCTGTTGTGGCTCAAAATCGACGATCGGTGTACTCCAGCGGGACTGCGGCGATGTACGGATCGACGCACAAACCGGAGTTTCGCGGCATCGAAGGGTACGAGGACCACGACATCGACGTGCTCAGCATTCTGGAATGCCGAGACTAAACCGCTGGCGATGGCGGTCGACGTGGCCTGCCCCTCGCAGGAAATCCGGGGCCGGCCACCGGTTGGCGCGGGCGCGGAAACTCGTTGTGCCGGGCTTAACGCCTCAGAAAACCCACCATTTCGGGATGGCTCGCTCCTGGTTCCGGGTGGATGGTTTGAGTCGTTTATTATGAGTTTTTCCAAGAGAACGGAGTCGTGTTGGCGGGCGTTCTCAATTGAGATGTCGTATTTCCAGTGAAGTTGACATTCAAATTGTGAGCAAACACTTCCCGAAAAATTTGATTGACCGCTCTCTGTTGCCGGTAGTAGGATTGCACCGCCCCTTCTTTTACTGTCGGCCGGTGTTTTAAGATCGTGTTGCCTGCGTAGTTGCCGCCAACGCCGTACTGACGAACAAGTTTCACATGAATAGGCTCATAGGTTTGTATATGATGCGATGCAGTGTATTTGCTCTGATTGGAAGCCTGTTCGTGTTCCACTTTTGTGTGGCTGGGGAAACGCAGTTTCGCGCCGGCGCAGCGGTTGCCGACGTCACGCCCCAACCAGGCGTCTCGCTGGATGGAGCGATCAGCAAAAATGGTCCGGTGGTCGGCATTCACGATCGGTTGCATGCGCGGGCGCTTGTGCTGGACGACGGAGCAACACGGTTGGCGATTGTGATTTGCGATGCGTGCATGATTGAACGGGAGGTGTTCGACGCGGCTAAGTCGCTTGTACAACAACAAAGCGGCCTGCCGACCGACCGCATGTTAATGGCCGCGACGCATACCCACGCCGCTGTGCGGGTGACGCATATCGGCACGGATCCAATCGATGACGAATATCATCGATTTTTTGCACGTCGTATCGCTGACGCCGTTTTGCAAGCCGAGCAGAACCTTGCCCCGGCACAAATTGGCCACGCATCGTTCAATAAACCCGAGTTCGTGCGATGTCGGCGTTTTCTGTGTGAACCAGGCAGCGTGGATGTGAATCCGTTTGGCACCGCAGGGGAGCGCATCAAGTCGGTCGCTGGCCGCAGTTCGGCGGTGATTGGTCCAGCGGGCCCTGTCGATCCGCAGTTCTCCGTTGTTTCGATCCGTCATGCCGATGGTGCCCCGCTGGCAGTGTTGGGCAATTTCAGTGTGCATTATACCGGCGGCTATCAACGAGGTATGGTCAGCGCCGATTACTTCGGTCACTACGCCACAGCGCTGCAAAGCAAGATGCATGCTGGTACCGAGCATCCGCCGTTTGTCGGCATGATGTCCAACGGAACCAGCGGGAACACCAGCGTGATTCGAGGCGACGGTAAGCAGTATGCGCCCTTTGAATGGATGGCGGTTGCCGCCCGCATGCTGGCGAGCGAAACGGAACACGCCATCAAAGCGATTGAGCACCGCAGCGATGTAACCCTTGACATGCACCAATCGGAGTTAGAACTCGCCGTGCGCCGACCCGATGAAGCTCGCTTAGCCTGGGCCAATGCTGTGTTGGCGAATCCCGCAGGTCCGCATCCGCATCGCTGGTCTAAAATTTACGCCGACGAAGCGTTGCATCTACACGAATATCCGAGCACGATGAAAATCAAGCTGCAAGCGATCCGCATTGGTGATGTTGCGATTGCCGCCGTGCCGTGTGAGGTGTTTGCCGAGACCGGCTTGGCGATTAAGCAGCAAAGCCAACATCCGGCTACGTTCACCATCGAACTCGCCAACGGTTATGGCGGCTATCTGCCGCCTCCTAAGCAACACGAACTAGGCGGCTATGAAACATGGCCAGCGCGTTCGAGCTTGTTGGAAGTGACTGCCGAACCAAAAATTCTCGCCGAATCGCTGAAGTTGCTAGAGAGCATCGTTGAGGACAAAACAGGCCGCCGGGCTCCCTGAGGATCGCGGGAACAATAAGCGTTGCCGTTTGCGTATCCAACTCGTTCCCAGGCTCCCCGGCGTGTTGATTTAATCGTATATCGCGAATTGATTTTTGCGTTATGGTAGGCGCCCAGGCGATGCTCGATGGTTAATTTCGCACATCCGCCGCTCAGTCGCGATCCACTCGTTCTGTTCCCGGAAAAACTGGATCGGGCGATCCCCGAGAGACACATCGGTCAGCCGCCGATTCATCCACGCGTGATTGCCAGCATCGTTTTGTGCAGATTTCTCTGTCGGATCTGCACCTCTCGGACCCTCGAAGAATCGCTCACAGACCGTAACAACTTTCGCTGGCTTCTCGAGGGACGTACCATCGATCACACCACAATCTGCAAATTCCGGCAGAAGAATTCCGAAGCCCTCAAAGAACTGTTTGTCCAGATCGTATTGGTCGCTCGCGATCTGGGCCACGTTCCGCTGGAGACGCTCGGCTTCAATGGCACTCGGATGCGAGCGGACAACCGGACGTTGATGGCCGAAGAGCGGACGTTGAGTCGAACTACCGTTTTCCGATGGCGGAGGCGTTGCGATTCTGGCGCGACACCGATTAGTGTGATATTAGAGTTGATTAGTGTTCCTCAAAAACGTGGCTGCGCCGAACACTAATCTTTACTAATCATGCACTAATACAGACTGTTGGCGGCGGCCGACCGGAAACCAGCTCCCCGCGGTAGCCGGCTACTGCGACGGAGGCGCGATCCGAGAAAACAACTCGACAGGCCACCGGCCTTGACGCTCGAATCCTTTCGGCACGGACTGCTTGAACTGCACATAAACCGTCACCTTGCCAGCGGTTGTGTAGGTCACCGCTTCGGCGTCCGCGCCGGGCGTGAACAGGCTGTATCCAGCTAATTGGCAGTCTTTTAAATCGACGTGCAAGCGGCCGGTAGGAGCGTGTCCTTGTGTGCACAGTATGCCGGTCGATTTTCCGCCCATCTCTGGCTGCGTTAAGTTCAAGGCAATCATGCGACAATTGCTGAACCGGGCTTGTGCACAATGACTGGCATAAGACGTGGCCACGGCATTGTCGGGGTGCACCATCGTGCCGTTTTCGAAAACCGCGTGCGGGTGCTCTGGCATCGATTTTTCCCAGCCGCCCAACAGCACCGCAGTCGTGTCACCGACCCAATCCAAGGCCAGGAAGTAGCAGTCGCGAAACACACTCGGCTCGCCTGCGCGGACCGTCGGATAAACCACGTCGCCCCGAAACGCTCGGCCGATCCCAACACAATGTTCAATCACGACGGTAAAGCCCTCGCTAACAGCTGATCTTCCAGATCAAAATCCGCGCCGCCCCTGCCTATTTCTCAACTCCATTCCGAACGGGGCATGGGCACTGCCCCTAATCAAGTGCTGTGTCCCTCTAGTCACCTCTGGTTAGTGTCCTCTGGTCACTTACTGATGTAAACTCAATGGCAGTTGAGGCTTAGAGGTGCTGCTGCCGGACGCTCAGATCGCCTTCGGAATCGGAGATCTGAGGTTCGAATCTTACCGGGTGGATTTGCTATACAACGAAGGCGCTGGAGAAGACCACTCTCCAGCCTTGGTTCGTATACGCTCGATACCATTGCGGCTGGTGCTCTTAATCTTCTTCAAGCGACTGCACCTGCATCAGTCTGGGAACGGCAAAAATGATCGAATCCGTAGAAACGCCCGAAGTTCGAACCCATTCCACGCTGGCCTGGATTTTAGTGCCGGCGGTGATCATGTCATTGGGATGGGGATTGCGTGGATACATTGGTGGTGGCCCATTCGGTGCCATGATTCCTGGGGCGCTAGTAAGCCTGATGTTGTGCGAGTATCTGCGCGTTGATGTCAGGGCCGCTTCCGTTGTCGTTGCATTTGGAACAATGGGGATCGGGTTCGGTGGCAACATGACCTACGGTCAGACACTCGGGCTGATTCGCGTTGACGAAACATTTTTGTGGGGACTGATCGGGACAACGACCAAAGGAGCAGTCTGGGGGCTACTGGGTGGCGCGATGCTTGGGCTGGGCTTTATCGCCGATCGCATGCGATGGCGCCATCTGATCGGAGTGATCGGCTGTTTGCTGATTGGGATCACCATTGGCATCGTTTGTATCAATGCCCCCAGGTGGATCTATTTCTCTGATCCTCTGAATAAGCCACGCGATGAGTCGTGGGCTGGACTCCTGGCCGGAGCCATCGCCCTGTTGGCGTATTTGCGATTCGTCCAGCCGCGAACGTTTCGGTTACCGGCAACGTTTGCCTTCTACGGGACAATCGGGGGTGGTTTGGGATTTGGCATTGGCAGTCTGTTCCTGGCCTGGCAACCACATGCTCCGGAGGCCTGGCGTTGGCTGCCGTATTGGAAGTTCATGGAATTCTTCTTTGGCCTGCTCTTTGGTGGTGGATTGGGATTCGCTGCATACCGCTTGCGTGATCACATCATCGCGGATGAGACTTCGGGCAATACGGAATCCCTTCCGCAGTCTGCGGCCCGTGGATTACTCGGCACGCTGTTGGGCGCATCGGTGGTTCTGTTTGTCTTCTATTTTTGGCCACGATTAACGCTTCTTGTGTTTCCAAACTTGGCCGAGGTGACGCGTGGCAGCCTGTCGATGACGGCAACCGACGTGCTCACGGACTTTACCGGTTTGGGATGCGTCATGCTGTTGCTGTCTCGACGTTGGCCGACCGTGGCGTGGCAGTTGGCAATCAGTGTGACCATCGTGGCGGCAGCGATCGACTGGTTAGAAGATCTGCATCCTCGTGGCGACATCAACATGCCCGAGCAATACCGGCTGCTATTCCTGTTGGCGACAGCGGCCGTATCCGTCATTTTCGTTCAGAGATGGCAGCAGAGCCGAGCTCCCAAATTGACAAGTCTGTTTCTGTTTGCGGCTTGTATACTGATGGGGATCGGATACCTGATGGGGCTTGGAATGTCCGATATCTGGTGGCCTAACCCGGAATTGATTGCCCCCGCGGGCGGACGATGGTCATTCCTGTGGCAGGAGTTCCGCAGCGAAATCATTGTCCACGCGATCTTTGCGACGCTGTTCGTGCTGAGCCTGAGTGCTTGCCTGTGGGAACAGCAGCACAAGGAGCCACTGAAGCCGGTGCCGGAAGGAAACTGACAACCATAAAGAGCCGTCGATTTCTGCTGTGGATAAACGATCATCCGGGCTCGTGGACAATTTCGATCATCGTCAAGATTGGATCGAACCGCCTTTGCCCCTCTTCGCGGTTTGCCTGCGGGCTTGGTTTTGTGATCGCATTTTCTAACCTCTCATCTTTTAACCTGTCTTTCCTCTTCGCTCGGTTGCGTCAGAGGCTCACGATAGGGATTGGAGTGACGGTGCCCATGGTAGTGATGCAATGCGTTGGCACTGCACAAACCCAGAACGCCGGACGAGGAGGTTAGAAGATGGACGGTTAGAAAATGTTGGGAACCGATGTCGGCCTGCAAAATTTGACATTTCTGTACTCAAACACTTCCGTGAGATTGCTGTCGTCGAGCTCGCCGAATAAACGGAAACGCAAACCGACCACCGAAAACAACGATATAGCTGATTAGGTCGTAGGGCAAGTACCACACGTAGGAGAATCGTGCCGCTTGCAAAAACGCCTCCAGGTCCAGCTTGCCATGTCGTCAGGGACCTTGTCCAGCGAGAGGAGGCGTGTGCTCTGGGAAACGGTGAAGAACGCAATCATCGCGAACATGACAGCACGCGAAATAGCAAGCTTCCAGTTGCAGATCCGAAAGCCAGGAATTTGGCGAACGACCGCTGTGAACCTCGTCCCAACGATGTCGATCGTCGTCAAACGAACAAGACAAGGCGAAACGTTTCGACCAGCTAGCCAGCAGGTAGCCAGTGCCGGGGAGGAAATCGGCCTCCTCAAGACGGTCAAAACGCTGCGTCCAGACTTTACTGTGGTGTGGACCGAAGTATTCCATTTCTCAGACCGAAGTATTCCATTTCTCAGCGAGATCAGACCGATGGCGACAAGCGTTCCCATGAGAGTGAAGACGCGTTTCACGGACGTGGGCGGTGGATCGCTCCGATCCTATTGAAGCTTCTCATTTGACACGTCGTCACTACGGACCTTCGAGCAATCCCTTGTTTGCTTGTTGCCCAATCAACCAAGTCTCGAAATACGATCCGCGGCAACCTGGCGTTGGATCAACCCAACAATCGCTCGCACTTGCGGTGTGGATGCGGGTTGGTTTTCTTTCGCGTATCCGTCAAGGCTGAACGACCCACTGCACGATCGCCGAGCCCCAGGAATTGTCGAAAAGCTTGACCGGACGGCGACGTGACCGCGTCTTGAAGTAGGCTCCCGACATCAAGATGTCAGACAGAGAGTCAGCTTCACCAAAAGTTCGGACCTTTGGCAGACTTGGTTGGACAAGCATGTAAAAGCTGTTCGGTTTCGCCGTAGCGAGGACCACCGTGTATCGTTGTCCAAAACTTGACGCACCGATTCCGTTGCACTGAAACGGCCCTTCGATTCGACTTTCTCCAGGGCGGATTTGCGTGTCGTCCGCACCCTCGATCTCGGATCCCGCTTGGTAGGGAAATACTTGCTCGATGCCCATGTCTGAATTGAGATGCAAAACCGAAACGTAAACGGGCTCGTTTCCATCGTTACGGATTCGGTACTTGTAGCAATCGCCGCTTCGCATTGCATAGGCACCCGGCAATTTCCCTGGAGTTGAATTCGGCCAGGATTCTGGAGCCGCTTCAGAATTGTTTTGATCGTGAGCCAGCAACTCAATCCCAATTCGGATTGGACGAATACCGCCTGAATCTCCGTGAGCGGCGACACGCAATAGATTCCTTGCCTTCGCGATTCGCCGAAGCAAGTGAAGTGATTGTTCCGCAGCGTTGTCGTCACGGAGGTCAATTGGCCCCCAGCCGCCAAACAAAGCGTTTCCTTCATGCGGTTGATCGTCGGCGTGCCAGGAGCAGTGTCCGGCTGCGTTGAACGCAGCCATTTGGTCGCCGGCAATCTTGACAATCACATCTGCTTCGTACGGGGCTTCGACCAAACTAAGCCAGTCGTCCGTTCGTTGTTGACCATCATTTTTGACGAAGATTGTCTGCAACGGGGGTGAAAGCGACTCGAGGTTCAGTGTTCTCTCGCGGTTGGATTCAACAACCTCGCGTACCAGAACTCGCAACCCAAAGTCGTTATCGCCTCGCGAATCGAGCGTAGCGTAAGCTCGTTTGAGATTCTTCGGCCACTGCGATGGTTGCCATTTCTTCCCATCCCAACGAACAAATTCCAACGAACTAGTCGCCGCTTCGACCTTTGTGGTCCTTGCAAAACCCGTCTCTGACTCGGTGTGTTCATTCATGCTATTCCCGATCTGTTCCGGTGATTCGTGCAGCCGATAAATTGCATTCTTGGCGATTCCGTGAAATGCGCCGGCAACTAGCGTTGGGCTTGAGGACGCGGCGTCGACTTTCCAGTATCGGGGAGAGGGAATCAGACCGCTGCCAAGCACCCCCGCATCAAGAAGCTTGGCGTTGCCCTCCACCTGCGGAACGGGAGCCGAAGCGCCGATTTGGCGATCTTGTCGGTATCGCGCCGCGATCGCATCTCGCAAACCGGTATAGCTGATCCTCGATCCTTCCGGGCTGTCTTGCAAAACACCCGTCAGGAAACGCGTCAGCAAACCATATCGAAGTTGTCCATCGAAGTACTCCGGTGCAAGTTCGTGATCGCGACAGGCGTACAGTGCAACGGCTCCTTCTGGTAACGTGTTGACGATCGGCGCCATAGGTGTTGTTGTCGGTTTGACATCTCGACGCAATGCGCGGTAGCCGACCAGCCCCGGAACGCCCATTTTTTGGACACCACGCGTCCCGGTTCCGCTGTGGCAGCAATCAAGCACGATCCAAAGGTTTGCTTGTCCTTGATCGCAAATCATATGTGCTAGGCGATTGAGTTCGTCGTCACGGATGTCCTCTTCGCCTCCCACCATGGTGGCATCGGTAGGCACAAGCGTTTCATCGAGCCCATCGGTTTCATCGCGGCCCTCGCTTTCCTGATCTGGAAGTTGCCCGCCATGACCACTGAAATGAAACACGACCTGCGCCGGCTTGTTTTCGTCCGGCAACTCTTGAAGGGCCTGGATGATACGTTCGAACGCAGAGCGGATTCCATCCCCGGTTGCGGAATCACCTTCCAACGTTTGAATATCGCCGGCTTGAAAACCAAAACGACTTTGAAGCAGTTCCCGCATCAAACGGACATCATTGGTTGTTCCGCCCAGCTGATTCGACTTAGGCAAATGTCGATACTCGCCTGCACCAACGAGCAAAGCAAACTGGGCCGGCCCGGCCGCGGAGGTGACGGTCGTGGATCCAAGAAACAACGCAATCGCAATGACGAGAATTTTTGGCGACAACATTTCAGCCCCCTTAATACTATCGAGCTCGTAGAATCGTATGACCTGAACCGCTGCAGTTGTAGACTGCCCAAAAGTAAGGATGAATCCAGAGATCTTTGGGCCCTTTGGCTTTGCGATCCGCGACGAAGTTTCGTTGAGCCAGAGCCAAGGAACGCCGCAGTGTGTCTCCATCGGCAAAGTGCTTCATCGTCGATCGCATTAACAGTGGTGCTGTGTCATCATAGACATCCCACAAACCGGAGACGATTGAACGCGAACCTGCTTGCAACATGGCACGTTGAAGACCAAAGAGATCGTCACCGGGTAGAGGCGAACGGTCGGCAAGGCCTGAGTAACACGCGCTCATGATGATTGCCTCAGACCCGATCGCCGAATCAAAGATTTCGCGTGCGGTCAACTGACCATCGGATTCCTTGTCAGCGTCACAGAGCAAGAAACTATTCAGCGGAAGGTCCGCTTCATTCTTTCCGTGGGTGCCGATGAACAAGAGGCCTTCATCTTCCATGGCCGACATGATCTGGCTTTCGGTGATCGGCTTGCCAACAAGCAACTTTCCCACCGATTCACCGAACACCTCCTGGTAATTCGCCAGATCCGTTTCGACGCCCGGAAGACGGGGCGCACCATCGAATTCCGAAATCCCGATTGCATTGGCCACTTCGACTGACGACGAACTGTCAGCCATAAATGCGTAGGTGCGTAGTGAAGGAGCCGCAGTGATGTCAGCTCCTGATTCGATTAAAAAGGTTGGCTGGGGGAGCTGGAACTTCGTCACTTCCTGCTTATCAACTTTGGTGACCAAAGCTGCGAACGGGAAGTAATGCAGGATGTGATGGGGGATGACCACCAACAATTCAGCCTCCGCCACCGACTCTCTTGCTTCTGAGGGAATCAATTCCAAGTAGTAACGGTGAAGTTCGTGTTGCCAATTTTTGTCAAAACCATTGGGCGTTCTCGCTTCGACAATCATTCGTCGAGCGCGTCCTTCCATCCGCGAAAGGAACTCCCTGGTCCTTGAGATCAATTCGCTGGCGAGCAATGGCGAACCATCCGAACCGACCAGGCGGTGGGCGGTGACCTCGCCATCTTCAACAACAAATGCGAAGACATCCTTGCCGCCAACGAAGTATTCGATGGCGACGGTATTGTTGCCGAGCGAATCAATGGCTTCATCAAGCAGGGGGATGATATCGTCGGCGGGCGAGTCGGAATCTCTTTTTTGGCGCTGCTTCAAGAGGTCTTCAAACGTCTGTGCCTTCGATCGCTCGGCGATCTCCAGAGCCTTTCGTGGCTCGCCCGCTGCGACTAGCAGGCCGATCAAACGTTCATTTGTGTAAGCATGCTTGGCGAAGTACCCGGCACGGTCTTGCCCGGCATCGCTTAATCCCAGTTGCTCTCGCAGCAATTCGCTGATTTCCACCGCGATCATCAGATGCTTGCGGGCCGTGGGACCGTCGTCTGCGTTGGCTCGCATTAGTCCAATGGTCCGATTACAGCTCGCCAAGCCGGCCAATGATCCAGTCGCTTGATATCCCTGGATTGCATCGGTCAAGTTCGCCAATGCCTTGTCGATCTCCCCACGCCGGTAGGCAATGTTCGCGAGCGTTTCAGCGGCCGACGCGGCGACAAGCGGCTCCACCTCTGCCGCTTGACCTGCCAAATGTGCGTATTTGGAGGTCGCCGCATCAGCGAAATCAATGATTGCTTTAAGCGAATCGCCTTCGGCAAAGAGGTTGCGTGCGAAGTCGCCAAGGGTCGAATAGAGACGAGCTTGATTGAGCGACAAAGCGGCAACGTCCGCCGGGGAGGCTGCATCGCTGAATTGGACCGCGTTGGTGAATTGGTCGTCGGCTTGCTTCCAATACCACAGCGCGGTCAAGAGAGGGCTCTCAACTTCCGCGGCTGATTGAATGGCATAGTTGTAGATACGAGACTGAGCCTTGCCAGCGAGATAGTTCGCAAAGTTGTTGTGGGCTCGGAACGCGTCGTGGCGGTCGGATTCCCCGAGACTGGTGATTGCTTCGATGAAGAGGTTTCGAGTGTCGTCAATGGATTCGATTCGCCCCGTTGCCGCTTCTCCTTGAGCAACTGCCAAATAGAGTTTTGCAAGATTCACTTCCCTCTTTGAGCGTTTGTCGGCTTGGATAATGGCTTCGGCGGCATCTTTCGCCTTAGACCAATACCCAAGCGTCAGCAAGGAACGAATGTCGTCAATGGACTCGATTCCCACACCCGACGGGTTGGGAGCGGAATCAGCGGGATGGCCAAGCTTCGCAAGAATTCGATTGCGGATGTTGCCTAAGTAAGGCGTCAGGGGCCGAATCGTTTCGACCAGATCAAGAGCGTCGCAAAGGTACGGAGCTGGATTGCCATTTTCGTCCAGTTGCGAAAGCAACGACTCGATTCGGAAAATTGCGGCGGTCTGCTGTTGGTCCTTGCAAAATTCCGCCATCGTCTTGGATGGTTCATTGATCCAATCCGCGATTTCCGAGTCTTCAACGGTAAAACCGCCAGCCGGTTTACCATCAACCATCATGCTGTATTGCCCCGGTTGCAGTGCAGCTATCGGCTTCTCCGATTGTCTTCGAATCTGATCGAATGTGATCGAGGCTGACTCACCCGAAAACGTGAACTCTAAAACGATTCGGTTTCTGTTGCGAACCTCGACTGCGGCATGCTGAAGCGGAGTACCATCATCGCTTGCGCGACGAAACGTTGGCGTCCCGGACAGCAAACGGCAACCAGCCGAAGGAGTCACCATCGACGTACCGCGGAAAACGGATTGGCCCAACAGTTGAGCCAACCCAACTGGCGCTGAAGCGATCGAGAGTGTTTCGTTCGCAGGCGAATTACCAGTCAAAGCACGCGTCACGCCGGCGAGCGTCGACTCACTACCTCCTAGACGCAGCTTCTCGCCATCATAAGTTCGGAAGATTGAAAGCAACGAACCGGCAGCGTCCGTCTCGCTGACGATCACCGATCCACCCTGCATTGAAAGACTCAGCTGTTCTGGCAGCCCTTTCGTGGCTGCACTGCCCCCCATTCGCCGCGAAGGTCCGCTGATTTGTCGAACCTCGCCATTGAGCTGACGAAGTGACGATTCAATTGTCTCCTGGGCTTTTGAAGTACCCTGCCCAACAGCCAGTAGGGCAAACGCACAGAAGAGTCTCTGAATGGTGCGGCACATCTTGTTTACCTCGGAGCAAAGCTGAGCAAGAAAAAAACGAAATCAGAGTGGATTAGCGGCTGCAGTCCGAACGGTCGCCGCTCGCACGTAACCGGATCGAGCCGACCACCTAATTGGTTGTCGCGTCTTTGGATCGCAACCGGACTCGCCCGCCGGAAACATCTAGCTCAGCGTCGATTTGCTTGGCAACCGACTCGAGCACTTCAGAAAGCGGCGTTTGATTCGCATTTACGTCGATCCGCGGTTGCGGCGTGTAAAAGAAGCTGCGATTCGCTTCAGGCAATTCGATGGTCACGCCTGTCATGCCTTGCAACATCTGCGTGACGAATGGCAGCGGGGTTTGCTGCATCGTCAACGTGACCGGACTCTTAAGTGCCTTTGCGACCATGATCGTGTTGAGTGACTGGGTTGCGTCTGACACGCTTGCGGCATCAACTTTTTCGGCCTGCTTGTGGATAACCAGCTTGTCATCGACTCGCTGGGCCTCGCATCCTGTTCCGGACAACATCTTATTTGCCAAATCGACCGGTGTTTTGTTGACTTCCGAGATAGAAACTTTTGCTTCGCTGTTCTGAATTGCTTCAGCCGCAGCGACTGTCAGCCGAATCTCAAGTCGGCTTGAAAACTGAAGACTGCCGAGTGCAGATAAGACGGATGCACCCGAGATGGACATTGAGTTTGATCTCGTTGAGCTCGCATACTGTTGGCCTGGTCCTCCTGGCATCGGCATGTTCCATCCGGGATAGAAACCGTGATTGAAATTCGGCATCGGTGGTGCAGTCATCGGGTTAAACTCCGTTGGCGGCCCCATCCAATTCCATCCAGGATCCCCGAATTGCCCGGCCATCGGCGGTTGATCCCCCCAACTGTTTGAATAGCTGTGCGACCAACTCGAGTTTCCCTTGCCGTCGTCCTGGGTTTTTGATTCGCTTTCGGATTGCGGATCGGCGGCGATTGCTGTGAGGGCGACGCTAGCTGTGGCCAGTAAACATAGGAGTCGTTTCATCGTTTCAATCCTTCGTGAGAATGGTTTGGACAGGCATTTGTCTGAATGGGACGAAGCACCGCGTCGACCTTCGGTGTCCGACGCGGTGCTAATCAAATCGTAGGGTTTACCACGCCCAGTTGTTGTTCCAGTTGCGCCCGCGGTTGAATCCGTTCTGCGATCCTCCGCTGTTGTTGTAGGAGCCGTTGTATGGGCTCCAACCCGAGTTGTTGAACGACGACCTTTGGGAGCCCCATTGCTGGGTCGTGCCACGGTTGCCGCCACCCCAAGGCGTTGTGTAACCGTTGTTTTGGGTCATCGATCCTTGCGATTGTTCTCTTGAGAAGTTGTTATTGAAGTATCCGTTTGGCCCAAGACCTTGGCTGCTGCCCCAACTCTTGGAGTAGCTGCTGTTCCATGAAGACGAATTCGAAGTTCCGTATTGTGCATAGGTGGTTTCTGTCATCAGGCAAAGCGAGCTTAGAGCAATGGCGAAAGTTAAAAAGAGACGGTTCATAACTAGGCTTCCTTGAACTGAGGTGAAAGTTACGTGGCGATCGGAACATGGATTTGCGGGTGTTCGCGTCGCCTTCATCGAGATAGACGAAATCGAGAAGTGGACCGGACAGATCAACTCAGAAAAAATCCGATCATCAGCAGAATGCTGAGGATCGGATTGAATTACGGGCGGCGATTGGCTCAATTGAAGCCCCCGCCTCCCCACTGATTCTGGTAGCCCTGCTGATTGATGTTTATGCCGCCCTGCGTGTTGATTTGGGGGCGAGACAGAAGCTGAAGTGTTCCTCCAATTCCATTTAAGATCGCCCCAGCTTGCGGATCTTTCTGGCCAACGCCTTGCCCCACGGCGCCCAGGATTCCACCAACTAACAGCGCGCCTGGTCGCTGGAATTCGAGCTGTTGCTGTTGCCAAGCGTTGATGTTGGTTTGCTGTCCGAAATTGCTGCCCCCATACCCTGGTCTGCCACCACTCCCTGGTCGACCACCGTAACCTGGTCTGCCACCGTACCCTGGTCGACCACCATAACTTGGTCGACCACCGTAACTTGGTTGCTGTGGCCACCGCCGCGAAACGGCCGTGATCTGATTCAATGCCTCCGTGGCCTCCGACATGTCATCTGGGCCGCCGCGGCTAGGGGCACCTAGTGCCTTCATCGTTGCAGCTTCTTGCTCAACGTGCTCTAGCATGTCGGCCCAGATCTTTGGTTCTTTCTCGTTCCAAACCTTCAATTTTTCACGAAGTACATCAAGTCGTTCTGGACTGGCGAAGACCAAGGCCGCGTCGAGATCCAGTTTGGCTTGCTTGTAGGCCAAAAATGCACCGATCGTGACGTCGTCGAGTGAAACGGTCGGGGCAACCGAACGCGAGGTTCCGGCCAGTTGCATGGAAAGCTCGATCTGCTCTGTCAGAGACTGGTCCTTTGTCTCTTTGGAAAACTCAAGCAGCCCCTTGAGTACGTCAGGCTTATTGGTCACTCCTGCGGTTCGGACGGCAACTTTCAGCACATCGCTTGCGGTCACTGCCGGGTGCGTGCGAAACAAGATTCGCTCAGCCTTGGCTAAGCCGGTCCCAATCTCGGCAAGCTTTTCTGCATCCAAGTAGGTCCATGCCGCACCAAGTTCTGAAAGGTCCACGTACTGTTCGATGATCGGATCATGCGTCTCCTCGATCAAGCCGATGGCCGCATCAATGGACGCCGCTTGGTCAGCATTGTCGTGAGGTTTGGCGCTATCCGCGTTTGCGGAAATGGCAAGAGCGGCGACTACCGCCATTGCCAGCGGGAGATAAGTCTTCATCGTAAATTCTCTTTAAGTGGGGGTGTTTTAGAAATTTTTTCGGAGCCGTTGCCTAAAAGTAAAGAGTCAGAACACGTCCGGAGTTGCGATCCCGGACCACGACGGTCCGGTTTCCGGTCAAGTAGCCCGCATTGATTCCGCCATCGACTGTCTGGCCGTAGCCGACGGGAATACCACCTACGGAAGTGATCACGTCGCCTGGCTCGAACAGGATCGACCCGAGACGCCCGTGTGACTGCACGATGGCTCCCGATGGTGATGGCATGTATCGCATGCCGCCGGTGGCGTAGGAAATCTGGTTAGATCCGCCTGGGTTAGGCTGACCGATGTTCGGATCAACGATGATTGCGGCGGTCCGTTCTTGGCCTGATTGTTGATTCGCAATCGTGGTACCTGCTTGGGGCGCAGGAGCACCTGGATAGAAGTCCCGCGAAGCACCATTGAGCGCCCGCAACAAATCGGACGTCTTGTCACCACCGGAATCTCCGAGCAAGTTCACTGCATCGTCAACCAAGCCATAGAGCCGATTCCGCTGTGGCTCACGCAGCGATTCGAGCTTCTCGATTGCCTTTTTCAAGCTTTCGAGAGTCTCCTTATTGCCGGACAATTCCGCTGCACGAATTTGTAGCGTCAAGTTGGCAAACGCCGCCAACGCACCTCGTTGCACGTCCATCGCTGAGAACATTGCATCGTTGCGGAGGTCGCGTGAGTTAGCCGCAAGGCCCTTCATCTGCTCGAGCACTTCAGCACGAGCGGTATTGCCGGATGCTTTCGCGACACGCATCAACCGGTCAATCGTCACGGCGTCTTTTCCCTCTGCCGCCATTTTTGCTGCAAATTCCAGCATTTGATCCGCGCTGATCATCTTATGTTTTCGCCCCAAGATGGACTCGGCTTCGCGGAGTTGCAGCGCCACATCCGTCATCAGCTTGGCGTCAAGCGTGCTGAACGCAACACCGAAAAGTCGCAGGTCAACGTGCTCATCAAAATCCGCGTCGTATAGATTTTCGGCATCAATGCTCGACTTCTCTGCACCGCTATCGGCGTGCCCCGATGTTGCCGGTCCCGCTTGGTCTTTTGCGACAGCAAGATTCGCTGTCACGCTGCTCACCGCGAAGGCGGTACAGAACGCGAGTCTGCGAACTGACGCTCGAAAGAGTTTTCGTTTCATCACTTGTTTCCTTTGAAAAGTGGACTGGAAAGGATCTGGATGGACCACTATCGAGTCGAACGAAAACCGATCCGTAACCGGACAAAACTTCCGTGAACTTTTCAGTCGATCGACGAGGTCGCTACTCGATGGTGCGAATCTTGTTGATTTGGCAACTTCAATTCTGCGAAATTCCCGCGATGCGTGTAGTCACACCGAGGGGAGACGCTATACTACCAAAAAGGAAATCCGCCGTGGGGGGGGAAGGGGGCGTCCTCTTGTTTTCTTCGCCACTGCCTCAATCCCCATCCGTCAAGGCAGATTTGCGGCCAGCATTGCGATGACTTCATCGGACTTCGACCATCTGATCTCTCGCCTGAAGGCAGCCGATGAGCATGCCGCCGCTCAAATTGTCAAATCATTCGAGACGGAAATCCGTCGGTTCATCCGATTTCGGCTCAAAACCTCTCGAATGAAGCGGCTAGTTGAGTCGGTTGATATTTGCCAGTCCGTTTTTGCCAAGTTTTTCGTTGATCTCCAGAGAGAGGCTGTCTGTCCGCAGTCTCCGGATCAACTCAAGGCGCTTCTGATGACAATGGCAAAGAACAAACTGGTCGATAAGGCGAGATACCACCAAGGTGGAAAGCGAGACATTCGCCGCGTGGAAGCCGAGGCCGACATTGCGTTGCAGCGAACCGGCGACGGCTACCGCACCCCAGCCAGCGTCTTGGCCGATCACGAGACGCTGGCTCAGTTTCGTAACCATTTGTCCGAGGAAGACCGGGAACTGGTGGAAGCCAGAATGCAAGGCGAAGGCTGGGCCGAACTCGCGTCGCGTACCGGAACTACCGCTGACGCAATGCGACATCGTGTTTCGCGTGCGATCAAAGATGCGGCAAGCAAATTGGGAGCAATGGCATGAGACTGTCCCCAGAGGAAATGGAGTCGAACGACAAGCAAAAGGTCATGCTAGAGCGAGACGCCGCCAAACTGCTATCCGAACCGGCAAGCGTGTCAGCCGAGTGGGTCGAAGCTTGCTGGGACGAAATGCGTTCGCGCTGCGAAGCTGGCGTGACCTTTTCCGCCGACAACTATCTTTCGTTGCTCCAATCGCCGTCAGAAGAAGTGGCGGTCGATCTGATCTATGGCGAATACGTTACTCGCGTCCAAGCGGGTCAGTCCGTTGACACAGAGGAGTTGCTATCTCGTCATCGAACCTATGCTGATGCGATCAGCCGGCAACTGGCGATCGAAGATGCAATTGCTGATTTGGATAAGGACGACAACATCCCGGACAGCAAAATAATATCTCTGCCATTTGAGAATATCGGTCGTTATCGGCTAATCGCACGAATAGGGGCCGGAACCCAGGCGGCAGTTTTCCGAGCGCACGATCCCAATTTACGACGCGATGTCGTGATCAAGCTACAAAATCCGGACGCGACAGGGGCAGCCAGCGAATTCGCCGCCGCCGAGGCTGTGATTCGGGCAAATCTTGAGCACCCAGCCTTGGCCCCAGTGATTGACACAGGGGAAGTCGAGGGCCGTCACTACATCGTCAGTCGTTACGTCGATGCGATGACGTTTTCGCAGTGGGTGACGATACGACGTCCTTCTCGAGAAACCATTGCTGATGTCGTGAGCCAAATCTCCACGGCAATCGGGCATGCCCACAAGCGTGGTGTTTTGCACTTAGACATCAAGCCCGACAATGTTCTGATTGACGCAAGCGACAAGCCCTACGTCATTGACTTTGGCTTGGCGAGTATGAGCCGGTCGAACCAATCCATTGGAGATGATCCCGACGCCATTCGCGGCACACTACCGTTCATGTCCCCGGAGCAGGCATCAGGGGAATCGTCGCGTTTGTCGTCGGCGACGGACGTTTTTGGTATTGGTTCGCTTCTATATCTGGCGATCTGTGGCCACCCGCCTTACCAAGGTGCCAGTCTTGCCGACCTTGCCGACATCCAAGCGTGTCGATGGGACCACCAGAGCTTAGCGGATGCCGGTTCAAGCACTCGTCTGCAAGCGATCGCGAAACAGGCAATGTCAGCGGATCCGGCAAATCGCTTTCGAGATGCCGAGTCGCTCGCTGACGAACTGCGGAAGATCGCGACACCGCAACGTAAGAGTCTTAGCCTGTTCCCGTGGGGGAGTGGCGGAGCAATCGCGGCTTCGATGATCGCTTTGTTTTTCATACTGCCCCGCCCGGAACCTTTGTCGACAACGCCAATCGCACCCCTCAGTGTTCTGGTTCAATCCGATGGGGGTGACTTCTTGCCGATTCAAGAAGCCGGATCGGAAGTGCGCACGGGGGATAAGATCCGGATCGTTGGTGCCGTGCCAACCGGACAAGCCGCAGTTCTGTTTAACATCGCTCCAACCGGTGAACTGCAGGTGCTCAGCGAGCACGAAAAAGACCGCTCTGACGCTTGGATCAGCTACCCATCCCAAGACACCCTGTCTCTGCCTTTAGAAGGGGCGCCGGGAACTGAAATCGTCGGCTTAGCAATTGGTGAAGATTGCGTCGTGATCCGCGCCATCCTCAACGATAACTTCTCAGCCAACCCGATAATTCCGCTGCCGACAATCGTATCATCATTCCGGAAACGATACGATTCGGATTGGTCCGTTCGCCCCGGCTCAAACGCATCAATAGCCCAGGCGGGAATTCCCGGACTTGATCAACTTGCCGGCGAGACACGTGCGATTGGGTTACCGGTGACGACTGACAGGAATATTGACGTTGTTCAAGCACATTTGTCTGAACTGATTTCCAATCTACAGCAGAGCAAGATCACCATCGAAATCATCGCATTTCCGCACGGAAACAAATGACGATTAATGCCGGGAACCCATCGTGCCCGGCTCGGACTTAAATACATACGTTGCACCATGGATGGATCAATAAACTCCCCTCGAGAAGGTCTCAATCATGGGCCAACTGAAATTATCTTTTCTCGTTACGCTGTGCCTAGTCGGTTCGGTCCACGCACAAGATGGCAGCGTGCCTGCCCCGGCGATCAATGCTGCTCCGTCGCGGCCAGCTCCGGTTGAAGGGGAAGCCTTAGGGATTGACCCTCAATTGAAAACTCGTGGAGACCTCCGTCTCGCACCTACAAAATTCTCACCCGTTTATCGAAAGAAATGGGCATTGATCGTAGGCGTCAACTACGCCAACCGTGGTGAAGAACGGGAGTTATCTTCGAAGAACGCTGCGGCTCTTCCATCGCTCAACAATGCGGTCAAGGACGCTCAAGAGGTCTCGACGGTGCTTCGAGAATACTACGCATTCGAAGAGCAAAACGTAATTGAATTGCTCGAGGCGGACGCAACGTTTTCCGCGATCGACTCCGCTCTTGGCTCGTTGTGCAATGTCGAAGAGGTGGATGAGGAGGACTGCGTATTTGTGTTTTTCTCTGGCCATGGCGTGCGGTCGGTTCGAGGAACCTCGTTTTTGGCCCATGATGTTCACCTCGCCGCTGGATCTCCGGTTTCGGGCCATCTGCGACTTGAAGAAATTGTTCGACGATTGGAAGATTGTCCGGCAAAGCACAAACTGTTGGTTTTGGATCATTGCTATTCCGGCGACGTATTCAACAACAATTTCCAGGCGCAAAGTGTACAGGATCGTGCCGATCGCGGACTGTTGCGAGAACCGGCTTTCCAGGCAATGGCATCTTGCCGAGCGACGCAGGTGGCTCTTGACGCCGGAAAGAACAATCAAGGTCACTCGCCCTTTACCGCTGCACTTATCGACGGCCTAACGCGTTTGCCAGCCAATGGCAAACGCTCGGACGCCATCGGGACGACCAAACTCGCCTCATACATTGCAACCACGTTCGACGTCGCCACACAAAAGCCGGAGTGTCGCAATCTGGACACCACCGACGGCGAGTTTTCCTTTTGGCCCGCTGCGGGCGTCTCGTTTGAAAAATTCCGAGTTAATGCTGGTGACCGCAATATGCTGAATGCGATGACCAGTCGGCACGGTGACTGGTGGTTCAATGAGCGGCCTTGGTTCATCCCAGGAGTTCGCACGCTCATTTTGAACCAATTAGCAGACGCGCAAGATCTACCGCGAGCCGCGATCACCGATCGACATATTGATGAAGTGGCGCTGCGCATTGCGGCGCAAAAGGCATTCGATGGCAAAGGTTCCGATCACGACTCGACACAGCGACATTATGAATTATTGATGACGACGCAGGGAACAAATAAGTTTCAAGACGCGTTACGAACAATTCGCGATGAGTTGCTACAGATGACAACCGTCGAGGATTCGGCGCCCAACAATTCAGTTCACGTTCGGCCAGAGGAACTGCACCTATTGGCGATTATGCAGCATGCACTCAAGGAAAGCGACAGCGCTCATGAATCCTACCGTCGGGCGGAAGCCGCCTATGACGAACAGAAAAAGACGGGCAACACAAGGTTTCGTATTTCCTCGGCTCTGTGCTGTGCAGATCATGGCGAATTGTTGTTAGAGGAGATGGGAAAGGCCTACGAGGCTGCCGAAAAATTTCGTGAGGCGGA